>JBOHYL010000024.1:0-24310 GCA_050737915.1 Rudaea sp.
AACATCGACTCGCGCACCTTCCACACCCTGATTCCGCTGTATTTCCGCCCGGGGTACCTTACGGTCGAATACTTTGCCGGCCGCCGCGTGCGCTACGTCACGCCATTCCGGCTGTATTTTTTCCTCAGCGTGCTCGCGTTTTTCCTGATCCAGATCTCGCTGGGCAGCCTCAAACTGAATGTGCTGAATTTCGATGATGGCGACCACGGCATTTCCGCGGCGATGACGGCGCAGGAGGTGGTCGCGCGACGGGATGCGGCTCTGGCGCGGTTGCAGTCGGGCAAGGTGATCGCCAGCACGATCATTGACGCGACGACGCCGGCGGCTGGCCAGGCCAAGCAGGCAATGAACACCGATATGGAAAAAGCGGCGACACGCATCGGCAAGCAAGCCGACGCACGCCTGGCGTACCTCAAGAGTGTCGACAGCGCCAAGGCACGCGGCGAAAAGCCGCCAACGGATCCGGACGCCGACAGCATCCAGATCAACGACAAGCCCTGGGATCCGGCCAACAATCCGATCCGCATCGGTTGGCTGCCGGACTTCGTCAACGCCAAGCTCAACACCGCTCTTGAGCACGCGCGCCAGAATCTGCCGCGCATCCGCAAGGACCCCGGACCATTCCTGCTCGGTGCGATCGGCCTGCTGCCGCAGGTGTTGTTCGTGCTGATGCCGCTGTTCGCGTTGCTGTTGAAAATCTTCTTTCTGTTCAAGCGCCGACTGTACATGGAGCACCTGATCGTGGCCTTGCACAGTCACGCGTTCGCGTTCCTGTCGATGCTGTTGCTCACGCTGGCGGCGCTGGCACGCGGCTGGGCGAAGGCAGCGGCGCCGTGGTTGGAGGCGCCGCTGGGTCTGGCCATTTTCGCGATGGGCTGGTGGCTGCCGATCTACCTGTTCCTGATGCAGAAAAAAGTATACAAACAGGGCTGGTTCTTCACCACGATCAAATATGGTGCGATCGGCATTTGCTACACAGTGATGATTTCGCTCGGCATCGCCGCGGCGGTCGTGGTCAGCGTAGCCACGACATGATCGTGTACGAAGTGAATCTTGAAATCGAGGCCGGGTCGTATGTGGGATATTGCGCCTGGCTTGATGCGCATGTCCGCGAGATATTGGCACTGCCTGGATTCGTATCTGCGGAAATCCTCGAGTGCCGCGAGCCGCCACCCGCGACGGGACGCCACAATCTGAGTGTGCAGTACCGTTTGACTGACGCAGCTGCTCTGGATCGCTATCTACGCGAGGATGCACCGCGCCTGCGCGCGGACGGAATGACGCGTTTCGGCGGCAAATTCAGCGCCTCACGGCGGATTCTTTCACCGCTGTGACCGGTGGTGCTGCGACCTTGCGGGTGTCCGTGCCAGCTCGGCGCTGCGTTGCGCCGGCGTCATGCGCAACAGGCGTTGTCGATACGCACCGCGCTGATCCTGCGGCAGACCACGCCAGGTCTGGCGCAACGTGCGGCGTTCCGCGGGCGTCAACGCCTTGAGCATCTGCCGCGTCGGCTGACGTTCGGATTTCGGCATCGACTCGAAAAATTCCCGTGCCGCACCGGCGCGCTGCTGCGCAACCGCACCGGCCAGAAATGCGCGACGCTGGTCCGGACTCATCTGCCGGAACTGTTCGTGCAATTTTTCGCGCTGCCCCTTCGGCAGGCTGGAAAACCGTTTGAATGCCTGGCGGATGTGCTGCTGTTGCTCCGGCGGCAGGGCGCGGAACTCATCGTACTTTTGCCGCAATTGCGTGCGTTGCTCCGGGCTCATTCCGGCCCATCGCTGCGCGCCACGTTGCAGATGCTCCTGTTGCTCGGGCTTGAGCGAATCCCAGCGCGCCCGTGCCGGCGCAAGCACCTGCTGTTCGGCCGGACTCAGGCTCGACCATGGTATCGGCGCAGACGCAACCGCAGCGGGTGGCGGTGCATCGGCCTGTGCGTACGCGCCCGTGCACGCCGCGAGCAAGCCGATTGCGAACAACAGGCGATGGCTGCGCCGCCGCTGTGGCATTGGCGCCAACTCAGCCATCGTTGTCCTTGGCGGAGTGCGTATCCAGCCAAGCGTAAAAATCCAGATCCTGCACCATGTCCAGATTGTCGGCTGCACCGATCAGCTCCAGATCATCCGGCTTGCTGCCCGTGGCGTCCTGCGCGTTGTTACTCACTGCAGCGGGATGGGATTGCGCGGTGTTGGCCATGTTCGCCGTGGTGACCGCCACGCTTGGCGTGGGGACGGTCTGCGCTACGACGTTGGGTGTCGCTATCGGCCCGGGAGCCGCCGTGCTGCGGCTACGCTGCGCTTGCCAGACACCCACGGCCAGTAGCATTGCGCAGGCGGCGGCAAGCCCGGCCGGCAGAAACACCCACGTCCGCCGGCGTGCGGTGCGCTGCGCCAATGCGACCTGGCGTGCACGGTTCAAGCGCGACAGCGTTGCCGCATCCAGCGACTGGGCGGATGCGTTGAGTAAGCGTCGGGCCTGCTCGGTCCATTGCGGCATTCCGGATGAGTTCATGCGTGATCCTCCAGTTCGCGTCGCAGCGCAGTGAGCGCGCGCGACAGGTGCGTTTTCACGCTGCCTTCGCTGCAACGCATGGTACGCGCGGTGGCGGCGACATCGAAGCCTTCCCACAAGCGCAGCAAAAATGCCTGGCGTTGGCGCAGCGGCAATCGCGCCAGTGCGTTGTCGAGCGCATGCGCGGCCTCGTTGCCGGCCAGGCGCAACAGCGGGCCCGGGTCGCTCGTATCCGGCGCCTGCGCGATCGCGTCGGATTCGTCGTCCGCGTCGTTGCGTGTCCACACCGCCAGCCAGCGGCTGCGAACGTTGCGACGACGGTGCCAGTCGTGCAGACGGCTGTCGAGCACGCGATAGAACAATGGTGCCCAATCTGCCTCCGGCTTGGCGGCATAATGGCGGACAAAGCCGAACATCGCGTCCTGCACCAGATCCAGAGCTTCGTCGCGGCTGGCCGTGGCCAACTCGGCCATGCGCAAGGCGCGGCGTTCGACGCTTTTCAAAAACTGATCGAGTGAGCGTTCGACAGTTCGGGCCGCATCCACGCGTTCGGGCATCCAGCTGGCGGAGGGTTCCAAAGTAATAGTATGCGACATGGGCGCGACGGCATCGGCTCGCTTGCAGTACAACAACGCGCGAACAGGAAGGTGGTTGACCCCCCAGCCGGCGCAGCCGGTTTTGCACAGCGCGACCCATGTCCTGGACGGCGCACTCCAGAGCCGTGAAATGCGCCAAAGTATACCCATTTTCCGTTTGTAATATATTGATTTAATATGACTATTTCAGGCTGGTTAATTTTTCACCAAGCCGTAGCCATGCATGTAATGGCGCGCTTTGCGGCCCGCTGTGCAAACGTCCATGCACAGACTTATCCACACGGTTTGTGGATAAGCGTAAAAACCTTTTTACAACAATTCATTGAACAGCATATCTGAGCATCCACTTACGATTTTCACGCAAGCCATGATTTTTGCCGGCAACCCACTCCCGCGCAGCCTCGGCCACGGACGATGACGACGATTCTGCGCGTGGCCGTGCCCGTGCCGCTGCCTCAGGTTTTTGACTACCTGCCGCCACGTGGCGTGGCCGCCGCGTCGATCGCACCAGGCTCGCGCCTTTCGGTGCCGTTCGGTCGCGGCCAACGCGTGGGTATCGTCGTCGGCAGTGCAGCCGAATCAGACATTCCACCAGCGCGGCTCAAGCACGCACTCGCTTTGCTCGATCCGCAACCCGTACTCACGCGCGAGCTGCTGGCGACGCTGGATTGGGCGGCACGCTACTACCAGCACCCGCTTGGCGAAGTGCTCGATACTGCCCTGCCCGCGCGCTTGCGCCTGCCACGCGCCTTGCCGGCGAACGGCGAGCCGGCCATCGCGCTGACGCACGCAGCCACCGACACCGTGGTCAAACCCGGCAGCGCAAGTGCAGCCTTGTTCGACATTCTGCGTGCCGGTCCGCAGACCTACACCGTACTGGACGAACGCCTGCCGCAGTGGCGCAGTGGCGCAGCGAATCTGCGTCGGCGCGGACTGCTGCAAACGTTGCGCGTGGCGACCGCGGCACCGCCGCGCGCACGCATCGCAGCACCGGACTTGACCGCAGAACAGCAAGCTGCGGTTGCCGCGATCGCCGCCGACTCCGGTCGTTTTGCGCCATTTCTGCTCGACGGCATCACCGGCAGCGGCAAGACCGAGGTGTATCTCACGCTCGCCGCACAGGCGCTGGCGCGCGGCGAGCAGGTGCTGATCCTGGTGCCGGAGATCGGCCTGACGCCGCAATTGCTGCGGCGTTTCCGCGAGCGTCTGGATGCGCCGGTGCATGCCCTGCATTCGGATCTGGCCGGCAGCGAACGCATGCATGCCTGGCTCGCCTGCGTGCGCGACGAGACATGCGTGATCCTGGGCACGCGCTCGGCGGTGTTCGTGCCGCTGCCGCGCGCGGGTTTGATCGTGGTCGACGAAGAACACGACGCTTCGTTCAAGCAGCAGGATGGATTGCGCTACCACGCACGCGATCTCGCCCTGGTCCGCGCCAAGGCGCTCGGCGTGCCGGTCGTGCTTGGCTCGGCCACGCCATCGCTGGAATCGCTGGCCAATGCGCAGGCCGGGCGCTACCGACAACTGCATCTGGAATCGCGGCCGGGCGCCGCACGCGTGCCGGAGTTGCGCGTGGTCGATCTGCGCGGCAAGCGCCTGACCGATGGCCTTGCGCCCGAACTGATCGCCGGCATTCGTGCATGCCTGGCGCGCGGCGAGCAAGCCCTGGTGTTCCGCAACCGGCGCGGCTATGCGCCGGTGCTGACCTGCCGTTCCTGCGGCTGGCACGCCGCCTGCGCGCGCTGCGACAAGCCGCTGACCTGGCACCGCGGCGACGCGCGCCTGCGTTGCCATCATTGCGGCGCGCAACGATCAGTTCCGCCGACCTGCCCGGAGTGCGGGCAATCCGCTCTCGCCCCACAGGGCATGGGCACCGAGCGCCTGGAACAGGCACTGGCGGGTCTGTTTCCGGGCAGTCCGATCGTGCGCATCGACCGTGAAACCACACACCGCGGCAGCGTCGACGAGCTGCTCGGTCTCCTCGCGCCGGATCAACCCGGAATCTTCGTCGGCACGCAGATGCTGGCCAAGGGTCACGATCTGTCGAACCTGACTTTTGTCGGCCTGATCGGCGTAGATGCCGGCCTGTTCAGCGTAGATTTCCGAGCAAGCGAGCGCCTGTGCCAACTCATCGTGCAGGTCGCCGGACGCGCAGGACGCGCGCTGCGACCGGGTACGGTCTGGCTGCAGACCCACCATCCGGAGCATCCGCTGTTGCGCGATCTGTTGCGCCATGGCTATGCCCACGTCGCGCGTGCGTTGCTCGACGAACGCCGCGAAGCGGTCTTGCCACCGTATGCGCATCTGGCGCTGCTGCGCGCCGAGGCGAAAATGCTCGCCGCAGTGGAAGAATTTCTCGCCGCGGCCGCGCAAACTGCGCAGCCTGCAGACGACGTGAGTGTGCTCGGGCCGATGCCGGCACCGATGCCGCGTCGTGCCGGATCGCAACGCGGCCAGTTACTGGTCAGTGCCACGCAGCGCCAGCGCCTGCACGGTTTTCTTGTCGGCTGGCTCGCGCAGGTGCGCGCATTGCCGCAGGCGCGCCGCGTACGCTGGTCGATTGATGTGGATCCTGTGGACTTGTACTAAACGCAAACGGCCCGGTTACCCGGGCCGTTCGATGTCCTGATTGCCCTCACCCCTTGCCCTATCCCGCGCGCGGGAGAGGGGGCGTGATCGTCGGCCTGCGGCCGACAGCGTAATTTGATTTGCGTCCCTGCTATGCAGCAAATACCGCGCGCATCTTTTTCATGGCATTGACTTCCACCTGACGGATGCGCTCGGCGGAAACGCCGTACTCATTGGCGAGCTCCTGCAAGGTAGCCTTGTCGCCGTCCCGGAGCCAACGTCGAGAGATGATGTCGCGCGAGCGCGCGTCGAGTTTGGCCAGACCCTTCTGCAGCGAATCCAGGTTCGCGTCTTCCTGATTCTCGCTTTCCAGCGCGTGGTACGGATCGGCGGAATGGTCCACCAGATACGCCACCGGCGCGGGCCGCTCGTCGTCGTCCGCATCGGTCGGCGCATCGAACGCCATGTCGTGGCCGGACAGGCGCGATTCCATCTCGAGCACGTCGGCTGTGGTCACGCCCAGATCCTTGGCCACGGCCGCGACTTCAGCCGCGTTCATCCAGCCCAAGCGCTTTTTCGACTTGCGCAGGTTGAAGAACAGCTTGCGCTGGGCCTTGGTCGTGGCGACCTTGACGATGCGCCAATTGCGCAAGATGAACTCGTGCATCTCGGCGCGAATCCAGTGCACGGCAAACGACACCAGACGCACGCCCATATCCGGATCGAAACGCTTGACCGCCTTCATCAGGCCGATATTGCCTTCCTGGATCAGATCCGCCAGTTGCAGGCCGTAGCCGTTGTAGCCCCGTGCGACATGCACGACAAAACGCAGGTGCGCAAGCACCAGGCGCTTGGCCGCATCCAGATCGTTTTCGCCGGCGTACTGGCGGGCCAGTGCCTGTTCTTCTTCGACGCTAAGCACCGGGATCCGGTGCACGACGTTCATATAGGCGTCGAGACTGCCGATCGCACTGGGGATCGGCAGATTGTTGGCAACCAAAGCAGCAGCGGTCATTGAAACCTCCCATACGAACGCTATTTTAGCACTCGCTTACTTCGAGTGCTAAACCGAGCCCGAAGTTCAAACCGGCCTTGCGGCCGGACTTACTACACCGTACGGTACAATAAATCAGACCGGATTGTCAAGTTGCCCGGCCAGCGGCAGCCGCCAATCGATTTCGGCCTGGCCATGCTCGCGCAACCACGCGTTGGCGCGGGAAAAATGCCCGCAGCCGAGAAAGCCGCGATGGGCCGACAATGGCGAGGGGTGCGGCGCCTTGAGTACACAGTGTCGGCGCGTGTCGATCAGCTTGCCCTTGGCTTGCGCGTAGCTGCCCCAGAGCAGGAACACCAGGTTTTCGCGCTCGCGGTTCAAAACATCGACGACGTGATCGGTGAAACCCTCCCAGCCCTTGCCCTGATGCGACCCGGCCATGCCGCGTTCGACCGTGAGCACGGAATTGAGCAGCAGTACGCCCTGCCGCGCCCATGCGACAAGGTACCCGTGATCCGGCCGCGGGATGCCCAGATCGCGCTCGATCTCGCGGAAGATGTTATCCAGCGACGGCGGCGGTGGCACGCCGGGCAGGACGGAAAAACACAGGCCGTGCGCCTGGCCCGGCCCGTGGTACGGATCCTGACCGAGAATGACGACCTTGACGCGCTCGAACGATGTTGTATCGAGCGCGGCGAAAATGCGTTTTGGCGGCGGATAGATCGTCTTGCCCTCGCGCAACTGCGCACGCAGGAACTCGCTCAATCGCTGCATCTGCGGCTGTTCCAGGTACGCGCCGACGCGCGTCTTCCACGACGGGGCGAGTTTGACTTCCGCGCTCACGCGGTCGCAGTGCGATGCCGCTCGCGCAGATGTCGCGACACGCGCATCTGGAACAGCAGCTTGGTGATGAGCAAGCGTTCCTCAATCGGCTTTTGCACCAGATCGTTGGCGCCCGCGCGCAGCAGCGTGGCCTGATTCTGCGGATTGTCGTCGCCGGTCATGATCAGCACCGGCAACTGGCCCTTGGAATAGCCGAATTCGGTGCGGATGCGTTCGAGCAGGTCGCCGCCGGTCAGCTCGCCCTTCAGGTTCACGTCCGACAGCACCACGTCGGCGCCGACGCGGCCCTGCACCATGCCGGTTTCCAGGTGCGCGACGGCGTCCTCGACACTGGTGACATGAAGCACGGTCAGGCCGAATTTTTCCAGCATGCGTCGCGTCGCCAGCGCGACCACGCGGCTGTCCTCCACGTACAGCACCTCGCCGTGTATGGCGGACTCCGGACGCACATAGCCGCGAATGAAGTCCGACAGCGCATTGAAGCCGAGCGACTTGTCGAAATAATCAGTGACGAATTCAGTCAGCTCGCGGTTGATGAGGCGCTCATTGACGTCGCCGGAAACGACGATGATCGGAATATAGGCTTGCGGCGAGTGTTCGCGGATATAGCGGGCAAGCTCCACGCCGTCCATGTCCGGCAGGCGCAGAGCGGTGGTGACCAGATCGACGACGCCGGCTGCGAGCTGCTGTTTCGCTTCGTCGCCGCTTTCGCAGGACAGCACGGTAACGCCAGGCACATCGGCCTTGAGCAGTTGTTCGATCAGCCGGCGCACGACTTTCGAGCCGTCCACCACCATCACGCGTGGTGTTTCGCTGGTCAGATGGCGAGTGAGAACGGCTTCGCCCGACATGGCCGCTATCTTGGCTGACCCAGGGCGATGTGGCGCGACGCGGCCAGCCACGCGCCGAGCCAGCCGAGCGCGGCGCTGGCCGCGAGCACGCCGAACATTTGCGCCACGCCCAGACCGTGCGCGGCGAAGCGGCTACCGTAGCTGGCGGCGAGCTGCGCCAGCGGGCCAGCGAGAAACCATTGCACGATTCCAGTCAGCATCAGACTCAACATTCCCGCAAACGTACCGTACCAGAGGCCGGAATACAAAAACGGGCGGCGTACGAACCCGGCGTCGGCACCCAGCAGTTGCATCACCGCGATCTCTTCGCCGCGGCCGGCGATATCCAGGCGCACCGTGTTGCCGATCACCAGCAGCGCCGCCAGGGCGAGCAACATCGCCAGGGTCTGCGCGCCGCGCCGCGCCAGCGTCAGGATCGCATCCAGGCGTCTGCGCCACTGCGCATCGTAACGCACCAGATCGACGGCCGGATCGAGCTGCAATTGCGCCGCGAGCGTCGCCGCATCGCCGCGCGGCTGCACGATCAAGACCGCCGGCAGCGGATTGTAGTGCAAAACCGCGAGTGCATCGGCAAACCCGGAGCGTTCGCGGAATTCGGCCAGACCCTGCGCCGGCGTCTTCAAAGCGACGTCGGCGACATCCGCACGTGCGCGCAGACGCGCGGCCAGAGCATCTGCCGCATGTGCGTCCCGGTCGGACTTGAGGAACACGCTGATCGCACCGGCGTCCTCGACGCGGCCAGCAAGGCTGCGCGCATTATCCAGCGCCAGCCACAGCAGCAGCGGCAGCGTCAATGCGAATGCGAGCACGGCCAGCGTTAGCGTCGTTGCCCATGGCCGCGCTGCGAGCCGGCCAAGGCTCGAAAACAGGCTGTACAGATGTTGTTCGCGCCACGCCCGCCATGGCGTGCGCATGCGCGGCACCGGCGCGGCAGGCTTGATCCGGTTGGCGGCTTTACGGCGGTTCATAGGTGTGGACGAAAATCGTCGATCAATTTGCCATGATCCAGCACCAGCACGCGCTTGCCCATGCGTTTGACCAGCGGCAGATCGTGGCTGGCCACCAACACCGTGGTGCCGACCTGGCCGAACTCGCCGAACAGCGCCATGACCTCCGCCGCCAGTTGCGGATCGAGGTTGCCGGTTGGCTCGTCGGCGATCAGCACCGGCGGCTTGGCCACAATCGCGCGTGCGATGCCCACGCGCTGCTGCTCACCGGTCGAGAGCATGGCCGGTGCGGATTTTTCGTGCGCAAGCAGGCCAACCTTGTCCAGCGCCGCGCGCACGCGTTTGCCGGTTTCCTCGCGTGCGACGCCGGCGATCACCAGTGGCAAGGCGACGTTGTCGAACACACTGCGGTCGAGCAACAGTCGATGATCCTGAAACACCATGCCCACGCCGCGGCGCACGCCGGGTACACCACGCCGGCGCACAGTGCCGAGGTTGCGCCCATTCACCGTCAGCTGCCCGCGCGTGGGTTTTTCGATCAGCGCCACGAGACGCAAAAGTGTACTTTTACCCGCGCCGGAATGACCGGTGACGAACGCCATCTCGCCGGCCGCAAGCTCGAAACTCAAATCGTTCAGCGCTTCGTGACCGGAATCGTAGCGCTTGCTGACACGATCGAACGAGATCATCCAAATAACCCATCACAAAACGTAGCGAGCGAAGACAGATTGCGCGCCGCCGGAGCGCAGGAAGCGGAGTGTACACAGAAGTACATGAGCATTCCGAGCACCACCGGCGCGCGAGATGTCGAGCGCAGTAGTTTTGGGATGGGTTATTTCACCATCTGGTTCATGTCGAAGATCGGCAGCAAAATCGCCAGCACGATGAACAGCACCATCGCGCCGACGGCGAGAATCACGAGCGGTCCGAGCACGGCGGTGAGCGTGGTCATCCAGCGATCCAGTTCGCGCTGTTGCTGGTTGGCGGCTTCTTCGAGCATGCGTTCGAGTTCACCGGCGCGTTCGCCGCTGGCGATCAGGCGCAATGCGACCGGCGGGAAATAGCCGGACTCGCCGAGGCTGCGCGAGAAGCCGGCGCCTTCGCGCACTTTCACCGCCGCGCGCCGCACCGCCGCGCGCATCGGCAGATTCGGCATCACCTGTGCGCCGATCTGCAAAGCCTCGAGCAGCGGCACCGCACTCGCGGTGAGCAGCGCGAGCGTGCGCGTGCAGCGCGCCGTGTTCGCCGCACGAATCAGACTGCCGACCAGTGGCACACGCAACAGCAATGCGTGCCAGCGGTAACGCGCCTGTTCGGCACGCAAGGCCAGCTTGCCGCCGATCGCGGCGGCGACGATCACGATCAGCAACAACCAGCCCCAGGCCTTGACGAAAGCCGACAACGCAAGCAACGCGCGCGTGGGCAGCGGCAGGGTTTGGTGCATCTGCATGAACACGCCGACGATCTGCGGCACCACATACACGAGCAAGCCGCTGACGACAGCGACGGCGACGAGGGTGAGCAGCAGCGGATAGGCCAGCGCGGCCCAGACCTGTTGGTTGAGCGCATCGCGCGCTTCGGAATAATCGGCCAGGCGCGCAAGCACCTGATCGAGCCGCCCGGATTGTTCGCCGGCGGAGATCGAGGCGCGGTAGATGTCGGGAAAACTTTCCGGCGCATCGGCCAGACCCGCGGCCAGACTGGAGCCTTCCAGCACGCGCGAGCGCAGCGACACCACCAAGGTGCGCACGCGCGTATCGTCGTTCTGCTCGGCCAGCGCGGCCAGCGCCTCGTCCACCGGCAAACCGGCTTTCAGCAAGGTCGCGAGTTGGCGCGTGAGCAAAGCGAGTTGCGCACCGCTCAAACCGCGTCGAAAAAACCCGCCGGATTGTTGTGCCGAGGTGACCGCCGTCACCTCGAGCGGATTCAGCCCCTGCTCGCGCAAATTTGCACGCACCGTGCGCGCGGTGTCGCCCTGCAAGACGCCGCGCTGGGTCTTGCCGGCTTGATCCAGTGCCTGGTAGGCGAACGCTGGCATGCCGCCAGTTTACGTCATGTGCCGCCGGCCAACTTGCTGTGGCGGATGCCGTAGGCAAAGTAGATGATCAAGCCGATCGCGACCCAGACCAGGAACACGCTCCAGGTAACCCATGCCAGTTCCGACAACAGCCAGATCGAAAACGCGATGCCGATCAGCGGCACCGCCGGCACCCAGGGAGTGCGGAAAGCGCGCGGCAGGTCGGGCTTGCGCCGGCGCAGCGCGATCACCGAAGCGCAAATGACGATGAACGCCGAGAGCACGCCGATGTTGACGAGCTTGGCGACTTCGCCGATCGGGAAGAATCCCGCGACCAGCGCGGTGAACGTGCCGAGCGCGACCGTCGTGCGATGCGGCGTGCCGAAACGCGGATGCGTATGCGCGAACCAGGCCGGCAGCAGGCCGTCGCGCGCGAGCGCGAACCAGATGCGCGCGGCCGCCAGCATGAAAGCGAAGATCACGGAAAGGATGCTGGCGATGGCGGTAGCGGAAATCGCCGCGCCGATCCATTTCATGCCGCGCGCCTCGAACGCGATGGCGACGGGCGCATCGTTGCCGAGCTGTGTGTACGACACCATGCCGGTAATCACCAGGGTAATGGCGATATACAGTGCCATCGAGATGCCAAGCGAGAGCAGGATCGCGCGTGGCAGATCGCGTTGCGGATTCTTCGATTCCTCCGCCGCCGTGGTCAGGGTGTCGTAGCCAAACACGGCGAAGAACACCACCGCCGCAGCCGTGGCGACGCCCTTGTAACCGAAATGGCCGACACCGTCCGCGCCGATCACGCGCTCGGGAACGAACGGATGCCAGTTCGCGGGATTGACGTAATACGCGCCGACGCAGATTACCAGCACCACCGCGATCACCTTGACCGTCACGATCGCCGTGTTGAAGCGCGCACCCCATTCGGTGCGCAATGTGAGCAGCACCGCAACGCCGAATGCGGCGATCGCGGCGACGAGATTGAAGGCGTGGCCCGCGCCCGTGCCCGGCGCGCCCTGCAAGGCGACCGGCAAATGAATGCCGAACGCAGCCAAAAGATTCACCACGTAACCCGACCAGCCGCTCGCCACCGCGGCGACGATGAGCGCGTATTCGAGCAACAGATCCCAACCGATCAGCCACGCCGGCAGTTCGCCGAGTACCGCATAGCCGTAGGTGTAGGCGCTGCCGGTAACGGGAATCAGACCCGCAAATTCGGCATAGCACAGCGCCGCCGCCGTACTGGCGATGCCGGCGATGATGAACGAGATCGCCACCGCCGGTCCCGCGTTTGCCGCGGCCTGTTGACCGGCGAGCACGAAGATGCCCACGCCGATGATGCCGCCGAGGCCAATCGCGGTGAGCTGCCACAGACCGAGCACGCGGCGGAAATCGCGGCGCGAACCCAGTTCAGCCTGCAACGCTTCGACGGATTTGTGGCGTGTGAGTTTTGCGGTCAAGCTCATGTTGGCTCCCCGTGGATTACGGCGCAGATCATACCGGAGTCTGTGTCCACAGCTTCAGTCCGGGTTGCGACCGGGCGCAATCGCGAACCGTGACGGCTGAATAGCTACAGCAAATCCGCGTGTGGCCTGAGTGCGGCAACGGTCGTCGCGAGTCCTCGTTGCAGATATGCGTCGAATAATTCTTCGACCGTCTTCGGCGGATTCTTCAGCGAAGCTCGCTGGTCGTGGACCGCTTTGCAAACAGCCGCGGAATTCAAATCGAAAGCGTGTTCGATGAACTGGTCCGGATGCTGCGCTGAAATACCGTAGGGCGCCAACGTCGCGTCGGGGAAATGCTTGAGGTTGTAGGTCACGATGGTGCCCGCGTGACAAAGAATCGCGGCTGCCAACACATGGTGATCATCCGGATCGGGCAGGTTCAAACCTGGTTCCAGATGCTCGTAGCCGGTAACCAGACAATCCGGAACCGCAGCATCCATCCGATCGCGCGTCCATTGCAGTTGTTCGCGGGTCAAATCGGGGCGTTGACTAAGCAACGCGGTGATCCATTCTTCGTGGATACGATCGCTCCAGCGTGCGCGGAACAACCCTGACAACGCAAGATGCATCAACAGGTCGCGCAGCGGCGCGGGATACAACACGCACGCGTCGTATACCGCCACGAAATTCGACATCCGCTAGTAGCCCATGCCCAGTTTCTGTGCCTGTGCAGTCAGCGCATCCAGTGCGGCTTTGCTCTGCGTCATGCGTCGCGTGCGATACGCGAGCAGGTCGCGGAAAAAGATGCGACGATGCGTGCCGACCTTGTGATGCGGCAATTCCCCGCGTTCGACCAAACCCACCAGGTGCGGCCGCGACACCCCGAGAAAATCGGCGGCCAGTTGCGTGGTCAGTTCGGCATGAATCGGCACGATGCTGATGGCATTGCCCTCGGCCATGTTGGCAAGAATATCCACCAACATGCGCAGCGCCGATACCGGCACTTCGATATCGCCTTTGGCATCAATCACGCGCAGCCGCGCGGTCGGGCCGCGGCCGATGCAGGCAGCGAGCAGACGACTGCTGTCGCGCGCCAGTTCGGCTTCGCGTTGGGTTGGGGGTGTGGGTGGGATTTGATTGCGTAGCGCGGTCATGGCGATCCTCTCCGGGAGTCGTGGATGGAGCGTTTCACCGGAAAAGCACTCTAGCTTATATTCGAAATAAACGCAACAAACGAAATAATCGCACACCCAGTTCGCTAACTGAACGGCGAAACTGCTGCCGCAGTCCTTCGATCCATGTCGACCAGACGTTTCATGGAAAGAGCTGGCCCCGTTCGTCGGTACAGCGTTTTTTGAAATTAAGTGATGCTTCTGCTTTGCTCTTGCTTGTACAAATTTATATTTGTTGCTTTTCGTTCTGATTGAGCGAGTCGTATTTCATGCCGCTTTGCGTTGTTCAGGCGACGCTGCGAAGTAAACATCATCCGGGGTCTTGGCGTCCAGCGAAGAATGCGGGCGGCGCGTGTTGTAGAACGCGATGAACCTCGCCAAGGATTCGCGGGCGTGGCTGACGCTCTCGTATGCCTTGAGATAGACCTCGTCGTACTTGATCGTGCGCCACAGTCGCTCCACGAACACGTTGTCGCGCCAGCTGCCCTTGCCGTCCATGCTGATCGCGATGCCGTGCTGTTTGAGCAGGCCAGTGAAGGCCTCGCCGGTGAACTGGCTGCCCTGGTCGGTGTTGAAGATCTCCGGTTTGCCGAAACGCGCAATCGCTTCGTCGACCGCAGCGATGCAGAAGTCGACTTCCATCGTGATCGACACGCGATGCGCCAGCACCTTGCGGGTGGCCCAGTCGACCACGGCGGCAAGGTAGACAAAGCCCTTGGCCATCGGGATATACGTTATATCCATCGCCCAGACGTGATTCGGGCGCGTGATCGCCAATCCGCGTAGCAGGTACGGGTAGATCTTGTGGTGCGGATGTCGGCGACTGGTGTTCGGCTTGCGGTACAACGTTTCGATGCCCATGCGCCGCGTCAGCGTGGCGATATGCTTGCGACCGACCGTCATGCCTTCGCGCCGGAACATGTCCCGCAGCATGCGTGCGCCAGCATAGGGATGTTCCAGGTGTAGTTCATCAATCCGGCGCATCAGCACCAGATCGGCCGCGCTGACTGGCGCAGGCAGGTAATACACGCTGCTGCGGCTGATACCAGCCAACTCGGCCTGGCGCGTTAGCGGGAGTTCGTGTGTGCGGTCAATCATCGCTTTGCGCTCAGCAATCCCACCTTGTCGAGCGCGCCGGCTAAAAAATCTATCTCCAGAGCTTGCTGACCGATCTTCGCATGCAGCGGTTTGACATCGATCACCGGATCATGGCGTTCGCCGCCGAATACATCGGCGGCGCCAGCCTGGAGCTGACTCTTCCAGTCCACGATCTGGTTCGGATGCACGTCATGCTGCTTGGCCAATTCGTTCAGCGTCTTTTCGCCACGAATGGCATCTAGCGCCACTTTCGCTTTGAATGCCGGCGAGTGGGTGCGGCGGGTTCGCTTTTTCATCTTCTGCTCCTCGTAAGGCGGGTATCTTTACCCGCGGGATGCAGAAATTCCACTTAACCGACTGTACAGATTTGCGGGGCCAGCTCTAACATCGGCAATGCGCAAATTAGCTATCATGCAGAGCATGGGGACATAAATTGGAGCATTGTAGGAAATCCCGGATTGCACGGGATTTTCGATGCCCTCGATTACATCCATGGAATTGAACCACCGGCACAATCGCCGGGTCCGAACAATGCTATATTGGCAGTAGGAATTACTATCATAGTCATTGGCGTAACCTGCGGTTTACTGAATATGATTGCGACAAACAATTGCGCTAGAGCCTGCGGCCCAGCCGGTGTAAGATCAATGAGCACCACGTGCGGCCAGAGTTCTTCATCCGTTGGTTGTCAGTGTAATCCGCCAAAGCCGCAACAACCGCCGCCAGAGCCACCGCCTGCGCCCTACCCCGCCGGACCCTACGGCACTGGGCCGTATTTCGATGGTTATAGTTATATGGATCAAGTATGTAGCCCGGATGTTACAGTCTCTCAATGTTACTGGGGGAACGCGCCAATTACACGAGATAGCGCCAGAGGCAATGTTTTGGGTCAAGGCTGGCTGCGTCCTTAGTATCTAGCCTGCCCGAATCCGACGATGTACAAAATAAACCAATTGGCCGGGGCGTTCCGTTCCGGCCTTTTTTTTCGCGCTCTCATTGCAATCGGAGTGGCAGAGCTTACGCTCGCGATGTCCATCGTACTGGGACTCGTGTTTTCGCTGGTTTTCCTGTTGTTGCCATACCCGCGCTTCACCTGGACGCTGACGGGGTATGTCAAGGATTGCAAACCGCAAATTGACAAAGATCTTGCTGCTTGGCAGGAAAAGCAAAACAGCACTCCGATCAATGCGCTGATCGGAACGATAACGTCGAAACAATCGATTCCGACCGGTGTCGCGGACATCAGCTATGGATATCAAATCAAATACGTCAATCTGACATTACACGAAATTTACGATCTTTGGGTACATCCAGATACCGAACACCCATTGCCGACGGCATTGCGCAACGATTGTGACCTGCGGGCGATTGACTTCGGATTTCCAGCACATTCTGCGCAGGTGCTATTGCCAATTTGCATGTCCGGTTGGTATCTGGCTATTGTTGTACTGGCAGTTATCGGACAAAAATTCCGAAGACAAGATGTGCGGATGCAAACCGCCGCAGCAAGAATGACGCCGCAGTTTTTCGTGCAGTGGATCTCATTGGGTATGGTGACGGCGATCGCGGCGATCTTGCTTAGCGAATTGTTGAGTATTTTCAATTTAGCATTCAAGAATGCCCAATTGGAGCAATTACTGGAAGCGCCGCGAAGTGCGTTGTGGATTGGTCTTTTCGTTCTTGTGGTTGGCCCCATATTTGAAGAGATTTTGTTTCGCGGTATCTTGTTGCGTGCCTTTATTTCAAATGGGTTGCCAGTGTTTGGAGCCGTTGTCGTGAGCATCAGTTTTGCGGGCATTCACATTATCGGTAATGAACAGAATTCAGCGACGATGTGCTTTGCGGCAAGTATTTTTGTGCTATCGCTGGTCTTGTGCTGGGCGTACTATCGAACCCGCTCGATATGGAGTTCGATTTTAACGCACATGACTCACAATGCAATTGTGTTCACGTGGATGTTTTTCAATTGATAGTGAGGCAAATATGATAATCGCGATGTTGTTGCCACGCTGAATGACATGCAATGGCGTAAGCTCCCCCGTCAAGCAGACATTCCAAAAATAGAACTTCCGGCGGATTGGATGCGCGCTTCGCTCGGCGTCAGACCTCCGAGGGAATCGTGCGGACGTTGTTCGTTGTACTCGATCATCCACCAATGGACGGCTTCACGCACGTCTTCCAGTCGGCTGAACAGGTACAGGTCCAGCAATTCCTCGCGGAAGGTGCGATTGAAACGTTCGATGTAGGCGTTCTGGTTGGGCTTGCCGGGTTGGATGTACTGAATGGCCATGGTGTTGGCTTTGGCCCACTGCACGAAGGCTTCGCCGAGGAACTCTGGCCCGTTATCCGTGCGCAGCACCTGTGGCAAGCCGTGGTCGTGCTTGAGCTGCTCAAAGATGCGCACCAGCCGCGCAGAGGTGATTGAGGTGTCCACTTCGATATGCATCGCTTGTCGATTGAAATCATCGACGATGTTGAAGGTGCGGAAGCGCCGGCCGCACGCCAGCGCGTCGGAGACAAAGTCCGCCGACCACACCGAGTCGGGCAGTCGCGGCACGTACAGCGGCACACGCTCACGTTTGGGCAATCTCCGCCGGGCGGCACGTCGCAGGTTCAGTCTCATCGCCTTGTACACTCGATAGATTCGCTTGGGGTTCCAGTGTGGCTGTGTACGGCGCACTAGTGCACAGCACTTCCAGAAGCCACGGCTGGGCCGGTCTTCGACCAGGCGCGCCAAGGCCGCGATCACTTCGGCATCGCGCACAGTCCAGTCCAGCGGCGGCCGGTAGAACGCGGCACGCGACAGGCCCACGCACTTACACGACCGGCGCAGCGGCCGCGCGTGTACCTGGATCAGGTATTGCGCGGCCTCGCGCTTCTGCGCCGGCCCTACAGTTTTTTTGCGATCAGATCCTTCATCGCCGCGTTGTCGAGCGCCAGCTCGGCATACATGCGCTTGAGTTTGGCGTTCTCCGCTTCCAGTTCCTTGACCCGCTTCAGATCCGACGCCTCCATACCGCCGTATTTGGACTTCCACTGATAGTAGGTGGGTACGCTGATGCCTGCCTGCCGACAGACGTCCTTTACCGGCACGCCGGCGTCAGCTTGCTTCAAGACTGAAACGATCTGTGTCTCCGTGAACCGCGACTTCTTCATGGGAACCTCCTGGCTGCGTAACATGCCAGAAAGTTCTACTTTTGAGGTGTCTACCTAGCGGGGGAGCTTACGCTCCCAGCGCGCCGGAATGAGTGACACCACTATCGAAAAACCTTGCGCGAACGCCATTTCGAAGATGGCCACGTCGGTGAATCGTGCTCGCCATGATCTGTTCGCCCCCGCAATTACGTCTGAACAAATGCCGCAAAGCGGATTGCTGTGTGTTGCGCAGATGGCAACTGCGCAGCGATATCCGTGAACGCGGCTTGCACATCATCGGAGCACGCATCATGCAAGTCTTCTATCCAACACTCCTGCGAGCAGCGCTGATCCTGCTTGCCGCGCTTGGCGGTGGTCGCGAAGCAGTTGCGGTCGACAGTTTCACCTTTACCGGCAATCTGCTGGTGGCTCGTCATAACGCCAATGCCGTCTTGCTGAACAACGGCAAGGTTCTGGTCGCCGGCGGGATCGAAACTTACCAACCTACCGACAGCGCCGAGCTGTACGATCCGGCGACCGGCACGTTCACTGCCACTGGAAACATGGTGACGACGTCCCTTGCAGGCCGCACCGCAACCTTGCTGCCCAACGGCAAGGTATTGATCGCGGGTGGGCTTATCGGCACGGATGAATATAGCGACAGCGCAGAGATCTACGATCCGGCGACCGGCAGCTTTGCCGCCACTGCCCATATGATTTGGGGGCGCGGCTACGCTACTGCAACCTTGCTGCCCAACGGCAAAGTACTGATTGCGGCAGGTATAGAGAACTACGTCGGCACGGCGGAACTCTACGATCCGGCAAACGGTACGTTCACCTCGGCTGGCATGATGCAATCTCCTCGAATAGGTGCCACCGCAACGCTCCTGCCCAATGGCCAGGTATTGATTGAGGGAGGATTCGCGAGCGCAGCCCCAAGCGCGGAGCTGTACGACCCGCAGACTGGATCGTTTACGACGACAGGTAACCCGACGATTGGGCGTTATCTGGAGACCGCGACCCTGTTGCAGAACGGACAGGTGCTGGTCGCAGGCGGAGAGAACTTCGACGGAGGCCTACTCAGTGAGGCGGATATCTACGATCCCGACACGGGCACATTTACCGCTACCGGCAGTTTGAATACGGCCAGACTTCTGGCAACCGCCAGCCTGTTACCCGACGGCAAGGTGCTGATCGCAGGTGGCGCCGACGTCAACAATCCCGACAATTCCGTGGCAACCGCAGAACTTTATGATCCAGCGACAGGCAAATTTACCGCCGCAGCCAGCATGAATATCGAACGTCAGGAGGCCACGGCGACCGTACTTCCCGGTGGTCGTGTTCTGGTTGCGGGAGGCGACAACAACGACGACGCGCCTATATTTTTTGCCGAGATCTACACCGCGAATGTGGTCTATCGAAGCGGGTTCGATGGGCCGTAAACGTTCACTGGTTCTGTCCGAGCCGCATTTGCGTGAGTGCGCTAACTGACGGCGCGCAAACAGCGAGTGCGAATTGCATGGAAACGTACACATTGTCGCAACGTCAGCGCGACTGTTGAACCTTGGCCAGTGCTTCGCGCGCCTGCCGGGTGAGAGGGTCGTCGGTTCCAAGAAATTGCTCGCGCAGCGCGACGGCTTGCGTCAGCAGTTGCAGGCTTTCCGCGTGGGCGTCGCCACGCTTGCTCAGCAGCAAGCCCAGATCGAGACGGGTGGTCGCCGCCAGCGGGTGCTCGGCATGCGGAATATATCCCGCGAAAGAAACGAGCGCGGCGCGCCATTGCGCTTCAGCGCCCGCTGGGTCTCCGCTGTCGCGCAATGCGAGTCCAAGATAGTAGTGCGCCAGCGCCGTAGCTTCGGTATTTTCACCGGCCACCCGGCGCGCGATTTCAAGCGCCTGGCGATCGAGGATTACCGACTCCGGACCCTGTTTGCGCAATCGCTCCACTTCGCCCAGAAAGTAATAAATCGAATAGTCGGTCTTCGCGCCACGTTTTTCATCGGCACTGCGTACTTCTTTGAACTCTGCTTCCGCGCGATCGAGTTGACCTTGCAGCAGGTGTACGTGCACAAGACCTTTTAGGGCCACCTGCGTGCCCTCGAATTCGCGTCCGTATTTGCTTTGCCAGATATTCAGGGATTCGGTAAACGCATTTTCAGCGGCATCCAAATCCGGAATCTCGATCAGCACTTCGCCCAGATTGATCAAGGTGCCAGCGACTCCAGCCACGCTGGGATTGGTGGCGCCAAGCGCAGCGCGCTGCGCCGCCACGACACTTTCGAGAATCTGCCGCGCCTTTTGGTAGTGGCCGAGGTGGTAATGGGTCAGTCCGAGACTGCCCAGATTCTCCAAAAATTTGGGATTCTTCGGACCAAGCGTTTTTTCCGTTATAGCCACGCTTCGCTCGGACTCGACCAACGCTTCTACATAGCGCGAGCGGGTGCGCAAAACCATGGCTAGGTTGCCATGCAGCAAACCCGCGCGTGTACTATCCGCGTTCTGGGCGTGGGTCGTCCGGCGCAACGATTCGCGGTAATCGGCATCCGCGGCATCCAGTGACTTCAGGCCCCACTCGGCGTTGCCAGCCGTCAGCCATAAATCGGCGAGCAGAATGTCGTCGACTGTCGAGTGTCTGGCGAGCGCAAGGGCTGAATCGGCAAAATGCCTGGCCTGAGCGAAATCACGTCTGTACACTGCGATCGAGGCTTGGGTATTGAGCGCGCGCAACGATTCGCGCACATCTTCAGGCCGCAGGTTCTGCAAGCGGGCAGAAGCATCGGCCACCACTGCCGACGCCGTTTTCAGATCACCCATCTCGCGCAATGTATTCGCGTAGTCGATCTGGGTGCGCGCGAGCAATAACGATTGCGCGTTATTGGATTTGAGTGTGTCGATCGCACTTTTTTCGAGCCCGGCGGCCTTCGTATAAAGACCCAGCCGGGAGTAAATCCGACCGAGGGTAGCTTGCAATTCGGCCGCCAGAGCTGGATCACTTGGCGCATCGGTGACGATTTTCTGCGCACCTCGATCGAGCAATTCGCGAGCGGTAATGTCCTTGCCATTGGCTTCAAACGGATCCACCACCGTGAACAGCCCGAACAGAAAGTCTTTCACCGCAGCAGTGGTTCTCGCTTCGCGCGCCGTTTGCCGCGCTTCCCAAATCAGCACGACAGCACTGATGGAAACCACGAGCAGCAAAGCAAGACTCACCGCTACCCCGACCCAGTGTCGACGCACGAACTTGCGCGTGCGATAGATTGTGCTGTCCGCGCGCGCGGCGATGGGCTGATGATCCAGATGTCGGCGCACATCGTCGGCAAGCGCCTGCACGCCGGCATAACGCTCTGCCGGATTTTTCTTCAGCGACTTCGCCGTGATCGTATCGAGGTCGCCGCGCAAGTTGCGGCGCAACCGCTCAGGCGTGCTGCTGCGCGCTGTCGCAACAGATTCGAGATCGGCATGAGCCAGATCGGAAAGACGCTTCGGCTCGACGTCCAGCACGGCGCGGGCAAGTTGTGATGGACTCAAACTGTCCCGGCCATAGGGACTGGCGCCACCAAGCAGTCCGTAAAGAATTACACCCAGCGCATAGACGTCCGTTGCCGTTGTGATCGCGCCGCCGCTTATCTGTTCCGGCGCGGCATAGCCGGGCGTCATCGCGTTGCCGGCTTCGCCAGTCATCTGTGTTGCCGTCTCGGCATCGGATTCCAGCAGCTTGGCGATGCCGAAATCCAGCAGCTTTGCCGAGCCATCGTGCAACACCAGGATATTGGACGGTTTCAGATCGCGATGCACGATCAGGTTGGCATGCGCGTACGCTACCGCGGCGCAGACCTGCAGGAACAGCTCAAGCCGTGCACCGATATCCAGGCGATGTGCATCGCACCAGCGATCGATGCGCTCGCCGTCGACATACTCCAGCACGAGGTAAGGCTGATCATCTACCGTGAAACCCGCGTCCAGCAGCATGGCGATATGCGGATGGGTAAGGCGCGCCAAAATCTGGCCTTCTTGCGCGAAGCGCTTGTTGGTACGGACATCGGCAATGACGACACGCAACATCTTGATTGCCGCTTTGCCCGCGTGCAGGCCGTCGCATCGATGTGCCAGCCAGACATGGCCCATACCGCCGGCGCCGAGCGAACGTTCCAGTTCCCAATTGCCAATGCGCTCGCCGTTGCGTTCGCTACCCACATCCGCAACTCGATCATCGCTGGCGACATCCGCGATCGCGCCGTCTGACAGAAAACTCAGGCGATCAGCTTCACGGTCGGCGCGGATAAGTTGCTGCAAGCGAGCGTAGGCCGCAGGATTGTCGAGGCGTGCACGATCCAGCAGATTTCCGCGCGCCGTGCCATCCAGCTCCAGCCATTGCGTGAAGAGACCATACGCACAGTCACTCGCACTCGACGTATCGTGCGTGTCGTTCATTAGAACGGCTTGCCCATCGCGTCGAACAGGAATGCGCGAGCCTTGCGCCAATCCCTTCTCACGGTCTGCACGGAAACTTCCAGCAGATCGGCAATTTCCTCTTCGGTCATGCCACCGAAATAGCGCATTTCAACCACCTGGTGCGAACGCGCATCGATTTTTTGCAACGACTTGAGCGCCTCGTGCAGCGGGCCGATGGAATCCTCGTTGAGGGAGGCGCCTTCAACGCCGGTCGTCAGCGTGATCATCGCGATGCCCCCACCACGCTTCTGTGCGTGCCGTGCGCGCACATAGTCGACGATAACCGCACGCATCACCTGCGACGCATAGCCCAAAAACATCTTGCGCTGCGTGGGGGCAATTACCCCTTGTTTGGAAAAACGCAGATACGCTTCATGCACGAGCGACGGCGCATCCAGCGACATCGTGCCGCTGCGCCCAAGGTGTGCGCGCGCAAGGCGCATCAGCTCGGTGTATGTGGTACGGTCGAGAGGGTTACTTTTGCTCGCGTCAAAGCCGGAAGGTAACGGCATCATAGTCGCAAATTCATTCATCTGGCGACTTCCGAAGTGGCGTTGCGGCATATCCATGACGGCTGCGCGAACTTGACATCGCTACACTCAATTGTCGAGCCCCAGAAAAGTATAGCGCAAGGCGCAACCAGCCGAAGGAATGCGCGTAGAATCTCCTCATACTTGTCATGAAAAGAGAGCGCCCGCCATGCTCAAACCGACCTACCCCTACTACCTCGCCAACGAGGCGAAGCAACCCAACACCGATCTCGAGGTTACCGACAAGTACACCGGTAAAGTCGTCACGCGCGTGGCGCTGGCGGATGCCAAGGCGATCGATGCCGCCATTGCTGCGGCAGTGTCTGCGCAAGAGCCAATGCGAAAATTTGCGCCATATCAACGCCAGGCCGTGCTCGAACATTGCGTCAAGCGCTTTCGCGAACGCTTCGATGAGCTGGCGATGGCGCTGTGCATCGAGGCGGGAAAGCCGATCCGGGATGCCAAGGGCGAGGTCACGCGTCTGATCGATACGTTCAAGGTCGCCGCCGAGGAATCCGTTCGCATCGACGGCGAGGTGATCAATCTGGAAATTTCCGCACGCGCCAAAGGTTATCGCGGCTTCAGCAAGCGCGTGCCGATCGGAGCTTGCTCGTTCATCTCCCCGTTCAATTTTCCGCTGAATCTGGCCGCACACAAGGTTGCGCCGGCAATTGCGGCGGGTTGTCCATTCGTGTTGAAGCCTGCCAGTCGCACGCCAATTGGTGCGCTGATCATCGGCGAGGTGCTGGCGGAGACAGACCTGCCCGAGGGCGCATTTTCGATCCTGCCGGCGCATCGCGACGGCGCCGACCTGTTCACCACCGACGAACGTTTCAAGCTCTTGTCGTTCACTGGCTCACCGGCTGTAGGCTGGGATCTGAAGGCGCGCTCGGGCAAGAAGAAAGTCGTGCTGGAACTGGGCGGCAACGCGGCGTGCATCGTCGACGCGGATCAGGCCGAGCGCCTGGGTTTTGTCGTCGAGCGCATGATCTTTGGCGCGTTTTACCAAAGTGGACAAAGCTGCATCGGCGTGCAACGCATTTTGATTCAGGAGGGTTTCTACGAGCGCTTTCGCGATGCCTTCGTCGCTGCGACCAAGAAACTCGTGGCCGGCGATCCCAAGGACGAAAAAACCTTCATCGGGC
>JBOHYL010000025.1:0-3553 GCA_050737915.1 Rudaea sp.
TGCAGCAGTTCACAGTAACCGGCAGCGACCCAACGCCGCCTCCGGCGCCGCCTCCTTCGACGCCGACACTGGTAAGGCCCGCAACCGGTTTGCCGGGCGGACATCCGCTCGAAAACGGCACCTTGGGCGACCTGGATCCGACCCAGCAATACAGCGATCTGATCCGCTCGCGGAGCACAGTAGGTCCGCTCGATTCCGGCCTGCTGGGGGAGTCGGTGGATTACTACACCGGGCAGACGGATTTCGTGGCCACCGATGTGAGTCTACCGTGGAACGGGTCCATGCCGATGGCGGTGAGCCGGCGCTTCCATGTGACCAATCAGGCCGGCGGCGTGCTGCAGGGCGCGTTCGGCGACTGGGACTTCGACCTGCCGCGGGTCGAGGGCGTGGTGGCTACCAGTGTCGGCTGGACGGTGGACAGTTCACAGCCATTGACCCGGTGCAGCGATTTCAGCCCGCCGCCTGCGGCGACGGTCACCACCAACACCAGCAACGGCAACGTCATCACGACGATTCCCGCCAGCGAGTATGCGAACGGCTATTCGCTGGTCATCCCCGGTCAGGGTCGCCGCGAACTGTTGCTGCGCGCGGCTGACAACCCGTCGGCGCCGGGAGGCAATTATCCGGTGGTTACCCATGATTGGTGGACCGCCACCTGCAATACCCGTTTCGGCGCCAAGCAGGGCGAACCGGACGAGGGATTCCAGGTCACCTCGCCGCAGGGCGTGACCTATAGCTTCATCTATTACTCGTTCCGCGGATATCCGGACTACGACCGCGTGGCCGATACGACGCTGAGCGGCGTGATCGCGGTGCTCCCGCGCGAACAGGTTTTCATGCTGCCGGACACGATTACGGATCGCTTCGGCAATTGGCTGCAATACCACTACAACCAGAATGGAGCAACGGGCGCGCTCAGTCTGGCGAGCATCGTTTCCAGCGACGGCCACAGCATTTATGTCAGCTACAACCCGCAGGGTCTGGTGAGCAGTATCACCGACAACAACGGGCATACATGGAACTATGCCTACACCACCGGCTCGTTGAGCAAAGTGACGCTACCGGACGGGTCGTATTGGAGCATCGGTTTCGCGAATCTGGATAATGCCAGTTGGTCCTACACCAATGCCACCTGCACGGTGTTGCCAACGCCGACCTACGGCGGCTCTGTTTCCTCCAGCGGCACGGTATCTGCCACGATCCAGCATCCCAGCGGCGCGTCCGCAACCTTCACGTTCAGCGTGACCCGGCATGGCCGCAACGGCGCACCGAGCACCTGCCTGACCAATAGCGTGGGGACCGCGTTCGCGGCTGTGCAGCCGAGCGTCTACGACGTGTTGTCCTTGACCGGCAAGTCGATCACCGGTCCCGGTATTTCCGGCGTGCTGACGTGGACACTCGCCTATGCGGGCTGTTCATCGGGCTCGTGCAATGCGACGAAGACCACGAAGGTCACCGACGCGCGCGCCTATGACACCCTCTACACTTTCAATGCGGTGTACAGCGCTACGGCCAGTATCGATACCGAAGGCCAGTTGCAAGGCGTCAAACGTGGCGGCAGCGGTGGCGCCAACTATCTGGAGACGGATGCCTACACCTATCTTGGCGATTGCGGCTCGGCCTGTCCGGCGACAATGGGAACGCCGACACAAAGCCGTGGCGACCTGGCGCCACTGAGCACCCTGAAAACCACACAAAGCCGCACCATCACGCGCGACGGCGCGACCTACACGCAGACGATGAGCAATCCGGATGCGTATGGCTTTCCGCAAACGATTGCCCGCACGGGCACGAACACCAAGACCGACACGCTCACGTACCATCACGATACGGGACTGTGGGTGATCGGCACGCTCACGCAGAGGCAAAGCGCCGGGCAAACCGAAGTGAGCATCGACCTGAATAGCGAAGACCTGCCGCAGGCCGTTACGCGATTCGGCCGCCTGGATTGGACATTTACCTACTACGGCAGCGGCAACCTGCAAACGATGACCGACGAGGACAACCACACGACCACGTACAGCAACTACGTGGCCGGCATCCCGGAGAACGTGAGTTACGCCGACAACACCAGCGAAAGCGCGGTCGTTTCCTATAACGGCAAGATCACGTCCTGGACCGACGCCAATAGCTATCGGACGCAATACGATTACGACGCGATGGGGCGGTTGAGGCAGATCACGTATCCTTCGACGACGTTCGAGGGTTACGCGACGCGCTATATCGCCTGGACTACCGCCGTATCGGGCTGGACACGCACCGAAACGGCTGGTGCCTACACCAAGACTACCAACTACGACGCCTTCCTGCGGCCGGTGCTGACAAATGAAGGCAGCACGCGCTATGTCAATCGCAGTTACGACGCGGACGGACGCATTCTGTTCGAGTCCTATCCCGCTGCAAGCGGCGGGGCAACAGCTGGCACAACTTCGGTGTACGACGGCATAGGCCGGCTGACCAAGCAAACCGATGCGGGCGGATACGCGATCACCTATACGCCCGCCGCGAACCAGTTGTCGGTGAAGGATCGCGACGGCAATACCAGCGTCTATCATTACAAAGCCTACGACGAACCGAGTACGGCCTGGCCGATCACGATCGATACGCCGATCGCGACTACCGTCATCAATCGCGATACCTGGGGCAAGCCGACCTCGATCGTGCGCGGCAACGTGACCCGCACGCGTGGCTACGACAGCCATCAATTGTTGCAGTCGATGGTGGATCCGGAGCACACGGATACGCTCAGCTTCGATTACGACGGTGCCGGCAACCTGTGGCATGTCTACAAGCATGGTACGCAGTCGGAAACGCGGCAATACGACCGTCGCAACCGGCTGACCAACATTACCTACAACAACGGCGATCCGGCGGTAACGTTGGGCTATTGGCCGGACGGGTTGCTCAAGTCCGCCGCACGCGGCGCGGTAACGCACACCTATGCCTACAACCTGCGACGCCTGGTCAATGCCGAATCGGTGACGACCGCGCAGGCAGTCACCTACAACCTGACTTTCGGGTACGACAACCTCGCGCATCCGAGCACGCTGACCTACCCGGACAACACCCAAATCGAACTGTATCCGGACAGTCTGGGCCAGCCGCAGGCAATCGGCACCTATGCAACGAACTTGTCCTTTTACCCAAATGGCACTGCTCAGCAATTCGAGTACGGTAACGGCATCTACCACACGCTGACGCAAAGCACGGATGGGCGCCAGTTGCCGGGGCAAAGCGGCGATACGGGCGTGTTCAATTGGAGCTATCAATACGACGGCAATGCGCAACCCAAACAGATCATCGACAACACCGGCCACACCACGCGCACGCTGTACTACGACGCGCTCAACCGGCTGCACGAAGCCGATGCCGGCTCGCTGTGGGGCGATACGGTGTTCGATTACGACGATCAGGACAACCTGAGCGAGGAACAGACCGGCTCGACAACGACGCTGTACACGATCGGTTATCCGTCGAACCTGCTCACGCAGGTCAAGACCGGCAGCCTGACCACGGCGCTCAATTACGACACCCTGGGCAACGTGACCCAGAT
>JBOHYL010000026.1:0-9377 GCA_050737915.1 Rudaea sp.
TGGCAATCTCGCTGGCGCCGTCGTCCTGGCACGCGATGCCGAGAATTTTCGCCGAACGCCGCACGATCGCGCCGAGTTCGTCCGGAGTATAGAACTCCAGGCGCTGCACGATGCCGAAGCGGTCGCGCAGCGGACTCGTGAGCAAACCGGCGCGTGTGGTCGCACCGATCAGGGTGAAAGGCGGCAGGTCGAGCTTGATCGAGCGCGCGGCCGGGCCCTCGCCGATCATGATGTCGATCTGGCAATCCTCCATCGCCGGATACAAAATTTCCTCGACCACCGGCGACAGACGATGGATCTCGTCGACAAACAATACATCGCGCTCTTGCAAATTGGTCAACAACGCGGCCAGATCGCCGGCACGCTCGATCACCGGGCCGGAGGTCGCGCGCAGGTTCACGCCGAGTTCGTTGGCGATGACGTGAGAGAGCGTCGTCTTGCCCAGGCCTGGCGGGCCGAAAATCAGCACATGGTCGAGTGCCTCGCCACGCCGCCGCGCCGCCTCAATGTAGATGCCCAACTGTTCCTTGACCGCTTGCTGACCCAGATACTCGCCGAGTCGCGACGGCCGGATGCTCGCCTCCAACGCGTCGTCATCGCCGCTGGCGGTGGGGGTGATGAGGCGGGGTTCGTTCATGCCGGCATTATCACCCAGCGCATGCGCCAATGAAATTCCGTTTCAGCGAATTTGCGAGGCAGGATGCCTCACCCACGAATCGAACATGCGAGTGTTCGATTCGGCGTAGCCGAGTCCGAACTTGCTTCGGACTCGGCGCTGGCCGCCAACCCATGGACGGAATTGTGCGGCCATTTTCATATCTCCACCTGCGTGCCCAGCTCGATCAGGCGGTTGCCGGGAATACGGAAGAACGCGGTTGCCGAACTGGCGTTGCGCGCCAGGAAGGCGAACAGGCGATCGCGCCACAGCGGCATGCCGGGGCGGTCGGTAGCGACGATGCTTTCGCGACTGACGAAGAACGTGGTGTCCATCATGTCGAAGCCGATACCTTTGGCCCCACAGCTTTGCAGCGCGGCCGGAATGTCCGGATCCTCGGCGAAGCCGAAACGCAGGGTCAACCGAAAAAATTCGTGACCTAGCGCCGTGATCTCGGTGCGCTCGCCATATTCGGCGACCGGCGATTCAAGAGTTTCCACCGTCATCAGCACGTTGCGTTCATGCAGCACCTTGTTGTGCTTGAGATTGTGCAACAGTGCATTCGGCACGGCATTGATGTTGGCGGTGAGAAATACGGCCGTACCCGGCACGCGCAGCGGCGGATGTTCGGCGAGACTGGCGATGAACGGTCCCAACGCCAGACCCGATTGCTTGAGCTCGCGCAGCACAAGATCGCGCCCGCGGCGCCAGGTGCTCATGACCGTGAAGGCGAACAGCCCGAGTACCAGCGGAAACCAGCCGCCATCCTCAATCTTGATTGCGTTGGCACTGAACAGCGATGCGTCGATGGCGAGGAATACCACGCCGACGCCGGCGACAAGAAACCGACTCCAGCCCCATAGGCGCCGGGCCACGATCAATGCCAGACACGTCGTGATGAACATCGTGCCGGTCACCGCGATGCCATACGCAGCACCCAGTGCGTTGGAGGAACGGAAACCGAGCACGACGACGACGACCAGCACGAGCAAGAGCCGGTTGACCCACGGCAGATAGATTTGCCCTTGCGTCTGCCGCGACGTGTGCACGATCTCCAGGCGCGGCGAAAATCCGAGCTGGATCGCTTCACGGGTCATCGAAAATGCGCCGGAAATCACCGCTTGCGAGGCGATCACGGCAGCCACCGACGCCAGCACGATCATCGGCAGCAGCAGTGCCTGTGGCACCAGGCGGTAAAACGGATTGTCGATCGCCTTTGGATTGGACAACAGCAACGCGCCCTGGCCAAAATAGTTCAGCACCAGTGCCGGCGACACGTAACCGAACCACGCAATGCGGATCGGTTTGCGGCCGAAATGACCCATGTCCGCATACAGCGCCTCGCAGCCGGTGATCGCCAGCACCATGCCGCCGAGCGCCAGAAAGCCCTGCCAGCCGTTGATGCGGAAGAATTCCAGTCCATACCAGGGATTGAGCGCCAACAGCACATGCGGTTGCCGCGCGATCTCCATGCCACCGAGCACCGCGAGCGCTGCGAACCAGACCACCATGACTGGCCCGAACACCGTGCCGACCCGCGAAGTGCCGCGGCTCTGCACTACAAACAAGCCGATCAGGATCAAGACGGTCAGCGGTACCACCCAATGCGACAACTCCGGAGTGAGCACCTTCAGGCCCTCCACCGCCGAGAGCACTGACATCGCGGGGGTGATTACGCCGTCGCCGTAAAACAGGGAAGCGCCAAGCAGGCCGAGGATCATGATGCCCCAACGCACGTGCACGTTGCCCCGCGCTGCGCGCTGGGCCAGTGCCATCAGCGCCATGATGCCGCCTTCGCCGTTGTTGTCCGCGCGCATGATGAACACGACGTATTTCAGCGAGACGATCATCACCAACAGCCAAAACGTCACCGATAACACGCCGAGGATGTTGACGGTATCGGGCGCGATCGCGGCATTAACATCGCCGAATGTGTTCTGGATCGTGTACAGCGGGCTGGTGCCGATGTCGCCGTAAACGACGCCGAGAGCGCCCAGCGCGAGCCCGGCGAGAGCTTTGCGGGTTTTCGGATCCGTCGAGTGAGTAGAATCGATCATCATGTCCCCTTACCGCAGCGCCGCCTTCAGCGCCTTGCGAATGATCGTCTCGGCGCTGTCGCCGTCGGCAGCGGCCGCTTTCGCCAAGCGCGCGGCTTCGGCTGGTTTGTAGCCAAGTTGCTGCAGCGCGACCACCGCCTCGGATTGCGCATCGCGGGGCGTCGCCGCGCCTGTGCCCGGCAATTCAACAATTGCGTCGACGCGATCGCGCAACTCCACCACGATGCGCTCGGCGGTTTTCTTGCCGATGCCGGGAATGCGCGTGAGCGCGGCGATGTCGCCACTGTGCACCAGACGCGCGAATTCGTCGACTGACGCGCCCGACAGCACCGCCAGCGCGATCTTCGCGCCGATACCCGTCACTTTCTGCAAATTGCGAAAAAGTATACGTTCGCTCTCGCGCAGGAATCCGTACAGCGCGACGGTATCCTCCTTGACCGCGTAATGCGTGTACAACGCGACCTCACGCCCGATCTCGGGCAGATCGAAAACGGTGGACATCGGCGCTTCCAGTTCGTAGCCAACGCCGCCGACATCGATCACCAGCCACGGCGGACGTTTGAAAACGAGTACGCCCTTGAGTCTACCAATCATGACAGGGTAGCCGTGGAATCCCGGTTGTCATCGGCCGCGTCTCCATGCCGTGCGCCGGCTCTGGCCAAACTCGAAGCCGATTCGCTCGATGCTCGCACGCGTATGCGCGTGCGTAAGCGCGACCGCCAGGGCGTCGGCCGCATCCGCTTGCAGCGCGCGCGGAATGTTGAGCAGCACGCCGACCATATGCTGGATCTGCGCCTTGTCCGCTCCACCACCGCCGACCACAGCCTGCTTGATTTCCTTGGGCGCATATTCGGTCACCGGCAGACCGGCATGCACCACTGCGCAGATCGCTGCGCCGCGGGCCTGGCCGAGTTTCAATGCCGAATCGGGATTGCGCGCCATGAACACGCGCTCGATGGCGGCCTCTGCCGGGCGGTGTTCGGCGATCAAGGCGCAGATGTCGTCGAAGATCTGTTTCAGCCGCAGGGGAAACGTCGCGTTGTCGAGCAAATCCAGCGCGGTGTGGAACACATGCCGGGATACGCCGCCCGCATCCGCATCAATGATGCCGATGCCGGTGCGTTGCGAACCGGGATCGATGCCAAGTATGCGAGTCATCGCCGGAATTTTAGCATGCGCGTCGTGAGCCACCGGTTACGTGCGCGCCGCGAAACGCGCCGTGCGCAGGAAGGCGATGGTCTGCTCGGCGGCGTCTTGCGAAAACAGCAGACCGGTGTGGGTAGCGGGTACGACGCAGTGATCGGTGAGGCCGGGCAGCTCGGTCTCGGCGACGCTCACTGTGCCGTCGTGCGGCGAGGTGAGTGCGCCGAACGCGAAACCAAAACCGATCGGCAGGCGCCCGGCGACGGCACCGACCGATTGCTTGCCGTCCCAGCGCTCAATGCCACTGGTGAGTATGTTTAGGCTCTTGCCGATCACCAACGCACCGCCCGGCAGGCGCGCCAGTGACCGCGCCACCGCACTGCCGCGCAGTGGTGAACCCAGACACACCACGCGGCCGCGGGTCAACTCCGGTGCACGCTGCAACGCCTGCAAGGCCACCAGACCGCCGAGACTGTGACCAACGAAATGGATCGTGCGGCCCTTGTCTGCGCGCGCGCGATTCAGCAGATTCTCCACGCCGGCTTCCGGCCCGCGCAGCACACTGGCGTAGTCGAACAACTCCACCGAAAACCCTGCCCCTTGCAGACGATGACGCAATGCAGCCAGAGTGAAGGCACGCATCCACAAACCGTGAAGGAGAATGACTGTTTCAGTCACGATGATTCGTTTCCCCATGATCAGCACCTGCCGGCGCGCAGACTACCGGCGACGTACCCGTTTTGCCAAGTCTGCGCCGCACGCCAGCGGCGATTTGGGTCAACGCCCAGCAGGCGAGCAGGATTTCGATCGGCCGGAACGGAATCGAATAGCGCGGTTCAGCCTGCAACGCGACGTAGACTGCCGTGACGTAGACGAACAGGACGATCGGCAAGATTGGCATATCGGCGCGCGCAGGCCCGCGATCGGCGACGAAACGCCACAACCACAGCAGTGTCGCCACCAACGCCAGCGCAAACAACACCGGATTGAACAGGCGCAGGGTACGCTCGATCATGCGCAGGGCCGTGTAGCGCACGAATGGCGAATGCGTGGTTTCGAGAAAATAAATGTCGCCGGCCCCGATGCGGATCGACCAATCCCAGAACAGCCACGGTTTTTCCAGCAGATACCATGTCGCGAAGTAGCCCGGATCCAATGCCATCCGCTCGCGCATCAGCGCCAGACCATGCGCGGGGTCGCGCGCGAATGCCGCCTCTTCTTCGCGTTCGGCCTGCAGTATCCGCGCCGATATGGCATTGTCGAAACGCGAGTTGTAGGCCGCATAAAATTGCGGCCACGCACCGACGACAAAATTTTGCTCGGCGCGCGCCAAGGCGCCTTGGCCCCCGCTTAATTGCGCATTGCGCAGTCCCCACCCGAGCGGTGCAACGACGAACACGAGCAGCAACACGACGGCCAATTTCCGCTTGCAACCCGCCCACAGCACCCCGGCGGCAAGTAGCGGAAAAATGGCGATTACCGGATTCACCAGATAGGCCAAGGCAAGCACCGCTCCGGCTGCGGCCGTCAGCGCCACACTGCGCTTGCGCGCCGCGACGCACACCAGCCATAACGCCAACGTCACCGCGAAGGCGAACAGGGTTTCACTCAGCAGCGCGCCGGTGAACGTGATCAGGTGCGGCCACAGCGCCACCAGCAACCCGGCACACAAGGCTACGCCGCGGCTCAGCCACAAGCGTGCGATCAGGATCGTCAGCCCCACGGTCGCCACGCTCAACACGACTTGCAGCGCAAGGGTGTAGCGCATCCAGGTATCGGTCGCGAATCCGAGCACCATGAGCCCGTGCGGGCCGGGCCGCAACGGCAGGTCCGAATGACCTGCCAGTTGCATCATCAGCGCCAGAAAAGCCGGATAACCCGGGCCGCGATAGCTGTCGGGCATGGCCACTGCGGCATCGGGCAGCGACGTGGAAAACACGCCGCGATGCACCAGATTCCAGGCGTACAACACGTACTGGTTGACGTCACCGCGAATGGGGAAATCCACCCGCGCCACGTTGACGTAGACGACGCGCACGGCAAGCGCCAGGAACACGACCGCCAGCGCCAGAACGAAAAACCTGCGGCGGTCGCGCGAGTCGAGCATGGGCACCCCCGCTGCCGTCATGCGCTACTTCTGCGGCTTGACCACGCGCACGTGCAATTCCTGCAATTGCGCTTCGGGTACGCTCGAGGGCGCTTGGGTCATCAGGCATTGCGCAGTGGTGGTTTTCGGGAACGCGATTACTTCGCGGATCGATTCGGTGCCGGCGAGCAGTGCGGCGAGGCGGTCGATGCCGAACGCGATGCCACCGTGCGGCGGCGCGCCATACTTGAGTGCTTCGAGCAGGAAGCCGAACTTGACCTGAGCCTCGTCCGCGCCGATGCCGAGCAACTCGAACACAGCGCTTTGCATTTCAGGACGATGGATACGGATCGAACCGCCGCCGATCTCGTTGCCGTTAAGCACCATGTCATAGCCACGCGAAACCGCCGTGGCCGCATTCGCCTTCAGCCCGGCGATGTCGTCCACGCGGGGCGCGGTGAACGGGTGATGCAGGGCGACATAGCGCTTTTGCTCAAGGTCGTATTCGAACATCGGAAAATCGGTGACCCACAACGGCTTCCAGGCAGCCTCGACCAGACCCGCGTCGCGCGCAACCTTGATCCGCAGCGCGCCCATGAAATCCGACACCGTCTTGTACGGGCCGGCGCCGAAAAAGATCACGTCGCCTGATTGCGCGCCGACTGTATTGAGTATCCCTGCCAGCGCCGCATCGTCGAGAAACTTCAGAATCGGCGAAGTCATGCCTTCGCGGCCGCGAGCCAGATCGTCGATGCGGATCCAGGCCAGACCCTTGGCGCCGTAGCGCGCGACATAGGGGCCAAGATCATCCAGATACTTGCGCGGCTGCTTGGCGCCATCCGGCAGGCGCAATGCGGCCACGCGCCCGCCCGCATCGTTGGCCGGGCCCGAAAACACCTTGAACTCGACGTGCTTGACCTGTTCGGCGATATCCACCAGTTCCAGGCCAATGCGCAGGTCGGGTTTGTCCGACCCGTAGCGCCGCAACGCTTCCGCATATGTCATGCGCGGGAACGGATCGGCCAGTTCCACGTTTGCCACTTCGCGAAACACATCTCGGATCAGCGCCTCGACGCAATCCTGCACGTCGCGCTCTTCGACAAAGGCGAATTCCATGTCGAGCTGAGTGAACTCGAGCTGGCGATCCGCGCGCAAGGCCTCGTCGCGGAAGCAGCGTGCGATCTGATAATAGCGATCGAAACCGGCCACCATCAGGATCTGCTTGAACAATTGCGGCGACTGCGGCAAGGCGTAGAACTCGCCCGGATGCATGCGCGAGGGCACCAGAAAATCGCGTGCGCCTTCGGGCGTGGCGCGCGTAAGGATCGGGGTTTCGATGTCCTGGAAACCACGTGCATCGAGGTGCCGCCGCAGCGCGGCGACCAGTTGCGTGCGCAGGCGCATTTTGCGCTGCATTTCGGGGCGGCGCAGGTCGAGGTAGCGCCAGCGCAGGCGCGGTTCCTCGCCCGCAGCGTCGTCCAGCATGAACGGCAACGGCGCCGCGGCGTTGAGCACTTCCACCGTGGCAGCGACGACTTCCACCTTGCCGGTGCGCAGACGTTCGTTGACCTGACTGGCCGGCCGGTTACGCACTTTCCCCGCAATTCGCAAGCAATACTCGTAACGCACATGTTCGGCCGCGGCGAACGCGGTCGCATTGTCCGGTTCAATCACCACCTGCACGATGCCTTCGTGATCGCGCAGGTCGATGAAGATCACGCCACCGTGGTCGCGACGGGTATCCACCCAGCCGCACAGGATCACATCATGTCCGATGAGGGCTTCGTCGACGAGGCCGCAATAATGACTACGCATGCAAGAACCCGTTTTTGTTGAAAGTCCGTCCATGGATGGACGGTTTTTGATTCTGCGTGGATGGACCCACACAAAACAACGATCGCGCATGCTACGAGGGATTTTGCTGCGCTGCAAACAAAACGCCCGCCAGATGGCGGGCGTTTGTCGATACCTGCCGCGCAGTCGGCGGCAGCCAGCATCGGCTAATGCCAGCGCCGATCCACGGTAAATATGCCGGCACAACCCTGATCTACCCATATGCCAGCGCGATTCCAACCCCAGGTTCGCCCTTCTATGCACGCGGACTTGGAAGTTTGCCGCTGCAGATAAATGCGGCCGCTACCACCGGCATCGACCGAGCAGAAATACCGCTGGTATTGTGGACTGCTGCAACTGACCTCGAAACGGTGATCCCAGCGCGGCGGCGGGGACCAGCCTCCGCCGTGATCGTAGCCCGGACCGTCGGCAGCCACGAAACGAGCTGCGCAGCCGTTGTCGACCCACAGACCATAGCGGTCGATGCCCCAATTCTGGCCACGCACACAGCGCGTATCCGATAACTGCCGGATGATGCGCGCGTCTCGCCATGGCACTCGGCAGACCTGACGGCCGTAGCCGTTGCTGCGGCACTCCACCGAGCCGCGGTCGCCGCCGTAACCATAACCTTGCTGCGCATGTGCCACGCCCCCAGGCAATCCGCACAGCATCGCCAACAATGCATATCCTGTAATCGATCGAATCGACATGTCGTCCTCCATCCCGTTGTTGCCTGCTTGCAGTCTAGCGCGGACGGCGCTGACGAGAAACTGAACGTGCGCCTCAATCCGGTATGGCCGATTCAATCGGGTTTGGCTGCCGCTGGTTTGGCTGCCGTGGGTTTGGCGTCCGGCGCCGGTTTTGCGGCGGGCTTGTCGCCGGATTTTGGCTCGACCGTCGGTTTGGCGGCGTCGAGCTTGGGCGCATCGGCCTTGGACGTGTCGACTTTCGGCGCTTCGTCCTTTCCGGCCAGGTTGTGCTTCCTGTCGCCCTCTTTTTTGAAGTCGGTTTCATACCACCCGCTTCCGGCCAGACGAAACACCGGCGCGGTCACGCAGCGTTTGACCGTCGGCTTGCCGCATTCGGGACAACGATCTGGATCCGGGTCGGATAGCTTTTGCAGGCACTCGAAACGATTGTCGCAGGTAGAGCATTGGAATTCGTAGATAGGCATGGTGGTTTGATCAGGCAGAAGGCTGAGAATCGGAGCTTACGCCACGCCGCTGCGACGATCGAACGCCAGTCGTCCGCCCAGCATATCAACATCGATCGTGTCCCCCGGCGCGAACTTGCCGGCAAGGATGTCTCTGGCCAGAGGGTTTTCCAACTGCTGCTGGATCGCGCGTTTGAGCGGGCGCGCGCCGTAGACCGGATCGAAACCGATATTGCCGAGCAGATCCAGCGCCTTGTCGGTCAGCTTCAGTGAAAGCTGGCGTTCGGCAAGGCGCTTGCCGAGATAGTCAACCTGGATGCGTGCGATGGCGCGGATCTGCGCCTTGTCCAGCGCGCGGAACACGACGATTTCATCCAGACGATTGATGAACTCGGGCCGGAAATGGGCCTGCACCACGCCCATCACCGCGGCCTTCATTTTGGTGTAGTC
>JBOHYL010000027.1:0-5031 GCA_050737915.1 Rudaea sp.
CTTCCAAGCCGCTCATCGAGGTCATGGACCTGGTCAAGGCGTTCGAAGAGAAGTTCGGCGTGTCCGCTGCCGCTCCGGTGGCCATGGCTGCTGGCCCGGCCGCGGGCGGTGCTGCCGCTCCGGCGGAAGAGAAGACCGAGTTCACCGTGGCCCTCAAGGCAACCGGCGAGAAGAAAGTCGAAGTGATCAAGGCCGTGCGCGCGATCACCGGTCTGGGCCTGAAGGAAGCCAAGGACCTGGTCGAATCCGCTCCCGCCACCGTCAAGGAAGGCGTGAACAAGGACGATGCGGCGAAGTTCAAGAAAGAACTCGAAGCCGCCGGCGCGACTGTCGAGGTGAAATAAGGGACTTGAAACGCTTGCCTGTCAGGCGTTGATGAGCCTGCCCCACCTCCAAGCCCTGCAAACGGCGATTGCACAGATGCCGGTTTTCGCAGAGCTTGAAGGTGGGGTGGGCTTTGTCCGTTGCGCCGGAACCGTGAGCGGTCAGTGGTGCGGGCCAACACCGCACCCTTGACCCTTCACGATTCCTTCCTTCCCGGCTCGCGTCCGCGCCGGCCATGCAAAGCCCGAGGTGGTACTCACCATGAGTTATTCCTTCACCGAGAAAAAGCGCATCCGCAAGAATTTCGGCAAGCGTCCGCAGGTTCTGGACGTACCGCCGTTGCTGGCGATCCAGACCGACTCGTATCGCGAGTTTTTGCAGATGAACAAGTCGGAGAAGCAGCGCGCCGACCACGGTCTGCATGCAGCGCTCAAATCAGTGTTCCCGATTTCGAGTTATTCGGGCAATGCGGCGCTGGAATACGTCAGCTATCGTCTCGGAGAACCACCTTTCGATGAACGAGAGTGCAGATCGCGTGGTATGAGCTACGGTGCGCCGCTGCGCGTGCTCGTGCGCCTGGTCATCTACGACAAGGATTCGCCGGCCTCCAACAAGGCGGTGAAATACGTCAAGGAGCAGGAAGTCTACATGGGCGAGTTGCCGCTCATGACCGATACCGGCACCTTCATCATCAACGGCACCGAGCGCGTCATTGTCTCGCAGCTGCATCGTTCGCCTGGCGTGTTCTTCGATCACGACCGCGGCAAAACGCACAGCTCCGGCAAGTTGCTGTATTCAGCGCGAATCATTCCTTATCGCGGTTCGTGGCTGGACTTCGAATTCGATCCGAAAGACGCGCTATTCACCCGCATCGATCGTCGCCGCAAACTGCCGGTGACGATGCTGTTGCGCGCGCTCGGCTACAACAACGAACAGATTCTCGATATCTTTTTCGAGAAGAACGTCTTCCATCTGGACAAGAAGAGCGGTGCGCGTTTGGAACTGGTCGCCGAACGCCTGCGCGGCGAGACCCTGAACTTCGATCTGGTCGCCGCTGGCAAAGTCATCGTCGAGGCCGGCAAGCGCATCACCTCGCGGCATGTGCGCGATCTGCACAGCGCCCGAATCAAGAATCTGGAAGTACCGGACGAGTATCTGGCCGGTCGCATTCTCGCGCACGACATTGTTGACAAGAAAACAGGCGAAGTACTCGCGACTGCGAACACCGAGCTGGATCTGGCGCATCTGGAAAACTTTCGCAATGCCGGCGTGGACAAGATTGCGACGCTTTTCGTCAACGATCTGGACCGTGGCGCGTACCTGTCCAATACCCTGCGCATCGATCCGACGCGCACGCCGCTCGAGGCGCTGGGCGAAATCTATCGCATGATGCGTCCGGGCGAACCGCCGACGAAAGAAGCCGCGCAGAACCTGTTCTACAACTTGTTCTTCACGTTCGATCGGTACGATCTTTCCGCCGTTGGCCGCATGAAGTTCAACCGCCGCGTCGGCCGCAAGGAAATCACCGGCCCCGGCGTGCTCTACGATTCGCAATATTTCGGTGCGCGCAACGACGAAAACTCGAAAGAGTTGGTCAAGAAGCAGGGTCACACGTCCGACATTCTCGAAGTACTCAAGGTACTGGTCGAAATCCGCAATGGTCGCGGCACGGTCGACGACATCGATCATCTGGGCAACCGCCGCGTGCGTTCGGTTGGTGAGATGGCCGAAAACGTGTTCCGCATCGGTCTGGTGCGCGTCGAACGCGCGGTCAAGGAACGCCTGTCCATGGCCGAGGCGGATAACCTCTCGCCGCAGGATCTGATCAATGCCAAACCTGTCGCTGCGGCGATCAAGGAGTTTTTCGGCTCCTCGCAGCTGTCGCAGTTCATGGACCAGAATAATCCGCTGTCGGAAGTCACCCACAAGCGCCGTGTGTCGGCCCTGGGCCCGGGCGGCTTGACCCGCGAACGCGCCGGCTTCGAGGTGCGCGACGTGCATCCGACGCATTACGGTCGCGTTTGCACGATCGAGACGCCGGAAGGACCGAACATCGGTCTGATCAATTCGTTAGCCGTGTATGCGCGCACGAATTCCTACGGCTTTCTGGAAACCGCATACCGCAAGGTGCACAACAGCAAGGTCACGGACAAGGTTGAATACCTGTCAGCGATCGAAGAAGGCGAATTCGTGATTGCCCAGGCGAACTCGCCGCTGGATAAGCATGGCGCGTTCATCGAAGATCTCGTCGCCTGCCGCTACCATGGCGAATCCGAGTTGCGTCCGGCGGTCGACATCCAGTACATGGACGTCTCGCCGATGCAGACCGTGTCGGTGGCCGCCGCGCTGGTTCCGTTCCTCGAGCACGACGACGCCAACCGCGCGCTGATGGGCGCGAACATGCAACGTCAGGCCGTACCGACGCTGCGTTCGCAAACGCCGTTGGTCGGCACCGGAATCGAGCGCCCGTTGGCCCGCGATTCGGGCGTCACCGCAGTCGCGCGCCGTGCCGGCGTGATCGACCAGGTCGACGCAGGCCGCATCGTGGTGCGTGCTGACGAAGCCACGATCAGCGGCGATAACGACGCCGGCGTGGATATCTACACACTGACCAAATACACGCGCTCGAACCAGAACACGTGCATGAACCAGCGCCCGCTGGTGAATGTTGGCGATCGCGTGGCCGGCGGCGACGTACTCGCCGACGGACCGTCGACGGATCTGGGTGAGCTCGCACTCGGCCAGAACATGCTGGTCGCGTTCATGCCTTGGAACGGCTACAACTTCGAGGACTCGATCCTCATCTCCGAGCGCGTGGTGTAGGAAGATCGCTATACGACCATTCACATCGAAGAGCTTACCTGTTCGGCGCGCGACACCAAGCTCGGCCCGGAGGAAATCACCGCCGATATCCCGAACGTGAGCGAACAAGCGCTCGCGCGTCTGGACGAATCCGGCGTGGTCTACATCGGCGCCGAAGTGAAGGCCGGCGATATCCTCGTCGGCAAGGTGACGCCGAAGGGCGAGAGCCAGCTCACGCCGGAAGAAAAACTGCTGCGCGCGATCTTTGGCGAGAAGGCTTCGGATGTGAAGGATTCGAGCCTGCGCGTGCCGCCGGGAATGGACGGCACTGTCATCGACGTCAGTGTGTTCACCCGTGACGGCATCGAGAAGGACAAGCGTGCCAAGCAGATCGAGGAAATGGAGGTCAAGCGCATCAAAAAGGACTTCGACGATCAGTTCCGCATCCTCGAGGGCGCCATTTTCAGCCGTCTGCGCGACCAGCTTGTCGGCAAGGTTGCCAACGGCGGTGCACATGGCCTGAAGAAGGGCACAGCGATCACCAACGATTACCTCGATACCCTGAAGAAGGACGAGTGGTTCGCGCTGCGCATGAAGAACGCGGACGTGGCCGAACTGCTGGAGAAGGCGCAGGAACAGATCAAGCGCCACAAGGCCGAGTTCGACAAGCGCTTCAAGGACAAGCAGGCCAAGATCACCGCCGGCGACGATCTCGCTCCCGGCGTGCTGAAAATGGTAAAGGTATACTTGGCGGTCAAGCGCCGCGTGCAGCCAGGCGACAAGATGGCCGGCCGCCACGGCAACAAGGGTGTGGTGTCGATGATCCGCCCGGTCGAAGACATGCCGTTCATGGCCGACGGCACCTCGATCGACATCGTGCTCAATCCGCTCGGTGTACCGTCGCGCATGAACATCGGCCAGATCCTGGAGACGCATCTGGGTTGGGCCGCGCGTGGCCTGGGTCTGAAGATCCAGCGCATGCTCGAGGCGCGCGAAAAGGCCAGCTCACTGCGCAAGTTCCTCGACGAAATCTACAACCACGACAAGGCCGTGTTCGGGGATCGCGTCAAGCTGCGCGAGTTGACCGATGAGGAAATCCTGGCGCTGGCGAAAAATCTTTCCGCCGGTGTGCCAATGGCCACGCCCGTGTTCGACGGTGCGCACGAGACCGAGATCAAGGCCATGCTCAAGCTCGCGGACCTGCCCGAATCCGGCCAGACCACCTTGTACGACGGTCGTACCGGTGAGGCGTTCGACCGCAAGGTGACGGTGGGCTACATGCACATGCTCAAGCTCAACCACCTGGTCGACGACAAGATGCATGCGCGTTCGACCGGTCCGTACTCGCTCGTCACCCAGCAACCGCTGGGCGGCAAGGCGCAGTTCGGCGGACAGCGCTTCGGCGAAATGGAGGTCTGGGCGCTCGAAGCGTATGGCGCAGCGTACACGCTGCAGGAAATGCTGACGGTGAAATCCGACGACGTACCGGGCCGTAACCAGATGTACAAGAACATCGTCGACGGCAATCACGAGATGGCCGCGGGCATGCCCGAATCGTTCAACGTGTTGGTCAAGGAGATTCGTTCTCTGGCGATCAATATGGAGCTTGAGGAGCATTGAATGGAAACAGGGCTGAGAGCCGAGGGCTGAAAAGCCTGCAGCCGAACCGCTCCTGATCTTCAGCCCTGGGTCCTTTGCCCTCGTCTCTCGACAACGAAATTTCTCCGTATTGGAGTTGCAAAAAATGAAAGACTTATTGAATCTGTTCAACCAAACCCGCCAGTCGCTGGATTTCGACTCGATCAAGATCGCGCTTGCTTCGCCGGAGCTGATCCGCTCATGGTCGTTCGGCGAAGTGAAGAAGCCCGAGACCATCAACTACCGCACCTTCAAGCCGGAGCGCGA
>JBOHYL010000028.1:0-1755 GCA_050737915.1 Rudaea sp.
GTTGTCACCAGCCTCAAGCCCGCGCGCGCCTTCGTCACCGGACTCAAGCAGATCCACTGCGGTTTCGCGCTGGAGCAATTCGGCTCGGGCCTGAATTCCTTCCAGTTGCTCAAGCACGTGGACGCGAACTACCTCAAGCTCGACCGCAACTTCATGGCCGAACTGCCGAAAAACAAGGAACATCAGGAAAAGATCAAGGAACTGTGCGATCAGGCGCACCACGCCGGCAAGCTCACCGTCGCCGAATTCGTCGAGGACGCGGCGAGCATGTCGATCCTGTTCTCGTGCGGGGTGAATTTCGTGCAGGGCAATTTCTTGCAAGAGCCCGAGAAAGTGATGGCTTACGAGACCGCCTGACGTCGCGACACTCGGCTACAATACGCGCGTTTTGCCCATCCGCCGGAGCCGCGCATGCCTGCCAAGATCAAGTACAAACGCATCCTGCTCAAGCTTTCCGGCGAAGCCCTGCTCGGCAAGGCTGATTACGGCATCGATCCGCAGATGATCGGCCGCCTGGCCCGCGAGACAATCGAAGTGCAGCAAGCCGGCGTCGAGGTCGGCATCGTCATCGGCGGCGGCAACATCTTTCGCGGTGAAGGCCTGGCCGCGGCCGGCATGGATCGCGTCACCGGCGACAACATGGGCATGCTCGCCACCGTGATCAATGCGCTGGCGATGCAGGACGCGCTGGAAAAACTCGGGGCCAGAGCGCGCGTGATGAGCGCTATCAAGATCAACGAAGTCTGCGAGGACTTCATCCGCCGCCGCGCGATCCGGCATTTGGAAAAGGGCCGCATCGCGATCTTCGCCGCCGGCACCGGCAACCCGTTCTTCACCACGGATTCCGCCGCCGCGCTACGCGCCATCGAAATCGACGCCGACCTGCTGCTCAAGGCGACCAAAGTCGATGGCGTGTACAGCGCCGACCCGAAAAAGGACAAGAGCGCGCAACGCTTCGAGCAGCTTACTTACGACCAGGTGATCGAACGCAAGCTCGCGGTGATGGATACCGCCGCCATCGCCCTGTGCCGCGACCACAAGGTCCCGCTGCGCATCTACGACATGCGCCGCGAAGGCGATTTGATGCGCATCATGCGCGGCGAAGCGATCGGTACGCTCGTAAGCTGAAGGCGGCACGCTGTAATCGCTCCCGGTGAATCCGAAACAGGCCAGGCGAACGCTGTCCGACTCCAACGCTCGGCTCCGCGAAAGCGGGCCTTTTCTTGCGTGCGTGTAATCCTTTCTCCCGATTGCCGAAACTACGCTTGCACAGGCGCCTGCGTGGTCGTTGTGGCAGGATCGCGCATGCGCGAGGTACGGAGCGCCCGCATGAACCGGTTTCAGACGACACGATGGAGCCTCGTGCTCGACGCAAGCAAGGACCCGGCCCAGGCCCGGGTCGCGCTGGAATCGCTGTGCCGCACCTACCGCCCGCCCGTGCATGCCTACATCCTGTGCCACCATTACACGACAGAATCCGCCGAAGACCTGACCCAGGCTTTTTTCGCGCGCTTCATCGAACACGGCTATTACCTGAAGGCCGATCCGCAACGCGGGCGCTTTCGCGCCTTGCTGCTCACCGCACTCAAGCGCTTTCTCGACGACGTGCTGGACCAAGAGAAAACCTTCAAGCGCGGCGGCCACGCCCAGGTGCGTTCGCTGGATTCCCTCTCCGGCGATTCCGGCTTGCTGGATCGGGAAACGCCGGAATCCGCGTTCCACCGGTCCTGGGCGCACACTGTGGTCAAAGGTGCG
>JBOHYL010000029.1:0-63645 GCA_050737915.1 Rudaea sp.
GGATTGACCTTGTGCGGCATGGTGCTCGATCCGACTTCGCCGGGTTTGAGCGCCTGCTTGAAATAGCCGAGCGAAATGTAGCCCCACGCGTCGCGGCACCAATCAATCAGGATCGTGTTGCAGCGGCGCATCGCATCGCACAATTCGGCGATGCCGTCGTGCGGCTCGATCTGAGTGGTGTAGGCATTCCAGACCAATCCGAGCGACTCGACGAAACGCCGCGACAACGCCTGCCAATCGACTTCGGGATACGCGACGATGTGCGCGTTGTAGTTGCCGACCGCGCCGTTGATCTTGCCGGTGAGCTCCACCGCGGCGATCTGCTGGCGCTGGCGCGAAAGGCGCGCAACGACATTCGCGATTTCCTTGCCGAGCGTGGTCGGGCTGGCCGTCTGCCCGTGCGTGCGCGACAACATGGCTTGACCGGCCAGCGCATGCGCCATCTGCCGCAAGGTGTGGATGAGCTTGTCCAACATCGGCAGCAGTACGGTTTCGCGCGCATCGCGCAGCATGAGTGCATACGCGAGGTTGTTGATGTCCTCGCTGGTGCAGGCGAAGTGGACGAATTCCCTGGCGTTGGCGAGTTCCGCGCCGATTTCCGATTTTTCCTGGCCGATCTTTTCCTTGATGAAATATTCGACCGCCTTGACGTCGTGGTTCGTCGTGGCTTCGATGGCCTTGATGCGCTCGGCGTCCTGCCACGAAAAACCATCGGCCAGCGTCGTGAGGAATTGCCGCGCGCCGGCGGGCAGGGCGCCGAGTTCGGCGACAGCCTTTTCGCCGGCCAGTTCCAGCAACCAGTGGATTTCGACCACGACGCGCCGCTGCATCAAGCCGAATTCGCTGAAAATGGGTCGCAGCGCCTCCACCTTGGCGGCGTAGCGGCCATCCAGCGGCGACAGGGCGGTAAGCGGTGAGGGCTGCATGGCGGGTTCGCGGACCGGGAAACGCGAATGATACACCGGGAGGTTATAATCGCCGGCCTTATCCGACCTTGGGTTCACGGAGTTCTTCGATGGCCGATTTCCGCATCGAGCGCGACAGCATGGGCGAGTTGAAAGTCCCGTCCGCCGCGCTGTGGGGCGCGCAGACGCAGCGCGCGGTGGACAACTTCCCGATTTCCGGACTGGCCATGCCGCGTGAATTCATCCGCGCGCTGGGCCTGATCAAGTCTGCCGCCGCGCAGGCGAATGCCGACCTGGAACATTTGTCCAAGGCGAAAGCAAAGGCGATCCGCAGACAGGCCGCACGCGTGGCCGCCGGCGAGTTCGACGCGCAGTTCCCGATCGACGTATTCCAGACCGGCTCGGGTACATCGAGCAACATGAATGCGAACGAGGTCATCGCGCATCTGTGTGCGGCGGCGGGTACGAAAGTTCATCCGAACGACGACGTCAACAACGGGCAGTCGTCCAACGACGTGATTCCGACCGCGGTGCACGTCAGCGCCGCGCTGACGGTGTCGGAACAGTTGCTGCCGGCGCTGGCGCACCTAAAGAAAACCCTCGACAAGCGCGCCAAGGAATTGAGCAAGGTCGCCAAGACCGGGCGCACGCACCTGATGGACGCGATGCCGGTCACGTTCGGCCAGGAATTGTCTGGCTGGTCGGCGCAAGTCGGCTCCGGCATCGAGCGCCTGAGCGACACGCTCAAGCGCGTGCGCAAGTTGCCGCAGGGCGGCACGGCGGTCGGCACCGGCATCAATGCGGATGCGAGGCTCGGCCCGGCCATCTGCAAGGAACTGACGAAGCTGAGCGGCGTGAAGTTCGAGTCATCCGGCAATTTCTTCGAAGGCATGTCCTCACAGGACGCCGCGGTGGAATTGTCCGGCCAGTTAAAGACGTTGGCCTGCTCACTGATGAAGATCGCGAACGACCTGCGCTGGATGAATTCGGGCCCGCTTGCGGGCTTGGGCGAGATCGAACTGCCGGCCTTGCAGCCGGGCTCGTCGATCATGCCGGGCAAGGTCAATCCGGTGATTCCGGAGGCGATGGCGATGGTCTGCGCGCAGGTCATCGGCAACGATGCGACGATCACGATTGCCGGGCAGTCCGGTAATTTCCAGCTCAACGTGATGCTGCCGGTGGTGGCACTGAACTTGCTGCAAAGTATCGAAATCCTGGCGAATGCGTCGCGCCTGCTCGCGGACAAGTCCATTGCCGGATTCAAGGTGCGTCAGGACAAGATCCGCGAGGCGTTGGACAAGAATCCGATCCTGGTCACGGCGTTGAATGCCGTAATCGGCTATGACAAGGGCGCGGCCACGGCCAAGCAGGCCTACAAGCAAGGCCGGCCGATCCTCGACGTGGCGCTGGAAACCACGGGTCTGCCGAAGGCGAAACTGAAGGAACTGCTCGATCCGATGGCGCTGACGCGTGGCGGTGTGCACGGGGACAGCAGCGGTGGCTGAGGCGAGCGCTTGCACGATGCGGAGTAGCGCATCGTGCAAGCAGCCGAACGCCCGGAGCAGGACGCCCGGGGTCGGGTTGTTTGGCGAGGCCAGGATGACCGAGCCTAGCAACATCCCGGGCGCAGCGAGGCACGCACTCGGGAGTTTCAAGCGTATCGTATGCCGAACGGCACATGCCGGCGGCACTTGGCGCGGCAAACTGCCAATTCGGTTAACTCACAGGGTGTCGGAGACGAATATGTACAAGTGGTTACCATTGATGGCGATGTTCTTTGCCGGCGCGGCACTGGCCCAGCAAGTTGATGTCAACGGCAAGGATTTTCTGTCTGGCGCGGGCGACTCCAAGCTCGCCGACATCGCGCAACAGGCTTCGGCAGCCGGCAAATCGCTGGATGTGACCGCACCCGCCTACTGGCAGGACAAGGTTGCGGCCAAATTGCACGCCGGCGCCGCAAATGTTCCGATCAGGGCCATCGACGGCTTTTTCGAGAATGTGCTGGTGAAAGTGGTCGAGGCTGCACCGGCCAAATCCGCCGCGCCCACCGCCGAACACGCCGCTGCGGAAAAGGCCGCTGCCGAAAAAGCCACGGCGCAGCGAGCGGCTGAAGACAAGGCGGCGCGGGAGAAGGCCGCTGCCGAACAGGCCGCCGCAGCGCGTGCAGCGGCCCAGGCCGCCGCAGCCAAAGCCTCTGCAGAGCGCGCTGCCACGGAAAAAGCCTCTGCCGAGAAAGCCGTTGCGGACAAGCTCGCTGCGGAAAAAGCGGCTGCGGAGAAAGTCGCAGCACAGAAAGCCGCTACCGAGAAAGCGGCGGCGGACAGGCTTGCGGCCACTCGCCACAGCATGGAAAAGAACCTCAACGGCGGTCGCCCCGCCGACGGCCGGTTGCAGGTGGACCAATTGCAGCCGAATGACGTCGTCTACGCCGATGGCGATGTGCGCGGCGTGGTTCGCCGGGGCAGCACCCGTCTGCAGTTCTACTGGCTGCAGGGCGAACTGAATCTGGAGCGCATCGAGCTTTCACCGAACGGCGAGAACCGTTACAAGGTGGTGCGGCCGATCGACACGAGCGCCACACCGGTCTTGCGCACGCGCAGTGGTAGTAGCGTGGTCGCCACTGTCCCGGGCGCCGGTTCAGCGGAACGCAAGTTCCTGCAGGACCGTTACGCCGAGAGCCGTGACGTCGGCGATGTGCTCAAGCCCACGGATCTGCGCCAGGGCGATATCGTTTACGTTGGACAGCACGCGGCGATCATCGTGCGCCGCACCGGATCGGCCCTCGCGCGCTACTGGCTCGACGGCACTCTCGACCTGGGTCAGATTGGATTGCAGAGCCAAGGTGGCAATACCTACCGTGTGCTGTCGGATACCGTCAAGTAACCGGCTTTCCGATTGCCGGCCGCCGCGACGGCGGCCAGCAGTTCAATCGTTTCAATTCGTGCGGCAGTCCGTGACTTCCTTCGCCTGGATGGATGCGTAGGGCAGGAACTGCGGCAGCGTTTGCAGCAGCCCGTTTTGCGCCGACACCAGTGACTGCAAATCTGCACACACACGGTTCGCCGCGGCGTCGACTTTCGCGGCGCTGGCGTCGACCTGGTCTCCGATCCTGTCCGGGTCGCCGGATGCGAGCCCCGAGGCAACGCTGCTGATGGCTTGTTGCGCAGTTGCGATTCCCGCCGCGCCGGTCGTGATCGCATCATTGCGCAACGCGACCGCGCTCGTGAAATAGCGGATCGCCAGTTGTTGCTGCACGGCGTCGAGCGTGACCGGTTTGCCGGCAATGACCAGATCGCCGGTCGCGGTGATGGTGGCATCGGCACGATCCGGCGCGTGCACGGCGATCTGGTGATCGCTCAGTATGCTCAGATGGCGAAAGACCGAATCACCCTCGGATCTGTCGCTGCATCCAGCGAGTGCAATCAGTACGGCGAAGCTGCACAACGTTTTCAGGAAAGTCATCGGCGTCTCCCGTTGTTTTTCGAGGCATCGAGTCGCGATCAGGCGTAGGCCTCAACGCGCCGGCGGCGCAGCCAGATCGCCGCGACGATCATCGCCACGCCCGCAGCGACGCCGATCAGGAAATTCGGCGAGGCGAACTGGTCGGTGATGGCGCCGAACGAGAGCAGACTACCGATCGCTTCGGCGGGGTTGCTTCCGGTGTGTTGGAGTGCACGGAGCGAGTCGAAGTTCATCCAGCTCTCCGGAATCAGGCTTAGCAGCAGGCGGCCGACGATGTGGCGCCAGAACCAGCCGCTGTGCAGGTCGAACGCCTGCATCAGTTGCACCCACGACACGATCACACCGGCGACGATCGGCAGCATCACTGCCCACAGGAACGGTTTGGAACGCGCATAGCTGGAGCACAGTAACAGCCAGCCCAGGCAGGGCAGCGCCCACAGCCCGTTGACCGGAATCAGTATCAGCAGCTTGATCCAAAGCGCGATCAAATGCATGGGTGACCACAGCAGCGGCAGTGCGTTGATGCCGTGCAAGCCTGCATAGAGGCTGAGCAGCAACAGAAAACCCAATTGCAACGCAATCATGCCGGCTACGGCCAGCGCTGGCGCGACCACGAGCGCTGCGGCAACCTTGGCTAGCACGGTTTGCGTATCGGATAGCGGCAGAGATTTCCAGAACAGGACGCTGCGGTCGGCGCGATCGTTGTACAGCGCGCCGAGCGCGTAAAAGAACACGACCACGAACAATGCAATCCGAATCGGCAGGCCCATCGTGATCAGCCCCATGTCCGTGCCGGTTTGGAATTGCGTACGCGCTTCCGGGCTCAGATTGCTGACCAGTTGATCCAGCTGAATGCCGTTGATGTTGATGCCGTGCTGATGGGCGGTGAACTCAGCAGTGATCAGAGCCATGGCGCAAAGCGCCAACATCACTGTGGCGACGATCAGCGGCGTCCACAAAAAACCCCCGCGGTGTTCCCAGAATTCGCGCCGGACTTGCCAGAGAAATTTGCTCGTGGGAGTGATGGTGTTCATGCGTAGGTTCCTTGCATGGTGGCGACGAACAGATCCGCCACGCTGGGTTTGTGCAGCTCGCCCAATTCGGCCAGGCGCGCCTTGTCGACGCCGTCGAACAGAAAGATGGATTTGCCGAAAATCTGGCGTTCGTAAAGTGGTTTTAGTGCGCGCGCGGCGTCGGCTTTGTCGGGATTGACCATCACTTCGGCGAAGCGCTCGCCGACTGCGTCCATGGTCGCGTCCAGCACGATTCGACCTTCCTTGATGAACAACAGGTCGGTGAGGATGTGCTCGATCTCCTCAATCTGGTGCGTGGTTACGAGGATGGTTTTTTCCTCGTCGAAGTAGTCGCCGAGCAGGTTGTTGTAGAACTCTTTGCGGTACAGGATATCCAGACCGAGCGTGGGTTCGTCCAGGATCAGCAACTTGGCGTCGATGGCCATGACCAGCGCCAGGTGCAACTGCACGATCATGCCCTTGGACAGCTCGCGCACGCGCTGGGTCGGCTGGATCTTCGTGCGCGCCAGCAGTTTTTGGCACTTTTCACGCGAAAAGCGCGGATGCACGCCGCCGACGAAATCCACCGCGTCGCCCACGCGCAACCAACGCGGCAGCACAGCCACGTCGGCGATGAAGCACACCTGCTGCATCAGCTCGGTGCGTCGAGTACGCGGGTCCAGACCAAGCACCGAGAGCTGGCCGTCGAATTCGGCCAGCCCCAGAATCGCCTTCAGCGCCGTGGTCTTGCCGGCGCCGTTCGGTCCGACCAGGCCGACAATGCGGCCGGGCTGGATATCCAGGTTCACGTTGTCCAGCGCCACCGTCGTGCCGTAGCGCTTGCTCAGTCCCTTTGCCTGTATCACTGCGCTCATTTTCCGGCCTCTTTGGTTTTTTCAACGTTTTCCATCAGCGTTTTCAGATCCAGCCCCATGCGGTTGAGCCGCGCGTACAGCAGCGGCCATTCCTCTCGCAGAAAGCGCTCGCGTTCGGATTTGAACAGCGCGCTGCGCGCTCCTTCAGTGACGTACATGCCCAGTCCTCTGCGTTTTTCCACCAGCTCTTCGTCAACCAGTTCCTGGTAGGCCTTGGACACAGTGATCGGATTGAGCTGAAAATCCGCCGCGACCTGGCGCACCGACGGCAATGCGTCGCCTTGTTTGAGAACGCCGTCCAGGATCATCGCCACTACGCGGTCGCGCAGCTGGCGGTAGATCGGAGCGTTGTCGTTCCAGGTGATGCTCATGCCTATTCCTTGCTGACGTGCGGCAGAACCTTGCCAAAGGAATAGTACGGCATGTCCAGCCGCATCCCGGACAGTGCTGCGGCGGGAGCGGCGAACACGCGTTGCGGGACGGCGGCCTGAATCATAGGGCTGGGAGCGGACGGCTGAACGCTGTGGCGTTCGGCGAGTTGATCGGCAGTCGGCCGCACGTGAATGGTTGGCAACAGCACCGGTTCCGGTGTTGCGTTAGTGATGGCCCCATGCGCAACCGTAGGCTTTGCGCTCGCGGCCGGCGAATGGTTGCGAGAGGGTAGCGTGGCTATGGCCAGGATCAGGCAGGTTGCGATCAACACGCTGGCGCGGATCAGCAGGGCTTGCAGGTTCATGTGGGTCTCCGGTTCGGTGAGTCATCGTTCTAGTGTTGTATTTAAGTATAACACCTAGACGAGACTTGTCAAGCACCCGCAAGCAACGCAGATCAGAAATGCAGAACGGCTAGCCCAAGTTATTGAAAAATATAGAAACAAGCGCTATGGCTATCCGCAACGACAGCCGGAAATCCGCACCAAACCGTTGTGCGCTGCGGGATGCGCAACGATTTTTCAGGCCCGCGGGCGAATCAAACCGAGTGCTTCGAGCTTGAGAACGATGCGTTGCACGGCTTCGTCCGGGCTGATGTCCGAAGTATCGATCGACAATTCCGCATGCTCGGGCACCTCATAGGGATCGCTCACGCCGGTGAACTCCTTGATCTTGCCGGCGCGGGCCAGCGCGTACAGGCCTTTGCGGTCGCGCGATTCGCACACTCCGATCGGCGTGGATACGTGGATTTCCACGAACATGCCATAAGCCTCAATCATTTCGCGCACCGATCTGCGCGCGGCCGCGTACGGCGCGATCGGTGCACAGATCGCAATACCGCCGTTCTTGGTGATTTCGCTGGCGACGAAGCCGATTCGCTGCACGTTGAGGTCGCGGTGTTCGCGCGAAAAACCCAGTTCGCTGGACAGATGTTTGCGCACCACGTCGCCGTCGAGCAGGGTGACCGGACGCGAGCCGAGTTCGAGCAGGCGCACGAGCAGGGCGTTGGCCACGGTTGATTTGCCCGCACCCGACAAACCGGTGAAGAATACGGTAAAGCCCTGCTTGTGCCGCGGTGGATGCGTGCGGCGCAGTTCTTCGATCACTTCCGGATAGGTGAACCATTCGGGGATATCCAGGCCCTCGTGCAGACGTCGGCGCAGCTCGGTGCCGGAGATGTTGAGCACGGTTTCGCCAGGCTCCACCTCGTTCGCCGGCACATATTGCGCGCGTTCCTGCACGTAGACCATTTCCTGGAACGGTACCATCTTGATGCCGAGCTCGTCCTGATGCTTGCGCACCAGTTCCTGCGCGTCGTAGGGGCCGTAGAAAGGTTTGCCTGACGCTGCTTTGCCGGGACCCGCGTGATCGCGGCCGACGATGAAATGCGTGCAGCCGTGATTCTTGCGGATGATCGAGTGCCACAACGCCTCGCGCGGGCCGCCCATGCGCATGGCCAGCGGCAGCAAGCTCAACATGCTGGTCTGTTCCGGATAGTGCGCGATGAGTTTTTCGTAACAACGCACGCGCGTGTAGTGGTCGATGTCGCCCGGCTTGGTCATGCCCACGCTTGGGTGGATGAGCAGATTCGCCTCGGCGATTTGCGCGGCGCGGAACGTGAGTTCCAGATGTGCGCGGTGCATCGGGTTGCGCGTCTGGAACGCGACGATGCGCTGCCAGCCGAGTTTCTCGAACTGTTCGCGCAGCTCGCGCGGGGTCAAACGCAGATGGCGAAAATCGTAGTGGCGCGGCGCTTCCAGGCCGTGCACGCGGCCACCCAGATACACCGGATTGGCTTTGTTCACCACGTAATTGACGCCGGCGTGCAGCGGATCGGCGCTGCCGAAGACTTCGTGCGCTTCGGCTTCGCGATCGACTTCCCAGCGATCTTGCACATCAAGCACGGCCAGGGCCACGCCTTCCGGATCGCGCAACGCGATCTGTTTGGCCTCGCCCAATTTGGACGCGAACTCCGCGCTGACATCCAGCGTGATCGGCATGGGCCAAAGCACGCCGGAAGCCAGACGCATGTCCTTGCAGACCGGTGCGTAATCGGCGCGGGTCATGAAACCTTCGAGCGGCGAAAACGCGCCAGACAACAGCATCTCCAGATCGCAGACCTGACGCGCGCTCAGGTCCCAGGCCGGCATGTGGGCGGCGGCGCGCTTGAGCGCGACGCGTTCGGCCGCCTGGACGATTTGCAAATTGACTAGACGGCCGCCGTGCGGCGCGATGAGCTGCGACATGGGAATTCCGATGTGGGAAAAGGCAGCCGCCAATTATACGGCAAGCTGCCGCGCCGCGTGGCGAATCAGGGTGCCGCCGATTCCAGTTCGGCCTGCGCAAGCAGCCAGTCGGATTCCAGCCGGTCGTTTTCGGCGGCCAACGCGGTGGCGTTGCGGGTCAATTCCGTCAGGCGGGCGGATTCGCCATCCGCGTAGATTTGCGCATCAGCCAGTTGCGCCTCGACCACGGCGCGTTCGCCAGCCAGCGTCTGCATGCGCTGCTCCAGCCGCTGCAGTTGCTGGCGCAACGGTGCGATGCGCGCGCGTTGTTCTGCACGCTCGCGGCGGTTGTCGCGGCGTGATGCGGTGCTTGCCGGCACAGATTGCGCCGTCGCGGCTGGCTCCGCGCGCATCACCAGGCGCGCGTAATCGTCCAGATCGCCATCGTAGGCAGCGACGCGGCCGCCGCCGACATGCAGCAAGGTGTCGCAGCAGGCCCGGATCAGCGCACGGTCGTGCGCGACCAACACGACAGCGCCGGCAAAATCGTTCAGCGCTTCCGTCAGCGCCTCGCGCATGTCCAGATCCAGATGGTTGGTCGGTTCGTCCAGCAACAGCAGGTTTGGGCGCTGGAAAGCGGTCAGCGCAAGGCACAGGCGCGCTTTTTCGCCACCGGAAAATGGCGCCACCGGCGTCAGCGCGCGTTCGCCGGAAAACCCGAATCCGCCGAGAAAGTCGCGCGCGGCTTTTTCGCCCAATGCGGGTTGCAGGCGCAGCAGATGCGCGACCGCGGTCGCTTCCGGATCGAGTTGTTCGAGCTGATGCTGGGCAAAGTAGCCGATGGCCAAATCCTTCGACGCAATGCGCTCGCCCGCCAGCGGTGCCAGCGCACCGGCGAGAAGCTTCACCAAGGTCGATTTGCCTGCGCCGTTGGCACCAAGCAGGGCGATGCGGTCGCCGGGCGCGAGGAGTAGTTTCACGTGCTCGAGCACGTGGCGTTCGCCATAACCAGCAACCACCGCGTCGAGCTTGAGCAAGGGCGCTGGCAGGCGAGCCGGTTCGCGGAACTGGATTTGCAGGCTCGATGCTGCCCGCACGGGCGCGATTTCGACCATACGCTCCAGCGCCTTGATGCGGCTTTGCGCTTGCCGCGCCTTGGTCGCCTTGGCGCGGAAGCGGTCGACGAAATGCTGCAGATGCGCTCGCTCGCGCTGCTGTTTGTCGAACGCGGCCTGCTGCTGCACTAGCTGCTCGGCGCGCTTGCGTTCGTAACCGGACAGATCGCCGCCGAACAGTTCGGCCTTGCGTTCGGCGATCGACAACACATGGGTGACCACCGCATCGAGAAATTCGCGGTCGTGGGAGATCAGCAGCAGGGTGCCTGAATAGCGCGCAAGCCAGTCCTGCAGCCAGAGCACGGCATCCAGATCCAGGTGATTGGTCGGCTCGTCCAGCAGCAGCAGGTCGGATCGGCACATCAGCGCCTGTGCCAGGTTCAGACGCATCCGCCAGCCGCCGGAGAACTCCTCCACGCTGCGGTTCTCGTCGCCATTGGCAAAGCCCAGCCCGTGCAGCAAAGCACCGGCACGCGCCGGCGCGGCATAACCGCCGATCGTGTGCAGGCGCTCATGCAGATGCGCTATTTCGACGCCGTCGTGCGCTGCTTCGGCGGCGCTCAGATTCCGTTCGATGGCGCGGTATTCGCTATCGCCGTCGAGCACATAATCCAGTGCCGTGCATTCCAGCGCCGGCACTTCCTGGCGGACGAAAGCCAGCGTCCAGCCGGACGGGCGGGCGAAATGACCGGCATCTGGCGCCAGTTCGCCCGCCACCAGCGCCAACAGGCTGGATTTGCCCGCTCCGTTGCGCCCGGTAATGCCTACGCGCCAGCCGGCGTGCAGGGCGAGAGTCATTTCTTCAAGCAGGACCAGCGGGCCGCGGCGCAGGGTCAGGTTATCGAATCGGATCATGCGCGCATTTTACCTTGTGCGGTCGTGCGGGTTGGGAACCCAGCGGTCCCGACGTAGTCCAAACCACGTCCGTTTGCCTTCGGCGCGGCGTGACCGCACAATACGCGGCCCAATGCAGTTGCACCGCGTGCCGCATGGCCGGCAATCCATTCAATCCAGGAGTACACATGACGAAGTTTCTGCGCAAGACCCTGACCGCCGCCGCTGTCGCGGCTGCGCTCGCCGCTGGCTCCGCCGGCGCCGCCGACACCAAGCCGGCCGCGCATCCGGCAACCGCCGCTGCGGCCAAACCTGCGGTCGACAAGGCCGCCATCGACGCCAAGTTCAAGGGCGACAAGAAAACCGAATACAGCTACATGGTCGGTATGGACGTGGGCCGTGGTCTGAGCTCGATCAAGGACGACATCGACCTGAACGTCGTGGTCAAGGCGCTGGAAGCCACGCTCAAGGGCGAGAAGACGACCATGACCGAACCCGAGGCGCTGGCCGTGCGCCAGGAGTTCATGGAAAAACTGCGCGGCGAACAGATGGCCAAGATGAAGTCCGAAGCCGAGAAGAACCAGAAGGAAGGCGACGAGTTCCTGGCCAAGAACAAGACCAAGAAAGGCGTCAAGGTCACTGCCTCGGGCCTGCAGTACGAAGTCGTCAAGGAAGGCAAGGGCGCCAAGCCGGTCAAGTCCGACACCGTGACCGTGAACTACGTGGGCACCAAGATCGACGGCACCAAGTTCGACAGCTCGATCGATCGCGGCCAGCCGGCGAAATTCCCGCTGGCCAACGTGATTCCTGGCTGGACCGAAGGCTTGCAGCTGATGCCGGTGGGTTCGGAATACAAGTTCTTCATTCCCGCCAAGCTGGCCTACGGCGAGCACGGACCGCCGCAGATCGGCCCGGATGCGACGTTGGTCTTCGACGTCAGCCTGATCAGCATCGACAAGCCGGAACCGGCCAAAGTGGCCGAGCCGAAGAAGTAATTCCCGCTACATCGTTCCGGCAAAAGGCGCGGGTAACCGCGCCTTTTGCTTTGCGGCGCTTGGTCGTGGCGGCGCAGCTCACTACAATGCGCGTTCCCTCCACGCGCGCGGAATCCGGCGAATGCGTATCACCCTGTTTGGCACCGGTTATGTAGGTCTGGTCACCGGGACGTGCCTGGCCGAAGTCGGCAATGACGTGGTCTGCATGGACGTGGATGCGGACAAGATTGCCAGGCTCGAACAGGGCCGGATGCCGATTTTTGAGCCAGGGCTGGCCGAATTGGTCGCCGCCAATCGCGCCACCGGCCGCTTGCAATTCACAACTGATTCGGTGCGCGCCATTGCCCATGGCCAGATGCTGTTCATCGCGGTCGGCACCCCGCCGGACGAGGACGGCAGTGCGGATTTGTCGCATGTGCTTGCGGTCGCGCGAAGCATCGGCAAACACATCGACGGCTATCGCGTGGTGGTGAACAAATCCACCGTGCCGGTCGGCACAGCCGACCGCGTGCGCGAAACCATCGCCGCCGAGCTCGCTGCACGCGGCGCCAAGCATGAGTTCGATGTTGTCTCCAATCCGGAATTCCTCAAGGAAGGCGACGCGGTCAAGGACTGCATGCGTCCGGATCGCATCGTCGTGGGCACTTCCAGCGTGCGTGCGATCGAAGCGCTCAAGGCGCTGTACGCGCCGTTCAACCGCAATCACGAACGCATCGTGCTAATGGATCCGCGTTCGGCCGAACTGACCAAGTACGCAGCCAACGCGATGCTTGCCACAAAGATCAGTTTCATGAACGAGATGGCGAACATCGCTGAGCGGGTCGGCGCCGACATCGAGCTGGTGCGTCACGGTATCGGCTCGGATCCGCGCATCGGCTATTCCTTCATCTATCCCGGCGCCGGTTACGGCGGCTCGTGCTTTCCCAAGGATGTGCAAGCGCTGGAACGCATCGCTCGAAGCCACGGCTACGAGGCGCGGGTACTCGACGCGGTGGAAACCGTCAACCGCAATCAGAAGGAAAAACTGTTCGATCTGCTGCAGCGGCATTTCGTCGGCAAGCTCGCCGGCAAGACCATCGCACTGTGGGGTCTGGCGTTCAAGCCGAATACCGACGACATGCGCGAGGCGCCGAGCCGGCGTCTGCTCGAACAACTCTGGGCCGCCGGCGCCAAAGTGCGCGCCTACGATCCGGAAGCGCACGCGGAAGTGCGGCGCATCTATGGCGAGCGCGCCGATCTGATCCTGTGTGACGAGCCCTACGCTGCGCTCAATGACGCCGACGCACTCGTCCTCGTCACCGAGTGGAAGGCGTTCTGGAGTCCGGATTTCGCGCGCATTCGTGCCACCCTGCGCACCCCTGTCGCGTTCGATGGCCGCAATATCTATGAGCCTGCGGCGGTCGAAGCCGCCGGCATCGCCTACTACGGTATTGGTCGTGGCCGCAGCATCCGTCACTCGGGCGCAGGAACATGAACTTGATCCCGCAACTGGATAACGCGCGCATCGCAGTCGTCGGCCTGGGCTATGTCGGCTTGCCGCTGGCGGCCGCGCTGGGACGCGAATTCCCGACACTCGGCTACGATCGCAATCCGGCGCGCGTGGCGGAATTGAAAGATGGGCGCGATTCCACCGGCGAACTGGACGCCGCTGAGCTCGCGGCCGCGTCGCGGCTGCGTTTCAGCGCCGATGCCGCCGCGCTCACGGATTGCAATGTCTTCATCGTCGCCGTGCCCACGCCGGTGACGCCGCACAAGATGCCGGATCTGGCTCCGTTGGTCGCTGCCAGCCAGACGATCGGCGCGGCGCTCGCGCGCGGCAGTGTCGTGATCTACGAATCCACTGTGTATCCGGGCGCGACCGAGGAAGTGTGCGTGCCCGCGCTGGAACGTGCATCGGGTTTGCGCTGCAACGAGGATTTCTTCGTCGGCTACAGCCCGGAGCGGATCAATCCCGGCGACAAGACGCATCGACTTGCCGACATCGTCAAGGTAACTTCCGGTTCCACGCCACAGGCAGCCGAATTCGTCGATGCGCTGTACCGGCGCATCGTACGCGCAGGCACGCATCGCGCGCCGAGCATCCGCGTCGCCGAAGCGGCCAAGGCGATTGAAAACACGCAGCGCGACGTCAACATCGCCCTGATCAACGAACTCGCGCTGATTTTCGGCAAACTCGGAATCGATACGGAGGCGGTGCTTGAGGCCGCGGGCACGAAGTGGAATTTTCTGCGCTTTCGTCCCGGGCTGGTCGGCGGGCACTGCATCGGTGTCGATCCGTATTACCTCATCCACAAGGCCAGCGAGGCGCGCCATTATCCCGAGCTGATCAGCGCCGCACGCCGCATCAACGAAGGCATGAGCACGCACGTTGGCGCGCAAATCCTGCGTCTGATGGCGCTCAAGCGCATTGACGTGGTCGGCAGCCGCATTCTCATGCTCGGCATCACGTTCAAGGAAGATTGTCCGGATCTGCGCAACACGCGCGTACGCGAAATCGTGGACGAGCTGCGCGCCTGTCATGCCCAGGTGGATGTCTTCGATCCATGGGCGGACAAGGACGAATGCGAACGCGAATGCGGCATCCGCCCGATCGACGTGCCCGCGCCGCGAACCTACGACACGATCGTGCTGGCCGTGGCCCATCGCCAGTTTCGCAAACTGGGCGTAGCCGGTGTGCGTGCGTTCGCCAAGCCCAATGCGGTGATCTACGACGTGAAATACCTATTGCCTGCCGATGCGGTGGATGGCCGGCTTTGAGATGAGTGCGAATCTGGAGCAGCGCCTGACCGAGCTGGAAACGCGCATCGCATTTCTGGATCAGACTGTGCAGTCGCTGGATGCAACAATCGCGACGCAGGATCGCATCCTGCGCGACTTGCAGCGCGAGATCGCGCAATTTCGCGGCGAGCTTGGCCGGGTCAACGCGGCGCTGGCGCACGATGCGCGCGATGAGCCGCCTCCACCACATTATTAGTGCGATCGTCCGTGAACGCGAAGATCACGAAGCGGCCATCTGTGGCCGCACTTTTCAACAAGAAGTGCGATCGTTCGTGAACGCGAAGATCAGAAAGTGACGGTCTGTAGCCGCAGATTTCAACGACACATAACCATGTCGGATTCATTGCGCGATCAATTGTTGAAGGCTGGGCTGGGCAAGCGCCCAGCCAATCCATCCAAGCCGGTACCGCAGCCGCATTCCAAGCCGAAGGCGACGCAGCGGATGGCGCGCGCCGGCGATATCGACCTTGCGCGCGCCTATACCTTGCGCGCAAAGCACGAAAACGAAGAGCGTGTCCGCGCGCAACGCGTGGCCGAACACATTGCACGCGAGAAAAAGGAGCGCAAGCAGAAACTTGCGGCCTTGCTCGCCGGCAAAGCGCTTAATGCCGGCGACGCGGAGGTACCGCGGCATTTTCCACACGGCAACAAGATCCGCCGCATCTACTGCACGCTGGAACAACTAACCCGACTCAACGCCGGCGAACTGGCCGTCGTGCAACTCGCCGGACGCTATCTGCTCGTTGAGCGTGGCATCGCCTTGCTGGCGCAGGCGACCCTGCCCGAAGCGCTCGCGCTGCTGTGCGATCCGGATGCGCCGGCCGAAGACGATGTACCAGCGGATTTGGTGTGGTAGGCGGAGCGTGCATTACTGCACATTTCGCTCACAACGTTGGTAGTAGGTTGCGGGTTACGGGAATGGGGGAGAGGTCGCATGCGTGGTTTCGTCGCATTCATCGCCGCATCCGCCGCCTTGGCGTGTCTATCCACCATGGCGGCAAGCCTGCCCGAATTTCCGCCGAATTCGGTTTGGCGTCGGGATGTCAGTCAGGCGCCGCTGAATCCGAATTCAACCGCGATGCTGAACCATTTGCAGTCACTTGGCGGATGGGGTACCGGTACCACTAAATTCCAGATTGATTTTTCGTTTTACGTTCTGCATGCCAATAGCGGCATTGCGACCACACCAGTCACGCCATTGGGCGGCGCGGACAATTACTATTATCCGGACTGCGGTGATTTTCACACGCCCTTGCAGGCGCCGAAGCCGCTGCCGATTCCGTTACCGGTTGGTGGAGGAATTGAGGGCACCGGGCCGGCCAATTACCCGCCTGATCCGGGCTCGCCGAGCTATACCTGCGACAACACCAACAACGACTGTCATATGCTGATCGTGCAAGGAAACACGCTGTACGAGTCCGGGAATACCAATGTCACCGGTGGCGAAGTCGAATCCGAATGCGCGTTAACTTGGGACTTGACCAAGGTCTATCCACCCCAGGGGCGTGGCGATCAATGCACGAGCACGGATGCCGCCGGATTTCCCGTCGCACCGTTGCTGTTCAATGCCGACGAAATGTACGCCGCCGAGCAGGTGACGAACGGCGATCTGGGCCATGCGATCCGTTTCATCCTGAAGAACTCGCGCATGATGAAAGGCGCGTACGTGCATCCTGCAAGTCATGGGACGAGCGGTACCGGCGAACATGGCGCCAGCGACACCGATCCCAACGCCATTCCCTACGGTTCGCGACTGCGCTTGAAGTCGACCTTCAATATCGCCGGGTTTACCGCCGGCAATCATGCCGATGGCGGCACCGCTGCGGATGCAGCGGCGCACGTTATTCTGCGTACCCTGCAGAAATACGGCATGGTCTTGGCCGACGGTGGCAGTGTGCCGCTCACGGCCGAATGGGACTGGTACACGACACACAAATGGAGCGAGTTCGGCATGGACCCGAACACGCAGAGCGGCAGCCAGCTCTTGTACGGGATAGCTGTCACCGATTTCGAAGTCGTCTACACGGGACCGACCATCGCGTTGACATACGATTGCAACAGCAACGGTAACCACCTGACCCCCGCCGACTTCATCTTCATCGACGGCTACGACTACTGAGCTTGCGGCTCAGAAATCCATGAAGTAGCCGCCATTCACCGGGATATTCGCGCCGGTGATGAAGCCGGATTCGTCGGCGCACAGAAAATCCACCACACGCGCGATTTCCGAAGGTTCGCCCAGGCGTCCGATCGGAATGCCAGCAATGATCTGGCTGCGTACGTTTTCCGGAATCGCCGCCACCATGGCGGTGCGGCAGTAGCCTGGCGATACGCTGTTGACGGTAACACCCTTGCGCGCCACTTCGCGCGCCAGCGCCATCGTGAAGCCGTGCATGCCAGCCTTGGCGGCGGAATAGTTGGCTTGGCCGAATTGACCGGTCTGGCCGTTCACCGACGAAATATTGACGATGCGGCCGAAACCGCGTTCGCTCATGCCCTCGATCAAGGGGCGGCAGGTGTTGAACACGCCGCTCAGATTGATGTCGAGCACATCATTCCATTGTTGTGCGCTCATCTTGCGCAGAGTCGTGTCGCGGGTGATGCCAGCGGCGTTGACCAGGATGTCGATCGGGCCGTGGCGTTGTTGGATCAACGTCATCGCCTGCATGCAACCGTCGAAATCGCCGACGTTGATCGGCTCGAACACGATGCGTTCGCCGAACCCGGCGACTTCCTTGCCGAATTCAGCCACGCGCTCGGCGCGGCTGGCAAGATCAGCCGCGATGACGCGGCGCCCGGAACGCGCCAGGTATTTGCAGATTTCCGTGCCGAGGCCGCCGATGCCACCGGTCACGAGCGCCAGACGTGTGCTCATGCGGATTCCTGTATTGGGTAATTTACTGCGGCGCAGGTAATGCCGCGGCGCAACAAACGCGCGATGGTAGGGGGCGCTCGCCTTGGTGTCAAACGCTCCGGTGCGCGATCAGGACTTGGAATCCTTGCCCGTCGCGTCCGCCTTGGCCGTGCCGGCGGCGGCGCTGAGAAATCCTTCCTGCACCGATTTCCACAGGTCGAGGTTGCGCTCGGTCATGTCGTTGAGCATCGACCAAGGCGTCTGCCCCAGAATGTTGTTGAGCTGGCTGCGGAATTTGCCCTGTTGATCGAGAAAGACCTGCAGGCTCTTTTCCAGATACGAGCCCATGAAACCCTGCATGGAATCGCCGTAGAATCGGATGATCTGCGACAGCAGCTGGGTGGTGAACATTGGCTGCCCGGTTTGCTCGTGTTCGGCGATGATCTGTAACAGCACCGAGCGGGTCAGGTCGTCGCCAGTCTTGGCGTCGCGTACCTCGAATTCCTCGCCCTCGATCACCAGCAAGCGCACTTCTTCGAGCGTGATATAGCTCGAAATCTCGGTGTCGTAGAGCCGCCGATTGGGGTATTTCTTGATGATGCGGACTTGTGCCATGCGGCAAAGTTAACAGAATTTGCGGCGGTGCGGTAGCCAAAAATGCTGCGCAGCATTAGGGAAGGTCTGATTAACTAATGCTTTTGTCACCCCGGCGAAAGCCGGGGTCCATTTTGATTCTAATTTCGTTGGAAGAAGATCAAGATGGATTCCGGCTTGCGCCGGAATGACGGGCAAAAATCAGAGGTTCTTAAGGCATGCCTGGGCGGACGCATATATGGGCACATCTTTGCAAACCATCCCTGGTGCGTTGCCGTTCGCCATCCATGGCTCACCAGAAAACGGCGCATGGAATGCCATTCATGGCATCGGGTTTCGATCAAGGCACCACAAACAACCATCCTTGGCGGCGGATCCCGTTCGGCATCCATGCCTCACCTGGTAAATTTCGCGCGCGGTCACGTCTTCGCGAACCTTCCCTGGTGGGTTGCCGTTCGCCATCCCTGGCTCACCAGAAACCAAGCGCACGCGATGCGCTTCAACGCATCGCGTTGGCACGCTTTGTTTCTACCACCCCATATATTGCCCGCCGTTGATGGACAGGTTGGCGCCGGTGATCCAGCGTGCCTCGTCGTTGACGAAGAAGGCGACCGCGTATGCGATTTCGTCCGGATCCCCGAGGCGTCCGAGCGGAATCTGCGCGGCGATCTTGGCGCGCACATCTTCGGGCACGGCCATCACCATTTCGGTGGCGACGTAACCGGGCGACACGGTGTTCACGGTGATGCCGAACTTGGCGTTCTCTTGCGCCAGCGAAATGGTGAAGCCGTGCATGCCGGCTTTCGATGCCGCGTAATTGGCCTGACCGTACTGACCTTTCTGACCGTTGATCGAGCTGATCTGCACGATGCGGCCCCATTTGCGGTTGCGCATGCCGTCGATCACGGGGCGCGTCATGTTGAAGCAGGAATTTAGGTTGGTGTTGATCACTTCCTGCCATTGCAGAGCGGACATCTTGTGGAACGTGGTGTCACGCGTGATGCCGGCATTGTTGATCAGGATGTCGATCGGCCCGAGCTGCTGCTCGACGCCACGCACCAGTTTTTCCGCCGCTTCCGGCGAGGACACGTCGCCAGGTACGATCGCGGCGTCCACGCCATCCGATTTCATGCGCGCGTGCCATGCCTTGGCCTTGGTCTCGTCGCGGTAATTGGTGGCTACCTTGTGGCCGAGCGCGGCAAGGCGTTTGACTATGGCGCTACCGATGCCGCCGGTGCCGCCGGTAACGAGTGCGATGCGTGCGGTCATGAGTTTCTCCTCGAGATGCGAAATCTCACCGGATTGTACACGTCGCACTACGCGCCGCTGCCCGCAATGCAGCAAGATCGAAATCCGCCGCCGCGCGCGCCAGCAACTTTGCCGGAGTCGATGCCTGGGCCACGCGCTGACCAAGAAACGCCAGCGTCGCGCGCAGCGCCGGCAGCGGGTCGTCACGTTCCACCGTGCGCGCTCGATCCTGTTTGGACAGCTTGCGGCCATCGGCGTCCAGAGCCAGTGGCAAATGCAAATAGCGCGGTGTCATCAGTCCGAGCAGGCGTTGCAGATGGATCTGGCGCGCAGTGGAATCGAGCAGATCCGCTCCGCGCACGACCTCGTTGATGCCCTGCGCGGCATCGTCGACGACGACGGCGAGCTGATATGAGTAGCCGCCGTCGGCGCGACGGATCACGAAATCACCTGCCGTCTCGCGCAGATTCTGCGTTTGCCAGCCAAAGCTGGCATCGGCGAATTCGACCACGGCATCCGGCGCGCGCAGGCGCCACGCAGGCTCACGCGCTGTATCGGCGACGACGACACATGCACCCCGGTGGATGCAGCTGGAGTCTTCCAGATTTGCGCGGCTGCACCAGCAAGGAAATACCTCGCCGCTCTCGTGCAGCTTCTCGAAAGCCGCGCGGTACGCGTCTTTGCATGTGTTCTGGTACAGCACCGGTTCGTCGGATTCCATCCCGAACGCAGCGAGGGAGGCGAGAATATCCGCTGCCGCGCCGGGAACCTCGCGCGGCGGGTCGAGGTCTTCCATGCGAACGATCCAGGTGCCGGCTTGCGCACGCGCACGAACCCAGCTGGCGACGGCGGCAACCAGCGAGCCGAAGTGCAGGGCGCCGGTAGGCGAGGGTGCGAAGCGGCCGCGGTACGTCATGATGACCCGACTTCTTGAATTCTGTTCAGTTTACTCAATGCTATTCTGGCATTGGATTACGCAAAAGGATTCCCCATGCTGCGCGTCCTGTTGTTTCTTGGCACCAACCTGGCCATCATGCTGGTGTTGGGGGTCGTCTGCTCGATCTTCGGCATCGACCGCTGGGCGTACGGACAGGCCGGCATCAATCTGCAAGGCTTGCTGATCCTGTGCGCGGTGTTCGGCATGGGCGGCGCGTTCATTTCGCTGGCACTGTCCAAGATCATCGCCCGCCATTCGGTCGGCGCGCAGATCATTACCGAGCCGCGCGGTGCGAACGAGCAATGGCTGCTTGATACGGTGCGGCATCACGCCCAGGTTGCCGGCATCGGCATGCCCGAGGTGGCGCTGTACGATTCACCGGACATGAACGCGTTTGCCACCGGCATGAGCCGCAATCACGCGCTCGTGGCGGTCAGCACCGGCCTGTTGCGCAGCATGGACCGCGAGCAGATTTCCGCCGTGCTCGGCCACGAGATCACGCATGTGGCCAACGGCGACATGGTCACGCTGGCGCTGATTCAGGGAGTGCTCAATACTTTTGTGATGTTCCTGGCACGCATTCTCGGCAGTGTGATCGACACCGCCATCGGCGGTAACCGCGACGGCAACCGCGGCGGCGGCATCGGTTATTTCGTGATCGTGATGCTGTTGCAGACGGTGCTCGGATTTCTCGCCACCATCGTCGTCATGTGGTTTTCGCGCTGGCGTGAATTCCGTGCCGATGCGGGCGGCGCCAGGCTCGGTGGCCGTACCGGCATGATATCGGCCTTGCAAACGCTCGGCGGCGTGCAGCAATCCGGGTTGCCAAAGGTGGTGCAGGCGTTCGGTATTTCCGGCGACAGTGGCGTAGCGCGGTTGTTCATGAGCCATCCGCCGATCATCGAGCGCATTGCTGCCCTGCAAGCGAACCTCTGAATAACCTGCTGCGCTCGATAGCTTGCGTGCCGGCGGTGCTCCCGGCCCGCGCCAGCGGCGCGGGCGTTCGCTCACGCGGCTCGCAATGCGAGCCAGGCAGCGCTCGACTCACCCTCATTTACTCTCAAGTAAACTCCGGTTTCTGCGCTCCGGCGGCGCACAATCTGCCTTCGCTCGCGACGGTTATTCAGGGGTTCTCAAATCGAAGCCTGAAAACACAAAAGCCGCGGTTGGCCGCGGCTTTTGTCTGAGCTCGGAGTCGGCTGTTACGCCAATCCGGCCTGCTTCATCACTTCGGCTGCGAAGTCCTCTTCCTTCTTCTCGATGCCTTCGCCTACGGCGATGCGGTGGAAGGCGAGTACTTCGGCGCCTTCCTTCTTCAGTACGTCGCCGACGCTCACATTCGTATCGAGCACATAGGGCTGACCGGAGAGCGAGATTTCCGCAAGCGTCTTGCGAATCTTGCCGCCGAGCATCTTGTCCTGGATTTCCGCGGGCTTGGCGCGATCCTTATCCGTCATCTGGGCGAGTGCGATTTCCTTTTCCTTGGCGACGATTGCGGCGGGGACGTGATCCGGCGAGACGTAGGCCGGATTCATCGCCGCGATATGCATGGCCACGCCGCGCGCGAGTTCGTCCGAACCGCCCTTCATTGCCACCAGCACGCCGATGCGGCCGCTGTGCACATAGGCACCGATGCGCTGTGCATCATCCACGCGCACCATGCGCCGCACCTGCACATTCTCGCCGCACTTGGCGACCAGCCACTGGCGCGCTTCCTCGACCGTCGGACCGTACGAGGTCTTGGACGATTTGAGCGCCGCCACATCCTTGGCGCCGGATGCCAGCGCCGTCTTCGCCACTTCGTCGGCGAACTTGAGGAAGTTTTCATCCTTGGCGACGAAGTCGGTTTAGGAATTGATCTCTACCAGAACCGCTTTGCCGGCATCCTGAGCCAGCACGATGCGGCCTTCGGCGGCGACCCGGCTGGCTTTCTTGTCGGCCTTGGCCAGACCTTGCTTGCGCAGCCATTCGATGGCGGTGTCGATATTGCCGGCGTTCTCGCTGAGCGCCTTCTTGCACTCCATCATGCCGGCGCCGGAGCGCTCGCGCAGCTCCTTGACCATGCTTGCGGTGATTTCCATTGTGAACCTCGAATGTTGATCGTGGCGATCTGTGCGATCGCGCACGCTGATGTGATGATGTCGGACAACCCCAATCGGTGCCGGGAACTCGGCCGATTGCCCTCACCGCAACCCTCTCCCGCAATCAGGAGAGGGCAGCAGCGGTTACTCCGTCGCCGCTGGCTTGGCTTCGGCCACGCTGGCCTCGTCGCTATTGGCTGCTTCGGGCTTACGCGCCGGCGCGCGACGCGGAGCGGCTTTTTTCGCCGCCGGCTTGCGCGGTGCCGGCTTGCGGCGATCGTCACGTTCGCGCGCCGGCTTGGCCACCGGGTTGCCGTCGGCGTCGAGTTCGACGAACTCGTCCTTGGCGGCAGCGGCGATGTTCGGAGCGGCGGCCTTGCCTTCAAGCACGGCATCGGCGATGGCGCGCGTATACAACTGCACCGCGCGGATTGCGTCGTCGTTGCCGGGAATAGCATAATCGACCAGCGAAGGGTCGTAATTGGTATCTACCACCGCCACGACAGGGATGCCGAGCTTCTTGGCTTCCTTGACGGCGATGTCTTCGTGGCCGATGTCGATAACGAACAGCGCATCCGGCAGGGCGTTCATGTTCTTGATCCCGCCGAGGGATTTTTCGAGTTTTTCCTTCTCGCGCAGCAGCCCCATGACTTCGTGCTTGACCAGCTTTTCGAAACTGCCATCGCTGGCCATGGCCTCGATTTCCTTAAGGCGCGCCACCGACTGCTTGACCGTGCGGAAATTGGTCAGCATGCCGCCGAGCCAGCGCATGCTGATGTAGGGCATGCCGCAGCGCACGGCTTCTTCCTTGATTGCGTCGCGCGCCGAACGCTTGGTGCCGACGAACAGGATGGTGCCGCGTTTTTGCGCCAGACCTGACACGAAATTCGACGCGTCGGTGAACAGCGGCAGGGTCTTTTCCAGATTGATGATGTGGATCTTGCCGCGCGCACCGAAGATGTACGGCGCCATGCGCGGGTTCCAGTAGCGGGTTTGATGGCCGAAATGCACACCAGCTTCGAGCATCTGGCGCATGGTGACGGAAGGCATGTGGGAAACTCCAGAAAGAGGACGCAACGCTGCCACAAGCGGTGAGTCCGGGGTTGGGACCTCCACGAACCCAGCGTTGGCGACCTCGGCGCAAACGGCGTGGCGTTTGCGCGAAGCACCCCGACAACGGTATCGGTTCGTGTGCGGATTTGTTCCCGCAAGGGGAACCGGGCAATTATAGCCCGATGCTTGATGCCGACGCAATTCGGGCTTGCATGACGGGCGCGGCGCCCGCAGCTTAGCTACACTACCGACATTCATCGACGCCATCCTTATGCCAGTCACGATCAAGACCCCTGCCGAAATCGAGAAAATGCGCGTTGCCGGGCGCCTCGCCGCCGAGGTGCTGGAGCTGCTCGTGGCGTACGTCAAGCCCGGCGTGACGACCGAAGAACTCGATACCATCGCGCACGATCACATCGTCGGCGTGCAGCAGGCGATTCCGGCCAACGTCGGCTACAAGGGCTTTCCAAAGACGCTGTGCACATCGGTCAACAATGTCATCTGCCATGGCATTCCGAGCCCCGGCAAGACGCTCAAAGATGGTGACATAGTCAACATCGATGTCACCGTGATCAAGGATGAATGGCACGGCGACACCAGCCGGATGTACTACGTTGGCGAACCCTCGGTGCTGGCCAAGCGCCTGTGTCAGGTCACGTTCGAGGCGATGATGAAGGGCATCGAACAAGTGCATCCGGGCGCGACGCTGGGCGACATCGGCCACGCAATCCAGCAGCACGTCGAGGTGCAGCGCTACTCGGTCGTGCGCGAATATTGCGGCCACGGCATCGGCACCGTGTATCACGAAGATCCGCAAGTGCTGCATTACGGTCACCGTGGCGTCGGCCTGCGCCTGGAAAAGGGCATGACGTTCACGGTCGAGCCAATGGTCAACGCTGGCAAGCCACAGACGCGCCTGTTGCCCGACGGCTGGACCGTGGTCACGCGCGATCATTCACTGTCGGCGCAGTGGGAGCACACCATCGCCGTTACCGACGATGGGTTCGAGATTCTGACGCCTTGGCCGAAAACGGCTTGATGATGCCATGAACGCAGCAACGGCCGCGTTCGCATTCATTCTCCCACGCCTGCCCGCCGCCGTCCCTCGCAGCGGCGTTTCCAGTGAAGCGCGGCCGGCCTTGCGCCAATTGCTCGGCGATGTCGATCGCCAATTGGCCAAGGCATTCGTCGCCGGTGCGGATGCCGCCGGTGCGGATGTAGACGCGCTCACGCGCGCGCGCGCGGCCGCGGTGGATCGCGTCGTTGCGCATGTCTGGATCGCGTGCGTTGGCGATGCGCCGGAACTGGCGTTGTATGCCGTGGGCGGGTTCGGACGTGCCGAGTTGTTTCCGCATTCGGACGTGGACTTGCTGGCATTGTGCCGGACTCCGCCGGCCGCCGCGGTGCAGCGCGCGCTGGAAGCATTCTTTGCCTGCCTGTGGGATATTGGCCTGCATCCGGGGCACGCATTGCGAACCTTGGACGAGTGTCGCGCATTGGCAGCACAGGATGCGACCATCTATACCAGTGTCCTGGACGCGCGCCGTATTGCCGGCACGGCGGCAATCGATGCAGATCTTGCGACCATCGCCGACGACGCACAGTTGTGGCCGCCCGCGCGCTACTTCGCCGCGAAAGCCGCCGAACGTGCGCAACGGCACGCGAAGTTCGACGATACCGCATACAACCTCGAACCCAATCTCAAGGACGGCCCCGGCGGTCTGCGTGCGCTGCATCTGATCCTGTGGCTGGGACGCAAGGTGTTTGGCGCGGCGACGCTCACGGCACTGGTCGAGCGTGGTCCGATTTCCGCCGTGCAAGCCGCGGCGGTGGGAGAGGCACGCAAGCGGCTGGCGCAGATCCGCTTTGCCCTGCATGTGGCTGCCGGGCGTGGCGAGGAACGTCTGCTGTTCGACTATCAACGCACTCTGGCGGCGCAGTTCGGGTTCGTCGACGAACACGGCCAGAATCTTGCCGTCGAACAGTTCATGCAGGGGTATTATCGCGCCGCCAGCACGATCGAACGGCTGGCTGAACAGTTTTTGCAGCGCTGCGAAGAGGCGTTGGAAAACGATCCGGATCCGCATGAGCAACGCCTGAGTCTGGATTTCGTCGCGGTCGGCGGGCGCGTGGAATGCAAGCCAGCCGATCTGCTGTTGCGGCAACCGGCTGCATTGATCGATCTGTTTCGGGTTTGGGCCGCGCATCCGCAACTGAAGGGTTTGCGCGCGGGCATGTCGCTGCGCATCGAACAGGCGCTGGAACGGCACGGCGACCGGCTCGCCGGCGATGCCGACGTCAATGCCGCCTTCCTGCGTCTGCTGCGTGCCGGCGCGCCGGCGGTCGAGGCGCTGGCGCGAATGAGCCGTTACGGCGTGCTCGCACGCTATCTGCCTGCGTTCGGGCGCGTGACCGGGCGCATGCAGTACGATCTTTTCCACATGTATACCGTGGACGAACATACCATTCGTGTGCTGCGCAACGTGGCACGCTTCGCCAGTGCCGTAACCTGCAGCGAATTCGCCCACGCGCACGAGTTGTGGATGCGCTTGCCGAAGCCGGAATTGCTCCTGCTGGCCGCGCTGTTCCACGACATCTCCAAGGGCCGCGGCGGCGACCATTCCGATCTGGGTGCGGACGAGGCGCAGCAATTCTGTCGGCGCATGGGCCTGCCGGGCACCGACGTCGACCTGGTCTGCTGGTTGGTGCGGCGACATCTGCTGATGAGCGTGACTGCGCAGCGTCAGGACATCGCCGATCCCGAGGTCGTGCGGCGTTTCGCTCACGAAGTCGGCGATTGGGAACGGCTGGATTATCTGTATCTGCTGACCGTCGCGGACATCGCCGGGACCAGTGCGAAATTGTGGAACTCGTGGAAAGACAAGCTTCTATCCGATTTGTACGTCAGCACCCGCTATTGGTTGCGCAGCGGTTCCGAGCGCACGCCGCATGCGGCCGAACGTGCGCGCGTCTGCCGCGAACAGGCGCGTGATCTGCTGGTGGAACAACTGGTCGATGTCGCTGTGATCGAGCGTATCTGGGCCGATTTTCCGGAAGAAAATTTCCTGCGCTTTGCGCCGGCGCAGATCGCACTGCATACGACGGCGATCGCGCAAGCCGGAACCAAGGACGGACCGTTGGTGTTGATCGACGCGCAGGGTGCGCGTGGCGGTACCGAGGTGTTCGTGCACGCGCCCGATCGTGATGGCCTGTTCGCGACCGTCACCGCGGTACTCGATCGCCTGCGTCTGTCGGTGCAGGATGCGCGCGTGGCGACGTCGCGCAGCGGCTGGAGTCTGGACAGTTTTCTGGTGCTGGACGTACATGGCCGCGCGCTGACCGATCCTGGGCGTATCGAGCGCGTGCGCCTGGCTTTGCGTCGTGCCCTGGCGCAGTCGCCGTATCGCAGCGAACTGGCTGCTCACGCGCAGACACGCAGCTTGCGCCATTTCCATATTCCTGCGCAGATTGCCTTCGACACGAGCGCAAATGCCGCTCGCACCCAGCTGTCCCTGATCTGTTCGGATCGCCCCGGTCTGCTCGCGCGCATTGCCCGGATCTTTCGCGAAAGCAATGTACGCGTGCATGATGCGCGTATAGCCACGTTCGGCGAACGTGTCGAAGATTTTTTCCTGGTCAGCGACGAACACGACCGGCCGTTGGCGGGACCTGCGTGTGACGCCCTGCGCGACGCGCTGTTGCGCCGGCTGGAACCGGCACCGCGCGATGAGGAGTCACATGCAAACGCTTGAACAGCTCATCGATTCAGCCTGGGAGCGGCGCAGCGAGCTTGTGCCCGGCAAGGCCGATGCGGCGTTGGACGGTGCGATCGAACGCGCGCTGGACGGGATCGAATCCGGCACGCTGCGGGTCGCCGAGCCGGATGGGCAGGGTGGCTGGACAGTGCATGCGTGGTTGAAGAAGGCGGTGCTGCTGTATTTTCGCCTGCGCCCGAACCGGGTGCTCGAATCCGTTCCCGCGCCGTTCTACGACAAGGTGCCGGCGCGCTTTGCGGACTTCGACGAAGAACACTTTCGCGCACTCGGCGCACGCGTGGTGCCGGGTGCGGTGGTGCGCCGCGGCGTACATATCGGTCGCGACGTGGTGTTGATGCCGAGTTTTGTCAATATCGGTGCGTTTGTTGGTGCCGGGACGATGGTGGATACCTGGGCCACGGTCGGATCCTGCGCACAAATTGGTAAAAATGTACATTTATCCGGTGGCGTCGGCATCGGTGGGGTGCTCGAACCGCTGCAGGCTGCACCCACCATCATCGAGGACGATTGCTTCATCGGCGCACGTTCGGAAGTGGTCGAAGGCGTGATCGTCGAACGCGGCAGCGTGATCGGCATGGGTGTGTTTCTCGGCCAGTCCACGCGCATCTACGACCGCGCGACGAAGCACGTGAGCTACGGCCGCGTTCCGGCTGGCAGCGTGGTGGTATCCGGCAGCCTGCCGGCGCTGGATGGCGGCCACAGCTTGTATGCGGCGGTGATCGTCAAGCGCGTGGACGCGAAAACGCGCGCGAAAACCGCCTTGAACGATCTGCTGCGCGGCGAGGATTGAAGCGAATCGGGATCATGCGGACATCCACGCCCACGCGCATCGCGCAACCGGTTTTCGTCGTCGGCGCGCCGCGCTCAGGTACCAGTATCCTGACCTGGGCGCTCGGCCAGCATCCGAATATCCTGCCGACCGAGGAATCGGACTGGTTGGGGCCATTCGCGGTGCAGGCTGCTGCTGCACACACGCGTGGCAGCGCGCGTGGCGAGCGTTCGCAATTGAGCGCGCTGGGTATCACCCGCAGCGATTTCCTGCGTGGCTTCGGCGATGCCATCGACAGCATGATTCTCACCCATCGCTTCGATCTGGAACGGCGCAACCACGAGATCGCCCAGCGCGACCCGCAACAGGTCAGTCCGAAATTCGCGGTGGCGCGTGCGCCGGGCGAGCCGAAATCGCGCTGGGTTGACGGCACGCCGGAATACTCGTTGCACGTCCGCGGACTTCGTGCCCTGTTTCCCGCGGCGAAGTTCGTGCACATTCTGCGCGACGCGGACGAAGTCGCTGCATCGCTGCTGGCGTTTCGCGACGCCGGCGGACAGCCGCTGGTCGCCGATGTGGAAGCGGCGTACTCCTACTGGCTGCGCACCACGCAAGCCTGCATGCAGGCCGCAACGGCATACGGTGGGGATGTCGTGCACCGCGTGCACTATGCCAATCTGTGTGCGGATGCTGAATCCGCACTGCGCGGAATTTTGGCGTTCGTGAATGAAGCGTACGTGCCGGCTTGCGTGGAACCTTTCAACCGGCGCATCAACAGCTCATTCGCCGACGAATTCGCGCCGCGCGAACGCCAGCATGAGGTATCGCCAACCATCGAGCAGGCGCGGAAAGCCAGTGCGTTATGGAGCGTCGCCGCACAGGCTGCCACGACAGATGTCACGGTAGTCGAGCAATTGGAGACGGACTTCGATGCGCGTGTGCGCTATGTGCTGGAGCTGGATGCGAACTACCACGCCGCCCAACGCCTGTTGAGCGAACTGAAAATCGATTTGCACGAACGTGGCATCGGGGCGGAAGGTCTGGCGGCATTGATTCGTGACAATCACGCCGCACTGGCCAGAACGCGCCGTGCGTTGAACATCGCCGGCATCCTGGTCGCCGCGCAGTGGTTCGCGGCGCTGTTGCTATGGCTGCGCGACGGCGATTCACCTGTCACAGTGTGGCTGGCGTTGGCGACGGTGGCAATGCTGGTTTACGCTTGGCTGCGCCGCGTAGGATTGTGCGCCGCTGCAGCACGCTTGTTCACGCCGGAATCGAAACAGGAACGCACATGACCACACTGTACGGTCTGGAAAAATGCAGCACTTGCCAAAAGGCGCGCAATTGGCTGGTGCGCAAGAAGATCGCGCACGCGTTCGTCGATTACCGCGAGCAGCGCGTGGATCCGGCCACGCTAAAGCTCTGGGCGAAGTCTGTCGGCGGCTGGGACAAACTCGTCAACCGCACCGGCATGACCTGGCGCAATCTGTTGCCGGCGCGCAAGTCGCCGCATTCGGATCCGGAGTGGTTGCTGCTGATCCGCGAATATCCCGCACTGGTGCGGCGTCCCGTGACCGTGCTCGACGATGGCAGCGTGCATCTGGGGTTCACCGACAAACTCTACGCCGGCCTCTTCGCCACATGAGCGCCGTTGTCGACCTGACTTGCGAGCTGATCCGGCGTCGTTCGCTGACGCCGGACGACGCCGGCTGTCAGGCCCTGATCGGCGGGCGCCTGCAGCGCGCGGGACTGTCCGTCGAATATCTGCGCTATGGCGACGTGTCCAATCTCTGGGCGACGCACGGCGGCGGGGGTCCGGTGTTCGTCTTCCTCGGCCACACCGATGTGGTGCCGACCGGTCCCGAGGCCGACTGGCACAGCCCGCCGTTCGAGCCGGCACTGCGGAATGGACGTCTTTACGGCCGTGGCGCGGCGGACATGAAATCCGGTGTCGCCGCCATGACGCTGGCGCTGGAAGCCTTCATCGTCGCGCATCCGGATCATCCCGGTACGGTCGCGTTGCTGCTAACCAGCGACGAGGAAGGCCCGCTCAATCGCGACGGGGTCAAGCGCGTGGTCGAGGAATTCCGTCGCCGCGGCCAGCGCATCGACTGGTGCGTGGTCGGTGAGCCGTCGTCGGCGCAACGCCTGGGCGATACCGTTCGAGTCGGCCGGCGCGGATCATTGTCCGGCGCACTGACGGTGCGCGGTGTGCAGGGTCATGTCGCCTATCCGGAGCAGGTACGCAATCCGATTCATCTTGCCGCGCCGGCGCTGGCGGAATTGGCGGCGATCCGTTGGGACGAGGGCAATGCGGAATTCCCGCCGACTTCGTTTCAGATCTCGAACGTGCATGCGGGCACCGGTGCGCTCAATGTCGTGCCAGGTGCGCTGGAAGCGAAATTCAATTTCCGTTTTTGCACCGCGAGTACGGCGCGATCGCTGCGTGAGCGTACCGAGGCCATCCTGCGCAAGCACGCGCTGGATTTCGATGTGCAGTGGGATTTGTCTGGTGAGCCATTCGTCACGCCTGCGGGGCGATTGCGCGAGGTTGTGGAACACGCAGTACTGGATATTTGTGGAATCGCGCCGCGCGCCGACACCGGCGGCGGCACCTCGGATGCGCGCTTCATCGCACCGCTCGGTGCGGAAGTCGTCGAGGTCGGGCTTGTCAATGCGAGCATCCACAAGGTGGATGAGCATATTTCACAGGCAGAGCTTGAAATGCTGCCACGGTTGTACCAGCACGTGCTGGAAGTCCTGTGCGCCTGAACCGTAGTTACGGCGGAGCCAGACGCAAGGTGTACTTCGTCGCCCCCGGCAGGAATGATGCCGCTTTGCCAGCCGCCCAGATTGCATCGCCAGCGCCGTAGAACGGCGACAACGGGTTGTCGCTCTGGCCGCCGGGCATCTGAAAATAGCCGTATTCCTCGTGACCCGGCTCCACCGCGAAGCGCTCGGACGCGCCGAAACTCGTCGCCTGCACGCGCGGCATATTGATGTCGCCAGGCAGCTCGCGACGTGGCATGTCGAGCAGCCAGCCGAAACCCGGAAATGCCGCGCTCAGCGGATGGCGGATGCGCGTGGCCGTGACCTCACCCCAGGTGCGGGCGGCGATACCGCCGGGCAAGGCGGAAAGGCGCGTGCCAACGCGTTCGGCACAGCGTTGCAGCAGGTCGTCCCAGCTCGCGTAGCCCGGTGGCAACAGATTTTCGGGCCGCTGCAGCAGGACAGCGCCGACCAGGGTTTCGGCCTGGCCGAGTTTCGGCAGGACGAAGTCCGGATATTTCGCGCGCACCGCGGCGGCGAAACCGTCGAGCACGGTATCGATGGTCTCCTGGCGGAAGTAGTGCGCGAGGCGATAGCCGATCGAGGCGGGGTCGGCGCGGTCGTTCCAGTCGTTCGTATACTTTTTCATGGCGATGAATGGTGCGGAGTCGCCGGCGCGGGCGAGCACCTTGCCAAGCAAATCGTGCCAGTGTTGCATCAGCAGCGCGCGATCATCAAGCTGGATCGCGAGCATGTCGTCGGGTGTGAATTGCGTCTTCGCTTTCAGGTCGTCGCGGATCTGGCGCGCGCGTGCGCCGAAGTCGTAGCCGCCGTCGCCGAGTTTGGCGTAGTCGGGGCTTTCCCAGTCCAGCGTGCGTGCGTTGGCCGTCCAGATGCGCTGCGCCGGCGGATTCGGGAGACGCGGATAGTCGGCCGGCGCCAGCCAGCCGTCCCAGCCGGTACCTGCCTGGCTCCAGTCAGCCGGCAACAGCGGGTCGCCGGCACCGCTGCGTTTTGGAATGCGCCCGGCGATGGTCCAGGCGATATTTCCAGCGCGGTCGCCGACAATGAAGTTTTGCGTCGGCATGCCGGAAACATTCGCGATATCCATCGCCTCGTCGACGGTTTCGGCGGTATCCATGCTCGCGAAGCGCATGTTCACGCCACCGGGCTCGATTGCGGTCCAGGCCAGTGCCAGCGGCGTGCCGTCGGCATCCTTGGCCAGAATCGGACCCCATTGTGTATCGCGCACGTCGAGCTTCACATTCGGCGCATTGTGGACTTCGATGATTTGTGTACTTTGCGAAATTACTTTCCAGCCATCGGCGGTGAGATAGCGTGCAGGGTCCTTCGGGTCGAGCGTGACGCGCACCCAGTCCATCCAGTCGCCGTAGCTGTTGGTGAAGCCCCAGGCGATGTGGCGATTGCTGCCGGCGACCAGCGCCGGTAAGCCAGGCAGGGTGACACCGATCAAATCCACGGTTTGGCCGGCGCGTCGTGGATTCGGATATTGGATGCGCGCGCGAAACCAGATATTCGGCACACGCAATGGCAGGTGCATATCATTGGCAACCAGCGCGGCGTGCGTGGACGTCAACGCGCCGTTGACCGCGAAGCCGTTGCTGCCCGGCGTGGTCTTGCGCTCGGCCGCCGCTGCGGGAACGCGCAGCAGCTTCGGATCAAGCGTGTGCAGATTGAGGTAGGCTTGTGTCGGGAGCGCCGGGTAGTTCATCGGCGGCCCGAGCAACGGCGCGTCCCAAGGGCCGCCGCTGGCGGCAAGAAATCGGTATACCTTGTCGCCCAGGGCAGCCTTGATCTTCACGAACGCCAATTCGCGCGCATTGGTGGAGTCGCTCAGGTCCAAGAACATCGCGTCGATCGCGAGGATGCAGTCGGCGTCGCTCCACCGTGCGGGTTTTGAACCGAGCAGCCAGTATTCCCAAGGCCGCGACGAAAGCGCGTTGAGTCCCGCGTTGACGCCGTCGCGGTAGGAGTCGAGCGCACTGCGTTCGTTTGCATCCAGCGTGGTCAGGATCGCCTGGGCACGCTCGCGCATGCGGAACGGTCGACGCTGTTCGTCCATCTTCAGCGCCGCCGAGCCGACGAGCTCGGCGAGCTCGCCCGCTGCGGCGCGGCGCATCAGGTCCATTTCGAAAAAGCGTTCCTGTGCGTGCACGAAGCCGAGCGCGTAGGCGGCGTCGCGACGACTCGCGGCGCGGATGGTAGCTACACCCAGCGCGTCGCGTTCGATGGACGCCGGCGCGCGCAATTGCGGTGCCGAAATTTGGCAGTCCAGATCCGGCAGACTGGCGCGCAACAACAGCCACGTGGTGAAGGTCAGGGCGGCGACGACGATCAGCAAGGCGCCAGCGAGGCGGGTAACAATGGGCCGAATGCGATTCGTGGAGGTCATGTTCACGCCGTTGTTTCGATGCGATCGACGCGGGTGAAACCGCGCGGCAAGCCGCCGCCGCGCTGGGCGCGGTTGCCGTTGTATTCGACCAGATCGGCCCACTTGAGAATCAGCTTGCGCGCGCCGGCCCACAGCGTCGCTTCGCCGTTGCCTTCGGTAACCACGGCGATGCCGGCGACGCGTTCGCCCGCGGCGAGTTTCGCCTTCGGAATTTCGATGAGCTTGTTGCCCTTGCCGCCGTTATCGAGTTCCGGCAGCTCCGCGACCGAGAACATCAGCAGATGCCCCGCGTTGGTGGCGACGACGATGCGGTCGCGGGCAGCGTCGTTCACGTACGCCGGCGCGAGTACGTGGGCGTCCGCATCCAGATTGATCAATTGCTTGCCGGCTTTTTTGTTGGCGAACAGGGTCTCGAATTTCGTCACGAATCCATAGCCAAAATCGGTAGCGAGCACGAGCCTTGTCGCAGGCTCGGCGATGACGACCGCATCGAAATGCGCACCCGGCGCCGGCGCGAAACGGCCGGTCAACGGCTCGCCGTTGCCGCGCGCGGATGGCAGCGTATGCGCCGGTGTCGAATAGCTGCGCCCGTTCGAATCGATGAACGCGACATTTTGCGTTGTCCGGCCTTTTGCCGCATTGTGGAAATTGTCGCCTTCCCGGTAGCCGAGCGTCGTCGCGTCGACGTCGTGGCCCTTGGCCGCGCGCGCCCAGCCCTTTGTCGACAACACCACGGTGATCGGCTCGCTGACCACGAGTGCGGCCTCGTCCAGCGCCTGCGCCACGTCGCGCACGACGAGCGGCGACAGGCGTGCGTCGCCGTACTTGTCCGCATCGTTGGTTAGCTCGTCCTTGATCAGGGTTTTCAGTTTTGCCGGCGATTTGAGCATGACCGCGATGCGCGCGCGTTCTTCTTCGAGCGCGTCGCGTTCGGCGTTGAGCTTCATCTCCTCAAGCCGCGCGAGCTGGCGCAGGCGCGTTTCGAGGATGTAATCGGCCTGGTCTTCGCTCAACTTGAAGCGCGTGATCAGAACGGGCTTGGGCTCGTCCTCGCTGCGCACAATGCGGATCACTTCATCCAGATTCAGGAACGCGATGCGCAGACCTTCGAGCAGGTGCAGGCGTCGCTCGACCTTGTCGAGGCGATGTTGCAGACGTCGTTTCACGGTATTGGTGCGAAAGCTCAGCCACTCGACGAGAATCTGCTTGAGATTCTTGACCTGCGGCTTGCCGTCGAGGCCAATCAAATTGAGATTGACACGATAGCTGCGCTCCAGCTCCGTCGTGGCGAACAGGTGCTGCATCATCTCGTCCAGATCCACGCGCGGGCTGCGTGGAATCAGGACCAGACGCACCGGGCTTTCGTGATCGGATTCGTCGCGCAGGTCCTCAAGCATCGGCAACTTCTTCGCGCGCATCTGTTCGGCGATTTGGGCGATGAGCTTTTCGCCGGAAACCTGATACGGCAGCGCGGTGATGACGACGTTGCCGTTTTCTTGCCCGTACACCGCGCGACAGCGCACCGAGCCGTTGCCGGTGGCGTACATCGCGTGCAAATCGCGCTTGGGCGTGATGATTTCGGCGCGGGTCGGATAATCCGGGCCTTTCACGTGCCGGCACAACTCAGCGACACTGGCCTCCGGTTCATCGAGCAGATGGATGCAGGCACTCGCGACTTCGCGCAGGTTGTGCGGCGGAATGTCGGTGGCCATGCCTACCGCGATGCCGGTGGAACCGTTCAGCAGCACATGCGGCACGCGCGCCGGCAGCCACGACGGCTCCTGCAGCGTGCCGTCGAAATTCGGCGTGAAATCGGCGGTGCCCTGATCAAGTTCGTCGAGCAGCAACTGCGCCATCGGCGTCAGTTTGGATTCGGTGTAGCGCATCGCCGCGAACGACTTGGGATTGTCCGGCGAGCCGAAGTTGCCTTGACCTGCGATCAGCGGATAACGGTACGAGAACGGCTGCGCCATCAGCACCATCGCTTCGTAGCAGGCGCTGTCGCCGTGCGGATGGAACTTGCCGATCACGTCGCCAATGGTGCGTGCGGATTTCTTCGGCTTGGCGCCGGCATCCAGCCCAAGTTCGCTCATCGAATAGACGATGCGCCGCTGCACCGGTTTGAGGCCGTCGCCGACGAAGGGCAAGGCACGGTCGAGCACCACGTACATCGAATAATCGAGGTAGGCGCGCTCGGCGTACTCCTTGAGCGGAATTTGTTCGTAGTTGGCTTGCTGGTTCATTCGTACATTGTGCCGGAATCCGTTCGCGGCGGTAAGCGCTGCGTAGCATGCACGCCATGTCGATGTTTTCCTGCATGGCGGTTGCTCAACACGCGCTGAACACCATCATCGATGGTGGCAACGGCTAATTTGCATTCTTTTACATCGGTGGCGTCGGACAACGCACAGGAGATCATCTTGCATTAGTTCGATCGCCCACAAATCATCAATGTGAACTCGGCCTTCACACGTGCCGAATGTCACGCGCCCGCTGCGCCCTGAATCCGGTACCATGACAACCTTCGCGCTGTTCCGCGAATGGCGAACCGATCGCCGCGCGGACGGTCGAATCGGACTGGTTTCTACAAACACTCGGACGACACACTCATGTCGCGAAGCAAATGGATCCTGACGCTGATCGGCGTCGTCATTCTGGCCATTATTTTGTGGCGTGTTTTTGGCAGTAATCGCGGCGCGAGCGATTACGGCGACGCGGGTGCCAACGCCGCGGTGCCGGTGACGGTTGTACCCGCCACGGCACAAAACGTACCGGTCTACTTGAGCACCCAAGGCACGGTGCAGCCGATCAGCACGGTTAACCTGCAGCCGCAGGTCGGCGGCCAGTTACTCAAACTTGGCTTCGTCGAAGGCAAACCGGTGATGAAAGGCCAGGTGCTGGCCGAGATAGACCCCCGCACCCTGCAGGCGCAGCTCGATCAGGCACTAGCCAAACGTGCGCAGGATGCGACCCTGCTGGCGACGGCGAAAGCCAATCTGGAGCGCTCCGAAAGTCCGCAGTACGTCCAGTACGTTGCCCAGATCGACCGTATTACGCAAAAGAACACGGTTGCGCAATACCAAGGCGCCATGGCTGCCGACGATGCTTCGATCGCCAGCACCAGAGTGCAGTTGGGCTTCACCAAAGTTACTTCGCCGATCGATGGCGTCGCTGGCATCCGCCAGGTTGACCCCGGCAACGTGATCACCACCACCACTACCATTGTGACCGTGACGCAAATGCACCCTATTGACGCGCTTTTCTCGCTGGCAGGCACCTATCTTGACGAGGTGCGCGCGGCGCAGGACAAAGCTCCCTTGTCGGTTGCAGTGCTGGATGCGAACAACGCCGTGGTCGCGGGCGATGGAACATTGAAGGTCATCGACAACCAGATCGACCCCAGCAGCGGCCAGTTCAAGCTGAAGGCAGAATTTCCCAATGCGGACGGTCGCCTGTATCCCGGCGAATACGCCAACATTCGTCTTCAGGTCAGCGTGAACTCGAACGCGCTGGTGGTGCCAACTGCGGCGGTGCAACGCGGGCCGAACGGCGAATATGTGTGGCTGGTCACTGATGCGGCGCCGGTTCTCACCAGCGCGCAGAACAACGTGGCATCGCCACAGGGCAACCGCGGCGCTGCGCGCAACGACAAGCCAACGAACTATGTGCAGATGCAGCCGGTGACCGTGGGCGGCGAAGCCGGCGACAACGGCTTGATCGTCACCAAGGGTCTCAAGGCCGGCGCCCTGGTCGTCACTGCCGGACAATTTCGCCTGAAACAAGGCAGCAAGGTGCTCACGATGAAACCCGGCGAGGTGCCTGCGCCGCCGACCGCCGAGGAAATCAAGCAGGCGGCGAAGTCCGGTGGCGCAAGCGGGCACGGACGGCATTGAGCGCAGGCGCAGACTTCAATAGGGAACCGGCAAACATGGAACCGGTGGGCTTTTCCAGCATCTTCATTCGCCGTCCGATCGCGACCTCACTGTTGATGGCGGCAGTGGTGCTGCTGGGCATCATCGGCTATCGCGCATTGCCGGTGTCGGCCTTGCCCGAGGTGGAAGCGCCCAGCCTGGTGGTGACAACGCAATATCCCGGTGCCAGCGCCGACACGGTCGCTACTCTGGTCACTACGCCGCTTGAGCAGCAACTGGGCCAGATCAGCGGACTCACGATGATGAGCTCGAACAGCTCGGTGGGGCTGTCGAGCATCACCCTGCAGTTCGCGATGGACACCAACCTCGACGTGGCCGCACAGGACGTGCAGTCGGCGTTGCGCACCGCGCGTCTGCCGGGCAGTTTGCCGTATCCGCCGATTTACAAGCGCGTCAATCCCGCCGACGCGCCGATCATGACGCTGGCATTAACCTCCGACAGCCTGCCGCTGCGCGATGTCAACGATTTCGCCGACTCGATCCTCGCGCAACGCCTGGCGCAGATCTCCGGGGTCGGTCTCGTCTCGATCGCCGGCAACGTGCGCCCGGCGGTCCGCGTACAGGTCGATCCCGGCAAACTCGGCAACCTCGGCCTGACTCTGGAGGACGTGCGCAGCGCGCTGACCCAGGCCAACGTCAATGCCGCCAAAGGCTCGTTGAACGGTGCCGTGCAGACGTACCAGATCGGTACCAACGACCAGTTGCAAAGCGCGGCCGACTACGCCAACACGATCATCTCGTACAAGAACGGCGCGCCAATAAAACTGTCGGATGTCGCCAGCGTTGTCGAGGGCGTGGAGAACGACCAGCTCGCGGCGTGGGCCAACGGCAAGCCGGCGGTACTGCTGGACATCCGCCGCCAGCCTGGCGCCAACATCATCAACACGGTCGATCTGATTCAGCGGACCCTGCCGGCACTGCGTTCGGTATTGCCGGCCGGCGTGCACCTGGAGGCGTTCGCCGATCGCACCGTGACCATCCGTGCGTCGGTACACGATGTCGAGATGTCGTTGCTGATCGCAATTGCGCTGGTGGTGGCGGTGATTTTCATGTTCCTGCGCCGCCTGTGGGCCACCGTGATCCCCGCAGTCGCGGTGCCGCTGTCGTTGTTGGGCACTTTCGCCGTGATGTCGGCGGTCGGGTTTTCGCTGGACAACCTGTCGCTGATGGCGCTGACCGTCGCCACCGGTTTCGTGGTTGACGACGCGATCGTGATGATCGAGAACATCGTGCGCTACCTCGAAAAAGGCAAGGATGGCCGTGACGCAGCCGAGATCGGTGCGCGCGAGATAGGTTTTACTGTACTGTCGCTGACGGTTTCGCTGATCGCGGTGTTCCTGCCGTTGTTATTGATGCCGGGTGTGACCGGGCGACTGTTCCATGAGTTCGCATGGGTGCTCACCATCGCGGTCGCGATATCGATGGCGGTGTCGCTGACGTTGACTCCGATGATGTGTGCGTACCTGCTCAAGCGCGGCTCATTGCCGGTTGGCGATGAAGCGGCGATGGAGCATCGGCGTGGTTTCTACGCCAGAATGCTGGGCTGGTATGAAACGAGCCTGGACTGGGTGTTGCGGCGTCGCCGCACGACCATGGTGATCGCGACCGCCTCGTTGTTGCTGACCGGCTTGCTGTACGTGATCATCCCGAAAGATCTGCTGCCCGAGCAGGACACCGGCATCGTCACCGGTGTGGTATTGGCCGACAGCGATATTGCATTCCCGGCAATGGAGAATTACACCAAGGCCGTAGTCGCGTCGTTGCGCCGCGACCGCGCGGTTGCTGGTGTCGCCGCGTTCATCGGCGCCGGCGAGGTCAATCCGACCCTCAACCAGGGCCAGGTCAGTATCGTGCTGAAACCGCGTGGTCAGCGCGGCAGCCTCGATCAGGTGCTGGCGAGTCTGCACCACGATGTAGCCGGCATTGCCGGCGTGCAATTGTTCCTCAAACCGGTGCAGGACATCACGCTCGACACCACCGTTGCGCCGACTGCTTACCAGTACGCTTTGTCCGAGATCGACGCGAAAGATCTTGTCCCCTACGCACAAAAGCTGGAGCAGGCGATCAAGCAATTGCCGCAGCTGGCCGATGTCGGCAGCAATCTGGCGATGAACGGGCGTGCGTTGCAGCTGGACATCGACCGCACCACGGCAAGCCGCCTCGGCGTGCCGGTGCAGACCATCGACGATACCTTGTACGACGCCTACGGCCAGCGCCAGATATCGACGATATTCACCCAGCAAAATCAATATCGCGTGGTGCTGGAGGTCGCGCCGCAATTCCGCAACCGTGGCGATCTGATGAACATGCTGAGGGTGCGATCCAACGGCGCGAGCGGCGCGCTGACCGGCAGCAACGCAACGAGTCTGGGCATGGTGAAATCGGCCAACTCTTCGACCGCGACCGGCATCGGCCAGTCCAACACTGGCATTCTGACCGGGGGCGGCAATACCGTGCCGTTGTCGACACTGGCGAGCGCAAGCACGACCGACGCACAATTGGTGATCGCCCACCAGAATCAGTTGCCGGCGGTCATCATCTCGTTCAATGTCGCAGCCGGTTACTCGCTTTCGCAGGCGGTGGATGCCATCAACCGAACCGCCGCGACCATGAATTTCCCGCCGCAGGTGCGCACCGGGTTCATCGGTGAGGCCGCCGAATTCTCGTCTTCGGTCGGCAACGAATTATTGCTGGTACTTGCGGCAATCATCGTCATCTACATCGTGTTGGGCGTGCTGTACGAAAGCTATATCCACCCATTGACGATCCTCTCGTCGCTGCCGCCGGCGGGTGTCGGCGCGCTGCTGGCGCTGATGCTGTTCGGCATCCCGCTGTCGGTCGACGGCATCGTCGGCATCGTGCTGCTGGTAGGCATCGTGAAGAAGAACGCGATCATGATGATCGACTTCGCGATCACCGCGCAGCGCGCAGGCATGAACGCACACGACGCAATTCGGCGCGCCTGCCTGTTGCGCTTCCGACCGATCATGATGACCACGTTCGCGGCGCTGTTTGGCGCGCTTCCCTTGGCGCTGGGCAACGGCATCGGGTCGGAACTGCGGCGTCCGCTGGGCGTATCGATCGTGGGCGGTCTGCTGCTCTCGCAACTGGTGACGCTGTACACGACGCCGGTGATCTACCTGTATATGGAACGCTTCCAGGATTGGCTGCATGCGCGGCGCCAGCGGCGCGGCGAGGTCGCGGTGCAAGGCGCGCAATGACGACCGCAGCATGAATATTTCCGGCCCTTTCATCCGCAGACCGATCGGCACTTCGCTGTTGGCGCTGGGCGTACTCGTGGCTGGCGGCCTGTGTTACACGCTTCTCGGCATCAGCGCGCTGCCACAGGTTTCGTTTCCGGCGATCTGGGTTTCAGCCGACGAAGTGGGCGCCAATGCCAACACCCTGTCGACAACGGTGATTGCGCCGCTGGAGCGCCACCTCGGCCAGATTCCCGGCATCCAGATGATGCGCTCGCGCAGTTCCAACGGCAGCGGCTTCGTCATCCTCATATTCGATTCGGACGTGAATCTCGATTCTTCGGCGCAGCAGGTTGACGCGGCGGTCAACGCCGCGGTGCCTGACTTGCCGGCCGAATTGCAGATGCCGCAGTGGCACAAAGCCAATCCGAACGACGATCCGGCAATTGAACTGGCGCTCACCTCCGACACCCAGCCGCTGTCCGAACTGTACGACGCGGCCAACACCTTGCTGCAACCGCGCCTGAGCCAGTTGCCGGGCGTTGCATCAGTGGATGTTTCCGGCAGCGCGCAGCCGGCCGTGCGCGTGGATGTGGACTTGCACAAACTCGAGGCCCTCGGGCTGTCGACCAACCAGATCCGTAACGCTGTCACCGCGGCGAATGTGAGATCGCCGCAAGGCATGCTCAGCGACGGCAAAACCGCTACGGCGATCACGGCAACCGACCAATTGCACTCGGCGCGGGATTTCGCAGACCTGGTCATCGCCAACAACGCAGGCACGCCCATCTATCTGCGGGATGTCGCCAACGTATACCAGGGCGCGCAGGACAGCTTCCAGGCCGCCTATTTCAATGGCAAGCGCTCGATCCAGCTTCAGATTTTCAAACGCTCCGATGCCAACGTGATCCAGACGGTGGACGCCGTGAAGGCGGAGTTGCCCGGACTGCGCAGCTTGCTCCCACCGGGAACGCAACTGACGCCGTATTTCGATGGCACCCCGACGATCCGCGACTCGGTCAACGATGTGCAAATTACGTTGCTGATCAGCCTGCTGATGGTGGTGCTGACGATGGCGTTGTTCCTGCGTCGCCTGGCACCGACCTTGATTGCGGCGGCGGCGGTGCCGCTGTCGTTGTGCGGCGCGTTTGGCGTGATGTACGTGATGGGTTACACGCTGGACAACCTCTCGTTGCTGGCACTGGTGATCGCGCTGACCTTTGTGGTTGATGACGCCATCGTGGTGATCGAGAACATCATCCGTCACCTGGATGCGGGCCAGACGCGGATGCAGGCTGCACTCGCGGGTGCGAAGGAAATTGGATTCACCATTGTCGCCATTACCGCTTCGCTCATTGCCGTGTTCATGCCGATCCTGTTTGCGCCAGGCGTCGTCGGCATGTTCTTCCGCGAGTTCACGGTAACTCTGATCGCGGCGATCTTCGTGTCGATGATCGTGTCGCTGACCCTTACTCCGACACTGTGCGGCTTGTATTTGCGTCATCACGATGCAAGGCAGGCTCTTCCATCGAAGCTGGCGCGCGCGCTGGATCGTTTCCACGCTGGCATGCTGGATGCGTATACGCGCACGCTGGACTGGACGCTGCACAGGCACCATCGACTGATGGCGTGGTCGCCGTTGCCACTGTTGATCCTCACCATCTTTTTATTTCACTGGGTTCCTGGCACCAGCTTTCCTCCGCAGGACAGCGGCCTGATCTGGGGCCGCGCCAGTGCCGGCACTACGATGTCCTTCGAGGATCTTGAAGCGAGTACCAGCACAATCATGCAGGCGCTGCGCGATGATCCGGCCGTCGAGTACGTCGGTTCATCCATCGGCACGGGCCGGCGCGGTGCCAGCGGCTGGTTCAGCATTCAGCTGAAACCGCTGGGCGAAGGTCGCAAGCAATCCACGCAATTGGTCTTGGCGCGGCTGTCGGCCAAGGTGTCGCGCTACCCCGATCTCGATGTGCGGTTACGCCCACTCGAAGACTTGCCAAGCGACTCGGGTGGCACCAGCCAGGGCGGCCAGTACAGTCTGGAATTGCAGGGCAACAACGCGACGGAACTGGAGGAGTGGCTGCCCAGGTTGCAGGAGCAACTGCAGAAGAACCCGATGTTCACGGAGGTCGGCACCGACCTCGACAATGCTTCGCTCATGCAGAACATGGTCGTGGATCGCGCCAAGGCGGCCCGATTGGGCGTGTCGATGGCGGATGTGGACGACGCGCTCTACAACGCATTTGGGCAACGCACAATCTCGACGATCTACTCCGACACCAACCAATATCAAGTGGTACTGACGGCGTTGCCCTCGCAAACGACCTCGCCAGCCGCGCTGGAAACCATTCACGTGCCTTCAAGCGGCGGCCAGATGATTCCGATCAGCGCGATCGCGCAGCAGCAATCCACCATCGCTCCCAGCCAGATCAGCCACACCAACCAGATGACCAGCATGTCGCTGAGTTTCAATCTGGCGCCGGGCATCAGCATGGGCGAGGCGACGCAGCAAATCCGCAAGACCATCTCCGACATGCGCATGCCCGGCGATATCACCCTCGGGTTCGGCGATTCGTTCCGGCGCTTCCAGCAGCAGATGACGCAAATGCCGCTGCTGCTGCTAGGTGCGATCATCGCCGTGTACCTGGTGCTCGGCATGTTGTACGAGAACCTGATCCACCCGGTGACGATCCTTTCTACCTTGCCTGCCGCCGGCGTCGGCGCACTGCTGGCGTTGTTGCTGACCAACACGCCGCTCTCGGTTGTCGCGATCATGGCGTTGGTACTGCTGATCGGCCTGGTGAAGAAAAACGCGATCATGATGATCGACTTCGCGGTGGTCGCGCAACGCCAAGGCAAGCCGCCGCTGGAAGCCGTGCGCGAGGCATGCTTGGCGCGCTTCCGGCCAATCATGATGACCACCATGGTTGCCATCCTGGCCTCGGTGCCGCTGGTCGTCGGCTTCGGTACCGGAGCGGCATTGCGCCGCCCGCTCGGCATCGCGATGCTCGGTGGCCTGGTCTTCTCGCAAAGCCTGACCCTGCTCTCGACCCCGGCGATCTATCTGATCTTTGCGCGCCGTTCGCAACGCCGCAAGGACAAACGCGCACAGCGGCGTCGCGATGCGCTGGCGCGCGCACAGGCTTGAGTCCCATGATGCATACGGCCGCGCCGATGCAACGAGCGCGACAGTACTGGAAAATATCCCGCTTCGATATCCGGTAATCTAACGCGGCGCACGATAGCCGCCGAGCACGCCGGCAGGGCTGAGCACGATCTGCCAGAGCTGATCGCGGCGCGCGCGGAACACGGCGGTGGAGGCGGACAGGTAAAAGCGCCACATGCGATAGAAACGTTTGCCGTATTTTCCGTCCAGCGTTGGCCACGCGTTTTCGAAATTCGTGCGCCAGGCCATCAGCGTCTTGTCGTAGTCGGCGCCGAAGTTGTGCCAGTCCTCGATCACGAACAGGCCTTCGCGGGCGTGCGCGACCTGCTCGGCAGAGGGCAGCATGGAATTGGGGAAAATATACTTCGCGATCCACGGATCGGTGTGATTCGAGGAAACGTTGCTGCCGATGCAGTGCAGCAGTGCAAGGCCATCGTCGGCGAGGCAGCGGCGCTTGACCTCGAAATAGGTGCGGTAATTCTTCACGCCGACGTGTTCGAACATGCCGATCGAAAAATTGCGGTCGAAGGGCTCGTTCCCGATTTCATCAAGCATGGCGCGATAGTCCTGCACGCGGATTTCGATCGGCAGGCCGCGGCAAAGCTTGCGCGCAAACTCCGCCTGCTCGTGGGATACGGTGATGCCGACGCCGGATACACCGTAGCGCTCGGCGGCGAACTTGAGCGCTTCGCCCCAGCCGCAGCCGATATCGAGCACACGCATACCGGATTTGAGGCCAAGCTTGCGGCAAACCAAATCGAGCTTGGCTTCCTGCGCCGCGTCGAGATCCGTGGCGTCCTTCCAGTAACCACAGGAATACACCAAGCGCTTGCCAAGCATGGCCTGGAACAAGTCGTTGCCAATGTCGTAGTGGCGTTCGCCGATCACGAACGCGCGGCGCCCGCGCTGAAGATTGAGCAGGCTGGACTTGAACCAGAGCCAAGCGTCGTCTACGCCGTGCACTTTCTCGTCCAACCGCGCGCTGAGCAGGCGAAACAGGAAACCGTCGAGATCGTCCGCATCCCACCATGCGTCCATGTAGGATTCGCCCAGGCCGAGCGAGCCGTGTGTGATCACGCGCGCATAAAAATGGTCGTTGTGGATTTGTGGATCGCACGGCGCGTGGCCGTTCAGGGTGAGCCCTGCTTTGGCGAGCAGTCCGGAGATGCGGTGCTGGGCGGCCGATGGCCTCATGGCCGGAAATCGTAGCACTTCGCGCCGGTGAACTCAGGTCCGCACGGGTTCGATCTGCTCGAATTCGGCGACGATGCGTGCGTAAAACAGGTGCACCTGCTCGGCGCGCAACGCCGCAATCAAGGCGTCGGCCTCAACTTCGCCCGCGATGAACTCGACCAGCACAGGAACATCGCCGGCCAGCTCGAAGAAATGCTCTTCGTGCAGACGGCCGTGTCGGCCGAAACCGGCGATGGCGCGGAACGCCGAGCCGCCGTGGATGCCGTTCGCCTTGGCGAATTCCAGTAGCCATTCGTACATGAGCCGGGTGCCGTGCTTGCGGTTCTCGTAGGTATAAAAGCGCAAATGGATGCCTTTCATGGAAACCCTTCAGCTGCGGAACACAAGTCGCATCAGGAAAATACCGGCCAAGGTCATGGCCAGCGAACCGAACAGGTGCGCGGACACGGTGGCGAGTGCCCACGCGTATTGCTGGCGCAGAAACAGGGTAACGGTTTCTGCTGTAAACGTGGAGAACGTGGTCAAGCCGCCGCAAAAACCCGTAGCGACGAACAGGCGCAATTCCGGCGAGAGGCTCTGGAACTGGCCGAACATGCCCAGAGCGGCGCCGATGACAAAGCCGCCGAGCAGGTTGGCGGCGAGCGTGCCCAGCGGCAGGCTGGGAAGCAGCGGATTGAACCAGATGCCAAAGAGCCAGCGCAGCACTGCGCCGGCGAAGGCACCGATGCCGACGGCAAAAAAAGAAAGGATTCCCATACGTCTCCCGGTATCGTGACAGTTGCCGGAAGTGTGCGGATGCGCGCTGGTAGCGCCGCGAGTACGAGTCGGGGCGACGCCTGCGGGCAACCGGTTTCCGGATGCTCAAGCAGGCATCATCAGCCTTGCGGCAGTTCGGGGAGGAATGCCATCTCCCGTTGCGTACTCGTATCCTAACGCAAGCGGTGGTGCAATTGTCAAGCGGTTGTCAGCCGCCACCTCCGCCGAGCAGTGTCTTGAGCAGGGCGAGCACTTCTTCCTTGGTGCCCTGTACGCTGATCTGGTATTCGCGCGGAATATCGGTGCCCAGATTCACTGCAAAGCCCTGGCCGGCATCGTTGCCGTCGTCATCCAGGCGTGGATACGTTTCCACTTTGCCGACGTAGGCGATGCGGTTGGCATCGAGATAGCGTCCGTCGGGAAGTTTGAGCCAGCGTTGCATGGTGCGCTCCTGCGTCCGGTGTGCACAGGCTAGCGTTCGCGTGCGTCGTGCGCAAGCGCAGGCAGCAAATCCCGCGCGATGAGCCAGGCGCGTGCATCTTCGGCGTCGGCTTCGAACCAGGCGCGCGCAGATCCCAAGCGGAAGCTGTAGCCCCAGGCGTCCATGTCGGCCATGATTCGTTCATGGCCGACCCCGGGCAGGGCATCAGCGAGCAGAATTTGCAGATAGCACGCGGCGTCTTCTTCGGCCTGCGAATCCGAGGCATTGGTGTGGATGTGCCCGCGACGTTCCGATGCCGCCACGATCAGATGGCAAGCCTCGTGCAACAGCGAATGCACAGGCGTGTCGGCGCGGACGTAAACATTTTCGGCAATGATGCCGGCTTCGGGTTCGCCCCAGTAGCTGCCGGGGATCGGCGTATCGTCGGCTAGGGTAACCAACGTGAGGCCGTAGCGGCGCAATAGTGCCGCTATCGCAGTGGGTGCGGCAGCGCTGAACGTCAGCACAGGTGTTCCGATGGCGTGGTCAGTGCGCGCCGGCAATGCGCGCTGCAGGCGGTTGAGGAGCACGTCCGCGTTCGGCCAACCACGGCAGATTCGGCAATTTTCCGGATGCGCCGCGCAGCCAGGTGTCGCGCACGAACGGGTAGCTGCACAGTTCCTTGGCCAGTAGCGAAACGCGCCGGTCCACGCTGGGCATCACTTGTTGGCCGACTTCCTGGAATCCCCAGGTGCCGTGGAACAGCACCGAGACGTCGTCGCGCGGCTCGAGGAATACTTCGCAAGCGAGCAGGGGTACGCGCACTTCGGCGAAACTGGCGACGTCGGCGTAGAAGATGCGGCCCAGACCGAGTCCACGATACGGGCGTGCGACGACGATGCGATCGATATAGAGAAATTCCGGGTAGCGTTCGCGAAACCAGCGGAAGTTCGGACTGGCGTACTCGGCATCCTCGCGCAGGGCGATCAGAAAACCCGCCAGATGGCCATCGATGTCGGCGACACGCAGGTATGCGGCCCGCTGCTCGAGTGCGCGCAACTGCGGCATGTCCAGTGGCAGAATCGTCGGACCCGCGGCGTTATTGAGCGCGAGTACCGAATCCAGCTCGTGTGCGCGTACGTCGCGGATGGCCAGGTTCATGCTTGCATCCCTCCACGGCACGGATCGTTCGCCCGCGCCTCGTTGATAGTTACATTATCGCACGCAGGTCACGCCGGCGTCGTGTCGGGGAAATGGCTTTTTCGTTAAGACTGCGTGACTTCCCGCAGGTTGCGCCGCGCCCGACGCAGTCTATGATGCGCGCATGCGCTTTGCCTCCTTCAATCACATCCAGTTGCTGCGTTATGCCGGCCTGTTCACCTGGGCCTGCGTCGGCATTCCGCTGTTGCGCCGCTACTGGCAGAGCGAGGACGGCTACACTCACATCGAGTTGGTGGGCTGGTGGTTGAGTTATCTCGCATTCGGTTTGAGCTACTGGCTGGTCACGCGCGATCTGGGCAAGCGCAATCACTGGCTGTTGCAACTGCCGATGCTCGCGGTGCTCAACGCCTCGGCGATCGGCATCGGTTATTTCAGTCACAGCGGACTGTCGGGCATCCTGCTGCTGGTGATCGCGGGCGTGTTGCCGTGGCTGCTGCCGCTATGGGCGGGCGTTGCCTGGCTGGTATTGCAGAATTTTTCGCTGGTGCCGGTGTTCATCTACCGCGTGGAAGGGTTCGATTGGTTCGATGCGCTGCTGCAAAGCGGCCTATACATCGGTTTTTCCGGTTTCACGTTCGTGACCTCGCTGGTTGCGCGCCAGCAGGCCGATTCGCGCGAGGAACAACGCCGCCTGAATTCGGAATTGCGCGCCACGCGCGCGTTGCTCACTGAGTCCAGCCGCATTGGCGAACGCATGCGCATCTCGCGCGAACTGCACGATCTGATCGGGCATCATCTGACCGCACTAAGCCTGAATCTGGAAGTGGCCAGCCACCTCGTCGGTGGTGTCGCGCAGGAACACGTGCGTCAGGCGCAAAGCGTCGCCAAATTGCTGCTTGCCGACGTGCGCGAAGTGGTCAGCCAGCTGCGCGAGGACGACAGCATTGATCTGACCGAAGCGCTCAAAACCCTGGTCGAAGGCGTGTCGGGGCTGGCCATTCATCTGCAACTGCCCCCGCGTTTTGCCGTGGACGATCCGCGTCGCGCACAGGTGCTGCTGCGTTGCGCGCAGGAGATCATCACCAATACGGTACGTCACGCACAGGCGCGCAACCTGTGGTTGAGTTTCGAACGCGGGGATGCACAATTGGCTATTCATGCACGCGATGACGGCCGCGGCGCCAGCGACTTGCACGACGGCAACGGCCTGACCGGGATGCGCGAGCGTCTCGCCCAGATCGGTGGGCAGTTGCGCATCCGCACTGCGCGTGACGCCGGTTTCACCCTGGACGCCTGGCTGCCCCTGGAGGCCGCGCGATGACGATCTCCGTATGTCTGGTGGACGATCAGACCCTGGTGCGCCAGGGCATCCGTTCGCTGCTGGAGTTGTCCGACGAGATCCGCGTGGCGGCCGAGTGCGGTGATGGCGCGCAGGCCGTCGAGGTGATTCCAAAAGCCGCGCCGGACGTCGTTCTGCTCGACATGCGCATGCCCGGCATGTCGGGACTGGACGTACTCAACGCGCTGGCGGCCAAGAGCGCGCTGCCGCCGACTATCATCCTGACCACGTTCGACGACGACCAACTCGTGCTGGCCGGGCTCAAGGCCGGCGCGCGCGGCTATCTGCTCAAGGACGTCTCGCTCGAGCAATTGGTTGATGCAGTGAAAACGGTCGCTGCCGGCGGCTCGCTGGTCGCGCCGGTGGTCACCCAACGACTGCTGGCCGGGCTGGAGCGTATGCACAACGATTTCACCAGTCTGGACCGGCCCGACCCTTTGACCGAGCGTGAAACCGAGATTCTGCGCCTGATGGCCGGGGGCTACAGCAACAAGGAAATCGCCAATTCCCTCGGCGTGGCCGAGGGTACGGTGAAAAATCACGTTTCCAACATCCTCTCCAAACTCGGCGTGCGCGACCGCACCCGGGCGGTGCTCAAGGCGTTCGAGCTGGGAATCGTCTGATTGGCGCCAAAACCTGGCAGGATAGCCTTCCAATCCCGGAGCAAGTACCATTCGCGGTCAGCTATCGTGGAGATTCCCGGAATGACCCGTTTGTATGAAATCCTCGTCGCCCTGGCCCTCGTCTTTGTGCTGGCCGTCGTGTTCGCCATCGCCCTTCCGAGTCATCGCCGCGTCGAGCGCTCGGTAGTCGTCAGCTCGCCCGCGCGGCAGATTTTCGACGTGGTCGAAGGCTTCCATACCTATCCGTTGTGGAATGCGATGGCCGGTTACGATTCGCGCGTGCAACTCAACTTCGAAGGGCCGGCGATGGGCGTCGGCGCCAAGATCGACTGGCACAGCACCAATGAGCGTGTTGGCGATGGCAGCCTGACCGTTGCCGCAGACCCGGCGCCGCAGCAGGACAAGTCGCTGACCTGGGATGTGCAGAACAACTGGGAAGGCACGGACAAACGGTTCAGCTTCGACATCGAGCCGTCCGAGAACGGCAAGACCAGCAAGATCACGATGGGCTACGACGTCGATTACGGCTGGAACCTGATCGCGCGCATTTCCGGCCTGTACGTGCAGGGCGATCCGGCCGCCCAGATCCAGTTCCAGTTGACCCGATTGCAGAACATGCTGGCCACTTTTCCGACCGTGGATTACAAGGATCAGGACATCCAGATCAAGGAAGTGACCGCGCAGCCGCTCCTGTACGTGTCCACCACGGCCAAGCGCACGCTGGACGATGTCGCCGACGCCACCACCAAGGCGATGGACCAGTTGCAGACCACGATCAAGAAGGACAAGCTCAACGTCACCGGTCCGCGCCGCGTGATCACCACCAACTGGGGCGACGAGAACTACGATTTCGACGTGGCCCTGCCGGTGGATACCGCCAGTGCGGCGGTGAGCGATCCGGTCAAGGAGGCCGAAAGCTATGCTGGCAAGGTGCTGGTGACCTCGTTCACCGGCTCGCCCGCGCAGCTGCCTCTGATGCGCCTGATGCTCAAGGCGTACGCGTATACGCATGGCTACCAGTTCGACGAGTCCTCTGAAGGCAACGGTCGCTTTTATGACGAGTTGATCAGCGATCCGCACGCTCCGGACGGTCAGCAGTCCTTCAACGTGTATCTGCCAATCCAGACGCAGTAATCGTCTGTTCGGGCTTGCAAACGGACGGCGCAGGCCGTCCGTTTGCGTTTGTACGGGAACTTTTTCCGAATCCTGCGGTATTTTGCCCGGCGCCTGCGTCTCTGCGCGTGCGTGTAACGCTTCAGAAAACCAAATCCGGTGAGGACACGATGATCGAAACCCGGCAATTGACCCGTCGCTACGGCGACTTGACCGCCGTCGACGGCATTACCTTCAAACTCGAGCCAGGCCGGGTGCTTGGCTTTCTCGGCCCCAATGGTGCGGGCAAATCCACCACGATGAAGATGCTCGCGGGCTTTCTCGCGCCGACATCGGGCAGTGCCAGTGTCTGCGGGCACGATGTGGTCGAGGATGCGATCGCAGCCAAACGCGTGGTCGGCTATCTGCCCGAAGGCGCGCCCAGCTACGGCGAGATGACGCCGCGGCAATTTTTGAATTTTGTTGCCGACGTGCGCGGCCTTGCCGGCACAAAACGCGGCCAGCGTATCGACGATGTGATCGAGCGGCTGCATCTGAACGGCGTGCTTGAGCAGCCGATCGAAACGCTGTCGAAGGGTTTCAAGCGCCGTGTTGGCCTCGCGCAGGCGATCGTGCACGATCCGGCGGTGCTGGTTCTGGACGAACCCACTGACGGCCTGGATCCGAACCAGAAACACGAGGTACGCAGCCTGATCAACGCGATGGCCAAGGACAAGACCATCATCGTGTCCACCCATATCCTCGAGGAAGTCCACGCCGTGTGCGGCCGTGCGATCATCATCGCGCAGGGCAGAATCCTTGCCGACGCCACGCCGGCGGAACTGGAAACGCGCTCGCGTTATCACCAGGCGGTATCGCTGACTGCGGCCAACGTGCCAGCGGCGAAAGCAGCGCTCGCGCGCGTGGCCGACGTAGCCGCGGTGGAAATCGATCCGCAGGATCACCGCATTACCGCCTTCCCCAAAGCCGGTCGGCAGATTTTCGTGGCCGTGAATCAGGCGCTGCAGGCCCAAGGCATCGAAGTGAGCGAATTGCAGCTGGAAAGCGGGCGCCTGGACGAAGTGTTCCGCACCATCACCACGTCCGCGACCGGCCAGACGGAGGCGCACTCGTGAGCAATATCCGCACCGTATTCAAGCGCGAGCTAGCGAGCTATTTCGCCACCCCGGTGGCCTACGTGTTCATCGTGATCTTTTTGCTGCTGGCCGGAACGTTCACGTTTTACCTGGGCAATTTCTACGAGCGCGGTCAGGCCGACCTGTTGCCGTTCTTCAATTTCCATCCGTGGCTGTATCTGTTCCTTGTGCCTGCAGTGGGCATGCGCTTGTGGTCCGAGGAGCGCAAGAGCGGCACCATCGAGCTGCTGCTGACCCTGCCGATCACGATGTGGCAGGCGGTAGTCGGCAAGTTCCTCGCGGCGTGGGCGTTCATTGGCATCGCGCTCATGCTCACGTTTCCGATCTGGATCACGGTCAATTATCTGGGATCGCCGGACAACGGCGTGATCGTTGCCAGCTACATCGGCAGTTTTCTGATGGCCGGTGCGTTTCTCGCCATCGCTTCGTGCATCTCCGCCTGCACGCGCAACCAGGTGGTCGCGTTCATCGTCACGGTGGTTGTGTGTTTCTTGTTCCTGCTGGCCGGGTTTCCGCTGGTGCTCAATTTCTTCGGCGGTTGGGCGCCGCAGGGCGTAGTCGATGCGATATCGGGATTGAGTTTCCTTACCCATTTCACCGCGATCGGACGCGGCGTGATCCAGTTGCGCGATCTGATCTATTTCCTGCTCACGATCGCATTCTGGCTATACGCCAGCGCTGTTGTGATCGATCTTAAAAAAGCTGATTAATCCCGGATTCCAACATGACTGCCAATCGCAAACTTCTCACTGGCGGCGCACTGGTCATTCTCGCCGTGCTGTTCGTGGCCGTGATCCTGATCAGCAACACGCTGTTCCGCGGCGCGCAGATCGACCTGACCCAGAACCATCTGTACACGTTGTCGCAGGGCACGAAAAATATTCTTGCCGACATCGACGAGCCAATCCACCTGTACCTGTTCTGGTCCGACAAGGAAACACAGAACATGCCGCAGTTGCGCGTCTATGCGCAGCGCGTGCGCGAGTTGCTCGAGGAAATGGCCGGCCGCGTGCACGCCAAGATCAAGCTTGAGGTGATCGACCCGGAACCATTCTCGGAGGACGAGGATCGCGCCACCGGCTACGGCTTGCAGGCGGTGCCGGCGGGCGAAAACGGCGGCAAGATATTTCTCGGTCTGGCCGGTACGAATTCCACGAATGGCAAGTCGGTAATTCCGTTTCTGCGGCCGGACAAGGAAGCTTTCCTCGAATACGACGTCGCCAAACTCATTCACGAGTTGACGGTGACGAAGAAGCCCGTTGTCGGCCTGATTTCCGGCTTGCAGATGGGCCAGGGTTTCGATGCGGCCACACGTTCGCTGCGCGATCCGTGGGCAGTGGATCAGCAGCTCACCCAGCAGTTCGATGTGCGCCAGTTGAATGCCGCTTCGATCAAATCCATCGACAAGGACATCGACGTGCTCGTGCTGGTGCAGCCCAAGCACCTGCCGCCGGATGCGCAATACGCCATCGACCAGTTCGTGATGCGAGGCGGCCATCTGCTCGTGTTCGTCGATCCCAATGCCGAGGCCGATACTTCCGGCACCGATCCGAACAACCCGCAGGCGGCGATGTTCGCCGACAAATCCTCCGATCTGCCGGTGCTGTTCAAGGCCTGGGGAGTCGAATACGACCCGCACAAGGTCGTGCTCGACCGTGCCCATGCGTTGCAGATCGGCGTGCAGCCGGGCGCGCCGCCGGTAGCGGACGCGGCCATTCTGGGTTTCACCAAACACGACCTGAATGCGTCCGATGTGGTCACCGCGAACCTGGACAGCATCAATGTCGCCAGTGCCGGCTACTTCAGTCTGGCCAAGGGTTCCAAATACACGCTCACGCCGCTGATCCAGAGCAGCGACGACGCCATGCCGGTGGATAGCACACGGGTGAAGTTTCTGCCGGATCCGAGCGTACTGCTCAACGGCTACGCACCCACGCACGAGCATTATGTGATCGCCGGGCGCCTGGAAGGCCAGTTCGCGAGCGCCTTCCCGGATCGCAAAGATGCTGGCCATCTGGCGCAGGCCAAGGCCAAGGGCGAGATCATCCTCGTCGCCGACACGGACATGCTTACCGACCGGTTGTGGGTGCAGATCCAACCGTTCTTCGGCCAGAAACTGATGAACGCATTCGCGAACAACGGCGATTTTTTCATCAATGCCGTGGACAATCTCACCGGCTCGTCCGATCTCATCTCGATACGCGGCCGCGCTATTTCACAGCGGCCGTTCACCGTGGTCGAGGACATGAAGCGTGCCGCGCAGGAGAATTTCCGCGGCAAGGAGCAGGAACTGCAACAGCAGCTCACCGACACCGAGCACAAGCTCACCGAACTGCAAAGCGGCAAGGCCAAGGGCAGCGAGCTGATCCTGTCGCCGGCGCAGCAGACCGAGTTGCAGAGCTTCCTGCAGAAGAAGGTCGAGATTCGCAAGCAGCTGCGCCAGGTGCAGCGCGATCTGGACAAGGACATCGACGCGCTCGGCACGCGTCTGAAATTCGTCGACATCGGCCTGATGCCGATCCTGATCACCCTTGCCGCGCTGGCGTTTGCTGCGTGGAAACGCCGCCGGCGTCGCACCGCGTGAGGATCTGCGCATGAGCCCGAAAAAACTCTACGTCCTGATCGCCGTCGCCGTCGTCGCCCTGATCGCGGCCTGGTTCATCAATTCATCGAATGCGCCGCAGCGCGAGGTGACGGCCGCGGCCCAGCCACTGCTGCCCGAGCTGCATGGCCACGTCAACGACGTGAACAAGATCGCGTTGATCGGCGCGGGCGACAAGGTGCTGGCCACGCTTCGGCGCGGTACCGACGGCTGGAGCATTGCCGAGAAATCCGGCTACCCGGCGGACCTGGCCAAGATCCGCCAATTCCTGATCCAGCTCGATCAGGCAACCGTGACCGAGCAGAAGACTTCCAATCCGAAACTCTATGCGGAATTGGGTGTGGATGATGTCAAGGACGCCAAGGCGAAAGGCGTGCGGGTCGAGCTTGGCGGTCTGGCCAAGCCACTCACGATCATTATCGGCAACTACAACGGCGCAGGTGGTGGCGGTACTTTCGTACGCCTTGCCAGCGCCACACAATCCTTGCTGGCCAGCGGCAATCTGACCGTGGCCAAGAACATGACCGACTGGGAACAGCGCGATCTGGCCGACATCCCATCCTCGCGCCTGCGCACGGTCACGCTGACCGGTCCCGACGGCAAGACGCTCACGATCTACAAGGACGCACCCGGCGACGCCAACTTCAAGATTGCCGACGTGCCGAAAGGTCGTGAGCCAAGCTCGCAATACGTTGCCAACGAACTGGGCGCGTTGCTGTCCAGTCTACGCGCCGACGACGCGTTCGCGGCCAAGGACCTGACGCCGCCGGAGAAAGTATACAAAGCCGACTTTGCTGCATTCGACGGCCTGAACGTTGCAGTGATTGGTTGGCAGCAGGGCGGCAAGGATTATGTGCAGCTCGCCGCGCGGCTGGATGAAACCGCTGCGAACGCGCAGATCGACATCGATCAGGCCAAGGCCAAGGCCGCATACGAAGCCGCGGTCGCGGCCGCGAACAAGAAACTCGCCGACGAGAGAACCACGACCGGACCGCAGGCCAAAGCCGACGCGCAGGCGGCAGCGGACGTGGCCAAACCGCTGGCGGTGAGCGATCCGGCAAAGGATCGCAGCGATCGGCTAGCTGCGCTGAACAAGGAAGTGGCGAGTTTGAACAAGTCGTTTTCCGGCTGGACGTTCGCCATGCCAGCGTACAAGTTTACAGATCTGACCAAGACCATGGACGATATGCTCAAGCCGTTGCCGACGAAGAAACCGGAAGCGAAAAAGCCGGCGCCCAAGCGGCACAAGTAAACGCAGCCGACGGTGCGGCGACATGTTGCGCCGCCGCATCGATCTGACCTCCGGCAGGTTTGGCGACGTATTCCGAAACGGCGCATAATGACCCTCGAACGGGCGTTTGATTCAACGCTCATCGCCGCCAACGGGAGGGGAGTCATGTCGATCGTGCGCGCCGGCAGTGGCCGGGCTATTACTGCATTTGCAGCATTTTCCATTGGTATACTCTCGCTGCCGCTGGCAGCACAGACGATTGCCGCGCCGGGACTGTCCGCGCCCGGCACGATTTACTATGACGCGCTCGGCACGCCGACGATCAAGGCGTCGACGAGCTACGACGTCGCCTTTCTGCAAGGCTATGCGCAAGCCAAGGCGCGCTTCTTCGAGATGGATTTCGACCGTCGCGCCGCTGGCGGTACGCTGGCCGAGCTGGTCGGGCAGGCCGCACTCGCGAACGACGTGCAGACACGCACGCTCGGCCTCGATCGCGCCGCGTTTGCCACCTGGCAAGCGTTGGATGCCGATACCAAAGGCTGGCTCAAATCCTTTGCCGATGGCGTCAACTTCTGGCTGCAAACCAAGCCGTTGCCGCCGGAGTATGGCGCGTTGATGCTGACCCACGCCACGCCGTGGTCGCCGGTTGATTCGATCATCGTCGGCAAGGGCCTGGCGTTCCAGTTGTCGTTCGATCTGGATATCCAGAACACCATCGACTTCGGCGCCTATTCGCAGGCCGCTGCGGCGGCCGGTGTCGATCCAAATGCGCTGTTCTTCGGCGACACCCATCGTTTCGCGCCACCGGACAGCCGCGTCACCGTGCCCGGATTCGTGCCCACGGATTCGGTCAGCGCGCCCACGCAGGCCGGGGCGCTGGCCCAGGTGCAGGCGCAATCGCAACAACTGGCCTCGCTTGGCAGCCTGCAAGTTGATCCGCGTGCACTCGCGCTCGCGCAGCAGTATCGCGACGAGATCGCCGGCAATCCGTTCATTGCGCCGACCCTGCATCCACGCCTGGGACGCGGCGGCAGCAACGAGTTCGCGGTCAGCGGTGCCTACACCGCCACCGGCAAACCGATCATCGCCAATGATCCGCACTTGACTCTGGCCCTGCCGCCGATTTTCATGGAGATGCACTTGATCTCCGCCGACGGTCTCAACGTGACTGGCGTGAGCGTACCCGGCGCGCCCGGCATCATCCAGGGGTGCAACAGCAACATCTGCTGGGGCAGTACGGTCAATCCGATGGATGTGACCGACACGTTTCTGGAAACCTTCGCTGTCAACAGCTACGGCTTGCCGACGGCGATCATCCACAACGGCGTGCAGGAACCGGTGCAGTGGGTGTTCCAGAGCTTCTACGTCAACCAGATGACGCCGGGCAAGACCGACACCATCGCGCGCGACAATTCCATCGGCTATACCAATGGCGCGGTGACGGTGATTGTGCCGCGCCGTAACAACGGTCCGGTGGTGCAGATTGGCAGCCCCGGCAGTTGCGCGCTGAGCGGACAAACCTTGAACCCGGGCCTGGCATGTGGCCTGTCCATCGCTTACACCGGCTGGGGGCCGACGTTTGAGCTGGAAGCGTTCAAGTTGATCGACCGCGCGCAAAACATGAGCGATTTCCAGAATGCGCTGACCTATTTCGATTTCGGTTCGCAGAACTTCGCCTACGCCGATACTGCCGGCAACATCGCCTATTTCACTAGCGCAGAAAATCCCATCCGCGACGACTTGCAGAACTTTGGCCAGTGGCTCGGCTCACCGCCATTTTTCATTCGCGACGGCTCCGGACAAGCGCACAACGACTGGTTGCCGGTTACACATCCGCAGCCCAATCAGGCGGTGCCGTACGAGATCATGCCGGCCTCGGAAATGCCACATGTGATCAATCCGGCGCAAGGCTACTTCGCCAATGCCAACAACGATCCGATCGGCGTCACCCTTGCCAACAATCCGTTCGGCATGACGCGCCCTGGTGGCGGCGTGTATTACCTCAACTACGGGTACGACGCCTACCGCATGGGTCGCATCGACCGCATGCTGTCCACGCTGGTGACTTCGGGCAACAAGATCACGGCCACCGATATCCAGAACGTGCAGCTCAACAATCAGCCGGTTGATGCGCAATTGCTGCTGCCGTATCTGCTAGCCGCCGCGCAGAACGCGCAGGCCAACGGTGCGTGGGCACCGCTGGCTGCGCTAGCTGCCGATCCGGCTGTGAGTCAGGCGATCGCTCGTCTCTCCACTTGGGATTTGTCCACGCCTACGGGTTTGGCGCAGGGTTTCGATGCGCACCGCACGCCGGGTTCGGCACCGACGCAGGCACAACTGGACAATTCCGTCGCGGCGACGGAATTTTTCATGTGGCGCAGCAACGCGATCAAGAACACCATCGACGGTACCCTCACCGCCTATGGGCTCGGCAGTTATCTGCCCGGCGACGACAGCGCGTACACGGGATTGAAATTCCTGCTTGACGCGTTCCCGGTGCTGGATGGTCACGGCGCATCCGGCATCGACTTCTTCAACGTGCCGAACGCACCGGATGCGGCCTCGGCGCGCGACTTCATCCTGCTGCAAAGCCTGAAGGACGGGCTCGATCAACTGGCGAGCGATTCCTTCGCTGCCGCATTCGGCAATTCAACGGATCAATCCACGTACCACTGGGGTGCGTTGCACCGTTTCGTGCTCGAGCATCCGCTTGGCGGTCCGTTCAACATCCCGGGGCCGAATCCCTACGGGTTCACCGATCTCGCACCAAACCTGCCGGGCCTGTCGCGCGACAGTTCGTACGAGACGGTCAATCCCGGCGGCGGCACCCTGCGTGTGGACGGTGTCAACGACTTCATGTTCAGCGGTGCCACCGCGCCCGGTCGTCGCTTCGTCGGCACCATGAGTACGCCGATCAATGCGGTGGAAGTCATTCCGGGCGGTGAGTCCGCGGTGCTGGGCGATCCGAACTATGCCAGCCAGTTGCTGCTGTGGCTGACCGGCAATTATCACCCGCTGGTCGTGGATCCGAATGCGGCGACGCAGGGGGCGACGAACACGGTGAACTTTACGCCGTAATACGATCACCGGGTCCTCTCCGTCGGAGAGGACCCACGCGCGCGATGCGTAACTTCGCATCGCGTTATCGCGCGTTCCAGCACCAGTGCCACGGTTCGTAGGCAATCCCATTCCGATTCCCACGCGGATACGAAAGTCGGAATCCGTAGCTTTGTGCATTGGTGGCTAACCAGCCAAATGCTGCGGAGTGCTCGAATTCCTCTTCCAGTGCGGCGCAGCCGTGCGTGGTGATATCCAACGCCCGGCCGGAGTGGTGTTCGCTGTAGCCGGGCGCGGCACTGACTCGCAGGATTTGCTCGATCGTCTGGCCGCGTTCGAGCTTGCGCTTGAGTATGCCCAGTTGGTATTCGACACTGCGGAACGCCGAGACGATTTGCAATTGCACGCCATCGCGCGCAGCCGCATCGCGCATGCGTGACCACGCGCGCGCAGGACGCGGTGACAGCCATTGTGACCGGTTCTGGGTATCGAAACCGATGAACACAAGTTGCTTCGGCTCGCGCGTGCGGCGCAGACCGCGTGCGCGGCCGTAATCACGTGGCACGCCAAGCGCATACGCGGCTTCGATCAGGCGCGCACATGCCGCCGTGTCGGCGCGCACGGGGGGATGTGGGGCAGGACGCGGGGTCATCTGGATTCTCCGCGCGCATTTTTTTGCGACACTGGCGGTTTGACCCGCCCCGCCTTGCGCAACGCATCGCGCAGCAGGTACTCGATCTGTGCATTGACGCTGCGCAATTCGTCGTCGGCCCAGTGCTGCACGGCGTCGAGCACGTCGGCGGAGATGCGCAGCGGGTAGGCTTTTTTCTCAGCTGTCATTTGGCTTCTGCGCGCGCTTTTGACGCTTGCGCCAATAGCCGACGACGGCCGCGATCGTGGCGGTACCAACCATCAGGATCCTGTGCAGAGTGGTTTCGGCTTCGCCGATCATCCTTGTGGCCTGGTGGCCAGCGGCGAAGATAGCTCCCCAGGCCAGCATGATGATCGCCAACGCAAACAGGGCATTGGCAATGTGCCGATATCCGAAGTTGGCATTGCCGGATTTCGGCAACGGCTGCGCCGGATCGTGCGGAATCTGCGCATGCACCAGCAAACCGCTGAGGCCGGCGGCGAAACTCGCCGCCAGCAGCAGGCCCGGAACGAGAGCGTCGAGATCCATGACGGCTCAGCCCGAATACAACGTGCCGGTGTTGACGATCGGCTGGGTGCCTCGCTCGCCGCACAACACAACCAGCAGATTCGACACCATCGCCGCCTTGCGCTCCTCGTCCAGATCGACGACGCCACGCTGCTTGAGCTGATCCAGCGCCATCTGCACCATCGTCACCGCGCCCTCGACGATGCGCGTGCGTGCGGCAATGATCGCGCTGGCCTGCTGTCGCTGCAGCATGGCCTGTGCGATTTCCGGCGCGAACGCCAGATGCGAAATGCGCGCCTCGATCACTTTCACCCCGGCACTGGCGAGGCGTTCCTGGATTTCGTTCTGCAGATGATCGACGATTTCCTTGCCGTGGCTGCGCAGCGAAACGCCGCCGGTGTCGTGTGAATCATAGGGGTAGGTCTGCGCCATCTGGCGCAGCGCCGATTCGCTCTGGATATGCACGAAGTCTTCGTAATCGTTGACCATGAACAGCGCTTCAGCGGTATCCACGACCTGCCAGACCACGACCGCGGCGATCTCGATCGGATTGCCGTCCAGATCGTTCACCTTGAGCTTGCTCGACTCGAAGTTGCGCACGCGCAGGGACACGCCGCGCTTTGAATAGAACGGATTGGTCCAGCGCGGACCGGGATCGCGCACGGTACCGACGTAGCGGCCGAAGAACTGCAGCACCTTGCCTTCGTTCGGCGCCACCGTGAAAAAGCCACCGAGACAGACCAGCAGCACGATGGCGACCAGGATGGCAACGATGACCGCCCAGATGGTCTGTTGTTGAATCGAAAACACGAACCAGGCGATATCGGCGATCAGCAGCACGAGCAAACTGATCAGGACGGGTATGCCCGAAGGGGCGGAATAGGGACGTTCGTTCATGGAAATCTCCAGACAGGACAGGTTGCTGCGTATTGATATCATAAAGATATCAAATTTGCAAGCAACCCGGATGCCGTCCGCGAGCGCAGACCCCGGCGCCGCGCTGATCCCTCAACGCGAGTCAATCGCGCGCCGGCGCGCCGAGCGGAAACAGGTGGCGATACGGCCTGGCTTCGTCGACGGCACGCGCGAACGACGCGCGTTGCAAAAGCCGCTGCCGGTAGGCGCGCAGATGCGCGAATTGCGGGTCGATAGCGTGCACCCAGTCGGCATAAAACAGCGACGGCGCTGCCGCGCAATCGGCCATGCTGAATTCGCTGCCGGCCGCCCAGGGTCGATTTTGCATCCAGACATCCAGCCAGCGGTACGAGGTATCCAGTCGGGTGCGCGATTCGGCGACGCCGAAAGCATCGCGGTCCGGCCCGGTACGAAGCCGATCGCCGACGATCTTCTGCATTGGCGTCATGACGTAGTTGTCGAACAGACGATCCAGCCAGCGCACCTGCAGGGCCGCCTGTGGATCAACGGGGATCAGCCGGACCGGGCCAGGGTGATGCAACGCGAGATGTTCGATGATGATGGTCGATTCGATCACCGCAACTGTGTCATCAAGCAGAACCGGAAAGCGCTTGTGCGGCCAGACTGCCTCCAGCTCGGCGAAGGCTTGCGCGTTGTCGAGTACGCGGTAGTCGAATGGCGTCGCGTTTTCGTACAGCGCGATCAGCACCTTTTGCGAATACGACGAGAAAGGGTGCGTGAAAAGCACAAGGCTCATGGAGTGCCTGCGCCGGACGCGGCGGCAGATAATGGTGTCACCCGCTCGATGCGCATGCGCCCGAGTGTATCCATGCCGGCGAAGAACTGCCACGGATCGCCGTCGCCGACAAATAGTGCGATGTGGCCAGCGTCGAAGCCGGGCAGGGCGGCGTCGAAACTGCGCCAATGGCCATCGATGTAGGCTTGCATCCAGGCGTGCGGAACGAAGACATGATCGGCGCCGATGTATTCGCCGACATAGGCAAGCCCGTCGACTACGCGGGTGGGAATGCCGAGTGCGCGGCCGAGCGCGGCCAGCAGCACGGCGTGTTCGGTGCAGTCGCCTTCGGGATTCTTCGCCACTTCCAGTGCCGAGGCGTAACCCACGTTCAGATCCTTGGTGCGGATAAAGCGGCGCACGAATTCCTGCAGGTTTTGCATTTGTTCCAACGGCGTTTTTGCGCTGCCGACACCCTCCTGGGCGAGTTTGCGGATCTGCGGCGCGTCGCTTTGCAGCCAGTCGTCCGGTTGTGTGTCGGCAGGGATGGGAGCGGCCTCCGGGCCAGCAGGCATGCCGGCATCCAGCGGTGCAATGCGCAGTTCCACGCCCTGCGCCGTCGTGCGCACGCGCTGTTCGGAAGTCTGCGCGAATTGCAGCGGCGTACCGTCGCGCGCGGCGATGTCGATGACGATGCCATGACGCAAATCCGCCGGCGCAATCGCCGCTGGCGCACGCGCCAGCGCGTGCACGAGAATATCGGTGCCTTGATTGGGTGCCAGCGCGCAGGCTTGGGAGCAGGCGACCGTGGTCAGCTCGTAACCCAGCAGCGGCATGATCATCTTGTACACCGTGCCGTCCGCGTCGACCCAGCTGGTGCTGCGTGACGGTGCGCCGGCCATGTGGACGATCTGGTTCACCCGCATCAGCGTGTGCGCACCATCGGGCAGATCCACGCGTTCGCGCGCGCCGACCGTCGAATCGACTTCGACTGCATCCAGACTTTCGATCTGGAACGCGAGTTGTCGCAACTGCGTACCGGGTTTGGAGAGATCGCGCGATGAGGATAAACGCAAACCCTCGGCGAGCAGTGCGCCCGGCGGCCAACCGATCACGCGCGCTTGCTTCGCGCCACCCACTTCGCTCACCACGTCGAAACGGCCGTCGCTGCGGCGCACGCCATTGACCATGCTGGCGATACCGGAAATAACTGTGCGCGAGGCGAATGCGAGTGGCTCGCCGTCCGGTGTTTCTGCGTCGGTTTCACCGGAGGAAAGCGCCACGGTCACGCCGGCACGTTCCAGTGCAATTTCCATTTTCTGCGTGGTGATCACGCTGCCGTCACGGATCGTTCTGGTGGTGTGCAGGTGGCCGATCTTGCGTCCATCAAGCAGCACGCTCATCCAGATGTCGTCGGCAGGCGCAGCCAGCGCGCACAGGTTTGGCAGCAACAGCAGTAAACACAGAAAAAAAATGCGCATGACGATACCGGGAATGAAGTTACCCAAGCATAACCCGACGCTCATTCGTTTTCAGATGCTCACTGCACGTGCCCACCCTCGGCGCCGAGCAATTCCAGCGGCCGAAAGCGCGCCTTGTAGTGCATCTTCGGGTGGCGTTCGATCCAGAAACCCAGATACACATGCGCCAGGCTGCGTTCGCGCGCCAGTTCGATCTGGCGCAGGATCGCGAACGTGCCAAGTCCACGCGCAGTTTCGTCCGGATCGAAAAAAGTATACACGGCGGACAATCCCGCAGTGGTGAAGTCGGTGACCGCCACCGCAAGCAGACGGCCGTGCAGGCGCCACTCGAGGAATTTCGTCGGGCTCCATGGCGTGTACAGAAAGCGTTCGAAATCGTCGCTATCCGGCTCGTCCATACCGCCGCCTTTGTGGCGCGCATCCAGATAGCGCCGGTAAAAGTCGAAATACTCGGCGTTGAACGTGGCGGGCGCGATGGTCTGTTGCAGATCCGTATTGCGCACCAGACAACGGCGCTGGCTGCGGTCGAGACGGAAATCCGCAACCGGAATGCGCGCCGCGATGCAGGCGCGGCAGCCGGCGCAATAGGGTCGGTACACGTGGCCGCCGGCACGGCGATAGCCGCGGGTCAAGGCAGCATCGTACAGTTGTGCAAGCTGTGGCGAGGCAGGATCGATAACCAGATTCTGCGCGGTGCGTTGCGCGAAATATCCGCACGCATGCGGCAAGGTCTGAAACAGGCGGACGACCTCGGATTTCATGGCGCAAGTGTAACGCTTTGAATCAGTAGACACCGAGAAAACGCAGTACGATCAGCAGCAAAATGATCGCAATCAGCAGCAGGCGCAATTTCGTGCCCGATCCGGTGGGTGCGCCGGCCGCTTTCGGCTGTCGCGCCTGCGCCAGCTCGTCGGCGAAACGCACCGCCGGTTCAATGCCGGCCTCGCGCAGGATGGCGCGCGCGCGCGGTTGGTCCTCGGCATTGACGATCCACACCTGCGGCCAGGCGGACGAGTCCTGTTTGGCGCTGTAACTCGGGCCCTTGTAATCGTGTCCGGCATACGCGCGGCGATTGGTCACACGGGTTTCGATGCCGGCTTCAGTGAACAGGGCGACGATGCGGTTGACGTTTTCCGCGCGCGGCGATGTGAAAATCATGCGCATGGGTGACGGCTCATTCCGGCAATACGCGCAACAGGCCTTCCTGCGCGGTCGAGGCGATCAGTTTGCCATCGCGGGTGTAGATCATGCCGCGGGTCAGGCCGCGCGCGCCCTGCGCGCTGGGGCTGTCGCAGG
>JBOHYL010000030.1:0-16883 GCA_050737915.1 Rudaea sp.
GGTCAGTTGATTGTGCATCGCGACATCAAACCCTCGAATATCCTGATTGCTGCCGACGGTCAGGCGAAGCTGCTCGACTTTGGCATCGCCAAATTGCTCGACGAGACCGGCGAAGGGGTGACGACGATCGATGCCCCTCATCGTCCGCTGACCGTTGCCTACGCTGCGCCGGAACAGTTGCGTGGCGATCCGGTGACGACGGCGACCGACATCTACGCACTGGGCGGCGTACTCTACGAGTTGTTGACCGGGCGACGGCCGCTTGGCGAGACGGAAGCCTCCTCGCTTGAACAGGTGTTGCGCGCCCAGACGACGACCGATCCGGCCGCGCCGAGCAAGGCGGCAACTGCGGATGCTCCGGTGTCGGCGCGGCGCTTGCGCGGAGATCTGGATACGATCGTGCTCAAGGCCTTGCAGCGCGAACCGCAGCGCCGCTATGCCACCGTGGCTGCGTTTGCCGACGATTTGCAGCGATTTCTTTCGGGCCAGCCGATTCAGGCGCGTCGCGATCACACCTGGTATCGCGTCGGCAAGTTCGTCGGTCGGCATCGCGCAGGCGTTGCGCTGGCGACGACCGGTGCGCTCGTGCTTGTGGCCGCATTGTTGTTCGCGTTGTGGCAGGCACGCGAAAAAACCCATCAGGCTCTGGTGTCGCTGCAGGTCACGCAATTTCTTACCGGCATGTTCCACGGTGCGGATCCGACGTTGACCCATAACGCAACGGTTACCGCGCAGGACCTGCTCGACAACGGCGCGCAACGTCTGCGTGCGGATCCGAATATGGAGCCGGCGGTGAAGTCGCGTCTGCTGCATACCGTGGCTGCGACGTATACCGATCTGGGACTGTATGACCGTGCCTTGCCGCTGGAACAGCAAGCCTTGCAGTTGCGCCGTGCCCGACTCGCACCGCACGATCCGGAAATCGCCGACAGTCTGAATCAGCTCGGCCGGATCTATACCGAGAAAGCCGATTACGCGAAGGCCGAACCGCTGTTGCGCGACGCGCTCACGCTGCGCACGCAGAATCTGCCCGCGGACGATCCGGCGATCATCGATAGTCTGGGGAATCTCGGGCAGTTGTTGCAGGATCGTGGCGATTTTGCCGGTGCCGACGGCCCGTTCCGCGAAGCGCTGGCCGCCAGCGAACGCCGTTTCGGCGCGGACTCGGCCGAAACCGCGCACCAACTCGACAATCTGGCGACGAATGAGGACAACCTCGGCAAGAGTGCCGAAGCGTTGACCATGCTGCGGCGCGCATTGGCGATTCGCGAAAAAGATCTCGGCCCGAACGACGCCGAAGTGGCAACGTCACTGATCAATCTTGGCACGCATCTGGAGGGTGCCGGCAATCACGACGAGGCGCGTAAATTACTCGAGCGTGCGCTCGCAATTCGCCTGAAAATTTACGGCCCCGGGCATCCATTGGTCGCTTATGCGCAGCTGTCGGTGGCCGGCGTCGACGATTCGGTAGACCGTCCGGCCGAGGCCGAGCGCCTCGCCAACGATGCGCTTGTCACTTTTCGCCGCAGTTTGCCGAGCGACCACCGCATGATCAGCGAAAGCCTGAACATGCTCGCGGTGTTCCGAATGGAGCGCGGCGATTTCGCCGCCGCAGTGCCGCTGTTCCGCGATGTGCTTGCGCGGTACCGGCATACGCTCGGTGTCGACCACCCCGATACGCTGACCGCGCAGAACAATCTCGCCGCAACCCTGCTGCATGCCGGTGAATACGCCGAAGCCGAACAGTTGCAGCGCGACGTGCTCGATCGCGTGCGCACGGATAACGGTCAATCGTTGGTGGCGACGGATTGCGAAAATCTGGCGACGACGCTGGAATTGGAAGGCAAGTCCGCCGAAGCGATCGAATTCTCGCGGCGTGCACTGGCAATCCAGCGGAAACGTGAGGGCGAAGTCTCCGGCAACGTCGCCGTGGCGTTGCGCGGCTTGGCAATCGCCGAGGAATTCGCTGGCAACGCAGCGGACGCCGAGCGTGATCTCCGCGCGACCTTGAGCATGGGCGAAAAATTGAAGGCGTCGCAAGGAATCGATCTGTTCCAATGGCAGCTTCCACTGGCCGATTTTCTCGTCGGAACCGGCCGTTGCGGCGAAGCCGTTCCGCTGCTGCAAAGTGTCGTGGCCGCGCTTGTCCGCGGCGCAAACTCGGTATCGCAATTGCAGGCCAAAGTGCTACTCGGTCATTGCCTGGCCGGCGGCAAGCGTCACGTGGAAGGCGTAGCGATGGAAACTGCGGCGCGCAAATCGTTGCGCGCCATGCCGGGCGTGGAAGTGGATTTGTATCAGACCGCGGGCAGGCAGCTGGAGGCGCAGGGGCCGCGCTAGTCGAAGCCATCGCTGAAAATCCGGTCGCGGACTTGCTCCTGATAAGCGCCGATATCCACGTCGCCATTGGGCGCCTGGCGCGGGAACCCGGTGCCGCGCTGGTCTGTGGGTGGATTGCCCAGCCTTACACCGCTGCCGAAAGCCGGACTGCCAATGCGAAAGGCGTGAGTCAATGTGGGGCCGCCGTTATCGGCCAGTGGCTGCAACAGAGGGTCGCCGGTTGCAGGTGGAAAAGCGAAGGTAATGGTATTGGCATGCGACTGGATCAGGTTGTAGCCACCCTCGACGACAATCGAATATTGGCTCGACACGTCGAAGCTGCTGAAATTGGTCGCAATAATGGTGCTGGCAAATCCCACTTGGCCGCTATGGGCGGTTTTGCCGAAAAACACGGCGTCCTTTCCCGGAGCGTTACTGCCCGTGATGGTGCTGTTGCGGACGGAAAGCGGTCCAAGAGAAAGAATTGCAGCACCGTGCGCATAAGAATATTGATACAGACCCTTGTTGTCCGAAAAGAAATTACCCAATTCGTTACCTGAAATCGTACTGTTGAGTATCGTGAAAGCGCCGCTTAAATTAGCTGCCATCAAGCCTGCCGCTCGTTGCGCTTCGTTATACGAGATAGTGCATTGCTGAATGGACGACGTGTTGTTGGAATTTGCGTTGTACAGGAAAATTCCCCCTCCCAGACTATTGAAGCTGTAGGAGAATGACTCGTTCTCGGAGATCGTGCTGTATTGCGCATTGATGTAATTGTTGGCGAATGCACCACCGCCCTGCGCAGGGGCGCCATAATAATTGGTGCGTTTGAAAGTTTGGGAATAATAGTTGTACGTATAAGTACCAAAATACCGGTTTTCGACCCGGCTTTCGCTGATCGTACTGTGATCCATTATCAATCCCTTGGCCGCATAGACACCCCCTCCACGAAGGGTGAACGTAAGGCCAAGGTCTGCGGTAAGCGAACATCCGGATACGGTCGACCTGACCAGATCGACAACACCGGAAGAGTCGATGCAACCACCAGCGACGGACTTGGTCGGCGAGACGCTTTGATAGAAGCCGCCGACTACATTTAGCCGTTGCAGCGTAATTTTCCCCCCGCCTGTGTGATGAAACACCCGGTAATCGTATTCATGGAAATACTTGATGCCATGATCCAATCCACCGGAAATGGTGATCTGATTTGCGTTGTCGGCGTTATATTTCACGGTGAGGTCGTTCTGCGGCACCACGATCTCGCCGCTCGCCAACGTAATCGAACTGCAGTGCATCGCCGTTGGATTCAAGACCACGGTATCGCCGCTCGCCGCACTGGCAATTGTGCTGCGCAAACTGCCGGCGCCAGTGTCGTTACAATTGGTCACATTGTCGTAATTGGCGAAACATGGGGTCGCGAATGCAGCCAGCGCGAAACATGCCGCGATGGCAGCGGCAAGCCGGCGGCGGGTCATCGGATTTTTGCGGATCATGCACATCACAGTCTCCTGTGGCTCAAAGCGAAGGATTGTCGAAACCGTTCTTGAAAATCCCGTCGAATGCGGCCACGCGCGCGACCGCGATGCCCGTGCCGCCAGGCTCGATCGTGTCGCCGGCCACAACCAGCTTGCCATTGGCGAACGCGGCCGAGCGGCCGTGATTGGTGGTGGTGAACAGCCCGATTCCGTCGGGGCGTTCGTTGAAGTACACGCCTTCGGTGCCGTTGCCGCTGAACCCGGTGTCGAGGGTGAAATTGGAATACGTGCCGGGAAGATCCAACCGTGCGATGCCCAACATCAGGCCGTAGGGGACGCCACTTTGATTGCCGGAGCCGATTGCCAGCAATTGCGGGTACTTCGTGTCGTAACCGTCGACAATCAGTTTGGTGATGGTGTCGTTGCCGCCGCCGATTCCGAAGTTGTAGGTGAATTTTTCCGGGTAGAGCAGACCGCCGGAAAAGTACGTGTTCAGATTGCCATCGGGATCGAGCATTGCCAGTGCGGCCTGCCCGTTCGCCTGTCCGCCCAGCGCGATGTACCCGGTCGAAGTCAAGGCCACTGCGTTGGCATAGTCCCCATTGTCGCCGAAGTCGACCGTGGTCTGACCGCCGCTGCCGAACGTGTTGTCGACGTCGTACAGATCGCTGCGGATGCGGATCGCGGCGAAATCGTAATTGCCGCTGGCGCCGCGGTGATAACCGACGACGACGTAGCGGCCCTGACTGTCGATGGCCAGATCCTGCGCGTGATCGTCCTGATTCTGGCCGCTGCCGAATTCGTACTGGAACAGGGGTTGTACGGTCTTGCCATCGGCGCTGATCTGGACGAACAAGAATTGATTGTTGTTCGTGCTCTGCTGGTAATAAAACCCCGCGACATCGATCGTGCCATTGCTTTCGATCACGACGCGAGTGACATTCGTGCTGTCGCCGCTGGCTGGCGCTACGAAAGTCGCGCCGTTTTGTGCGCCGAACCCGGAGTAGTCGGGAAGGCCGCCCGCGGTGAACTGACTCACGATCGCAACGCCGTCGGGCTGATTGGCAACGGTCACGATGCGATCGTCCGCTCGCACCGCAATACCGGTAAACGAGCACAGGCCATAGCCTGCGAATCCCGGCGAGAAACCGTTCGTGCCGCCGAAGCTGCTATCCAGACTTCCGTCCGGATTGAGGCGAGTCAGCACGCAGTCGTTGTCGGTGTAACCGGCGACGATCGTTTTGCCGTTCGATTGCACCGCGATATCGGTGGCGGTGAAGTTGGAACCGGTCGCGCCGGCCTCGGCCGCATTGAGTATCACCTTTCCGCCCGATCCGAACGCCGCATCCAGCGCACCGGAATCAAGCGGTGGGCCTGCGGTTGCAACACTGGCCAAGCCGGCCAGCAGCAGTGCCGCCGTCTGCGTGATTCGCTTCGTCGATTGCACGTTCCACCTCGTCTTCGAGCCGCCGTTCTTGGCGGGGGTACTACCGGTTACGACGTTTGGCGCTGGTTGCTGACACGGCCGCCACTCGTCACTTCACCCCGGCGGGAGGCTGGACGTTGGTGTAGTCGTAACGCGTTTCCACGGTAGAACCATTAGGCAGTACCAATTTTCCGCCCTGCATCAACCCGTTCGATTTGAAAATGCGCACTTCTTGATTCGTGCCAAACTCGTTGTTGTGAGCCTTGTACACCTCGACGGCCTGACCATCGACGGTCTGGTCGCCGACGAAGGTGCAGGTATCCGGATGCGTTTTCAGTTTTTCCTGCGCGGCTTCAAGCATCGCGGGCTGTGGCACCGGACTGCGCCTCCACTTGCCCTGCAGTTGCAGGTATTCGACGCCGCCGGTGTAAATTGCCTCGCCGGTTTGCGGCTTGCCATCGCGTGTGGTCGTTGTCGAATAGACGTGGTGCGGTGTTTGCACCGACTTGATGCCGGCGTTGTAGAGGGCGTCACAGGAGGCGTCTGCTGCATCTGCCGGCACGGTGACTATCGCCGCGGCAGCCATCAACAACGTCCAGGTGATTGCGTACAGTAGATACATGGCGTTCTCCTTTGGGGAATTCGGTAGGTCTCAATGTTTAGACTGAATGCCGGATCGCTGGTTTGTCAAAGCGTGAAGAGCATACGCGGTGTTCTTTGCCTTTTTGCGGCGCTTTCAAGTCAACAGTGCTTTGGTGAATAGCAGCCACGCGGATGTGTCGGCTGCCCAGATCGCCACGTAGTCGTTCGCAAACACCAGCAGGCCGCCGATCACGAAAGCTGGGTGCAGGCGGCGATGGCGGAACGTGTCAACCGCAACGCAGGCGAGAACAATGAGATTGCGTAAGGTCGATGAATCGACCGTCCACGGCGTATAGACACCGATGAAGCGCGCCAGCGCGGCATCCAGCAGCAGGAGGGCGGCCAGCAACATCAAGCGCTTGTGCCAGTCGCTGCGCCGCTTTCGCAGGGCGAGCGCCGCGCCGACGAGCATGGCGAACGTAAACAGATTGAACAGTCCAAGTGCCAGGAATAGCGGCGGCGATGCACCGGGCGGAATGTGGTTGCCGCCAAGGCGGCAGGCAGTGATGATCGTTGCGGTATCGGCAACAACGACTGCGAGCGCCAGTACGGCGCCGAAAATCCCCAGGCGCATGTGCAGATCCGCGCGGTGGCGCGCCACCAGCAATGCCTGCGTGAAGAACAGCGTGATCCAGGTCAACATGATCAGCCCGTGCGCGCGCACCAGCACGCTCAGGCTGCCCAGATGCGAAAGCAGCGGAATGTCGATGCTGAAACCCGCCAGCACGACGATGACGATGCTGATCGCGGCGGCGACATAAAAACGGTGTTCGCTGACCGCGGATGGAACTAAGACGTTTGTCGCGCAGCTTTCTGCCAGAGCGTTCATGACTTCATTCGATACGAGATGTGGCCTTTGCCCTTGCCTGTAATGTCGCCGTCCTGTTCTTCGCGCACCAACCGACCCGTGGATTTGGAAATCCAGATCGTGGCGTTCGTGACTCCCGTGCTTCCCTTGTACTGCTCGCCGTAGACTGCGGCGGCTTGTCCATCCATCACTTCGTCGCGCACGTAGCTGCAGTTGTGCGTGCCGAGTCCGTAAAGCCGCGGTGTGTCCCTGGCGAAGTTGTAGCCCGAAATCTTCATCTGCATGGCACCGAAGCCGCCCTTCATGTTGGCGGCGCGGATCAGGTAGCAGGCTGCCTGATCGGCATGTGCACAGACGCTCGCAACGAGAAGCAGAGCGGTAATCAATATGGATCGTTTCATGTCGAAACCTCCTCTCGGGATGCACCGCAACCCCACGCACAGGCGGGTTGCGGTGCGTTTCATCACGCCTTGTGACAGGTTTCCTCGTCGGTCTTGACCCACTTCCCGTGCTTGTCGCGCATCGTTCCGGTATGACTGGACATGCCATCGCCGCTTTTCGTGAACGCGTCTCGGAAGGTGACGGTCTTGCCGTGCGTCGTTTGATTCTCATCGACGGTAAAGGTGTCGGCTTTCCAACCGGGGCTGGTTCCCGTGCTGTAGCTTTCGCCCATGTTGTCGAAGGTCACTGAGACGAACTGTTTTTCCCTGGCGTCGTAAGCAAAGTACTGTGCTACGTGATATGGCTTGGGATTGGCAGCGGTCTGGTCCTCGTCGTAATGGATCACCACCCAGTGGCCGTCCAGGGTTTTCTCGCCGTGATACTTGCCGGTGGAGGCGTGACCCGGATTCTTGCCCATGGCCATGACATTACCGCTGCAGATGCCGCTGCCGACGAAGCCGTCGAGTGCGTTGCTTGCCGACGCGGTTGTCGCGTCAAGATTGCCGTCGACGGCTAACGCCGTCGTTGCGCAGCATGCGCACACCGAGAGCGTGCCGAATACAAACCCGAATATCGATCGCATGTTTCACCTCGTTGTCAGGCGCCAACACCGGCGTCATCTTGGGTTACGACGTTTGGTCTCTCTAGCTGACATCGTCGTAGCGAGATGCGCGCGCAGCGCATGCTGGCTAGCTGCTGGGCTTAATTACCTCCGTCTTTTTTTCCGCCATTTCTCCTCGCCTGATTCGTGGCGATCAATAGACGACAACAAAAATCCCCGCTTCTACCCGGTTTCCGCTAGCGTCGGAGGTAACAAACTCCGCCTGTGTTCCGCTCGCCCCCCAAAACATGGCCAGTGTGGGAGAAATGGTGGGAGTACAACCAAACGGGTCGAAGGGATTGCAACCGTTGGCGTCACCCACCCATTGTGGGGTGACTTGGAAAAACCGGTCATCCACCTGAAATCCGAAATTGATGATCGGTAAGCCAATCCGCGAACTATTGACACTGATGCCACAAGGTGGAGTCGATGCCTGTGACGCGGGCAGTTGCGAGTTATAACAACGAATGACTGCGCCTGATCCGTCGTCGATCAGCGCCATTGCCTTGACCCAGCCGCCTTGGTTGCGTGCTTGCGAAACCGGCCCATCGGTGGTCATGCCATAACCGCTTGCGCTGTGAGCGTAGACCCCGGGGCCGGAGCTACTGAATCCTGCAACACCGTTGCCCGATGTGCTGATGCCGAACGTGCCATTGTTATTGCCGTCGCCGAAGCCAGCGACACCGCTAGTGTTGCCGTTCGGATTGCTGGTGTGGCCGTGCACAGCGTCGTAGCCGGTGCTCTCGCCCCATACGCCGGCGCCGGTACTGCTGAGACCGAACACACCGGAACTGCTGGTGCTGTTGCCGTGCACGCCATCCGCGGTAACGCTGGTGCCCCAGACGCCGTAATAGTCGTGGCTGTCGCCCCATACCGCTGCCGCGCCGGTCAGACCACTGCTGCCCTTGGTGACGCCACGCACACCCGTACCGGTGGCGCTGGATCCCAAGACGCCTGTATTGCCGGTGAAGCCAACACCTTGTACCCCGTTGAAACTTCCGTTGCCGTGGGATTCGCCATAGACACCTGAGCCACCCAACGAAGTGCCGAAAATTGCCGTACCCGTGCCGCTTGCGCCGTAGACGCCGTAATTGCTTCCGTCGGCCAGACCGGCGACGCCGCTCTTGCCGCCGGTCGCACTGGTGTGGCCGTGCACACCATCGCCGGCGGTAGCCTCGCCCCATACACCGGCGCCACCACCACTGTTCGTGGCTTGAAAAGCCGGTGAGGAATTGGCGATGGAACCGTTAAACGGCAGTACCGGACCTTGTGGTCCCGGCGGGCCTTGTGCACCTGCGGGCCCCTGTGCCCCCATCGCGCCCGCTGGACCTTGTGCTCCCATCGCGCCGGCAGGACCTTGCGAACCCGCAGGTCCCTGCGGTCCCTGGTTGCCCGTCAGCGCAAATAACGCATAGGGCGTTGCCGTGATCGGCTGGCGCGGCGTCAGTACCGTATATGTGCCGCTGCCGGCCGGGCGCACGCGCACTTCGATCCACAACGCCTGACCGTTGAACGGGATGTCGGTGTAGTCGAGCGTGGCGTTGATCAGGCCTTCGCTCACGCTCTGGCTGGTCAAGGTAATCGTGTCGACGGCCGCGCCGCCACTGGCCACGGTGAACAAGGCAAACTGAAAATCGAAATTGCCGCTGGCGGGCGAACCGTTGAAGGTGAGCTGACCCTGATACGTGAACGCGGTGCCAAGCGGATCGGCCTGCGTGTTGACCGCACCGAATGCGCAGACCAACAACAGACCGGAAAGCAACCAACTGGAAAATGTACGCATGACGGCTTCCTCCTAACGGGTTGCGATGTGGTATTGCTGCTGATGCTCGATGCAATCGAAAAACATGCGACTGTTCGATCCCCAGTAGCTGCTTGCGACGCTGGCGACCGTGGCGCAAAAGCTGTCTTCCGTGGGGTTGTCGCGTGTGTCCAATCGTTGTGCATCCCGGCTGTCATGTGCGCTGGTGCCGGCAATTTCCGGTGAATTGCCGATGTTCGTGGTAACCACCGAGACCCCTTCCAGCAATCCCAGCGCAAACACGGTCTTGATCGCGATGGAGCTCTTAAGCAGGAACATGGCGGTTCTCCGTTACTGGCTTTCAAAACCGTTGTGGAATATCGAATCGCCCGAACTCACGAATCCTGCGTTGATGGCGTAGCCCGATCCCGACGCAGTGCCGGTAAGCGGTTGGCCGACGCTGCCACGCAACTGGAAGGCGCCGTCGCTGAGCGTTGCGGCGGGAACCACGATGCTGTGCGTGATCGCGAACGACCCACCGCTGGACTGCGCCCGGGCTGGAGCGATTGCCTGCCAGCCCGGCAGCACCAGGATTCCCGTAATCAGAAGCCAAAGTCTGCGTTTGTTCATTGGATTGGCCCGCGATTAATCCACTGTCATTCCGGGTTACGAGGTTTTGCAGCAGTTACTGACACGCGCTATTCAGTATTCGGAAAAAATCTTGTTGCACAGCGCGCCGAGCCGCTTCTGCTGTGCAGCCTCGCCGGCGTGGGCGAATGCATCGCTCATGCTCATGGGACTCGGGGCGATTTCGCACAGCACGTTGTTTTTCTGTGCGCTGACTTCGTGCAGATCGGGCTTCCACACGGCGCCGTCGCCGACCCCGGCCAGCGGCGCCCAGTTCGCGTAGGCGTCCATCTTTCCGGAGGTAAACGTGGCGATGGTTACGACACCCAGGCCGGGTCGCAGGGTGACGCGCATTTCCCCACTGCCGTGATCGCCGTTGCTGGTGACGAAGTAGCAGGTTTGTGGATCGCCCTGCAGCGGCTTGGTGCCGATGACCGGCGCGTTGAGGATGCCGGTGAAGTCTGCGGGCGTCAGCAGTTTCAGGTCGCAGACGTTGCCGGGTTTGGCCGCTGCGGATGCATTGGCCGCGGCGTTCGACGCGGATTTCGAGCAGGCGCCAATGGCGCACAGCGCGCAGGCGAGCGCGCAGACGGAAAGTTTTGGATACGTCATGACGAACTCCGGAGTGCGGGATGCACCCCGGGGTTACGTCATTCGGGGCCGGGTACTGACACGGCCCCGCGGGATTTCTCCCTATTTGTCCAGCGCGGCGGCAACCGGCTCGCCGTTCTGTTCGTAGACTTCGCCGCCCTTCATGACGAAGTTGACGTGCTGCATCAGCTTGATGTCATCCAGCGGATTGCCTCGCAGGGCGACTACGTCGGCAAACTTGCCCGCCTCGATGCTGCCCACGTCCTTGTCGTGCTTGAGCAATTGCGCGGCGTGCATCGTTGCGGCCTGAATGGTGAACATCGGCGGCATGCCGGCTTGCACCATGTATTCGAATTCCCTGGCGTTCTCGCCGTGTGGATACACACCGGCATCGGTGCCGAAGGCAATTTTCACCCCGGCCTTGTAGGCCTTGCCGGCGGTTGCCATGATTACCGGGCCGACCTCCATTGCCTTGCGTGCGACTTGCGGGGGATACCAGCCTTCTTTGGCTTTTTCCATCACAAACTGGCCGGCGATGATGGTCGGCACGTACCAGGTGCCATGTTCCTTCATCAGCTTCATGTCTTCGGCGTTCATGAACGTGCCGTGCTCGATCGAATCCACGCCACCGATCACGGCGCGACGGATGGCCTCGGCACCATGCGCGTGCGCGGCGACGGTGAAGCCGTAATCGTGCGCAGCGGCGACGACAGCCTGAATTTCCGGTATCGTCATCTGCGGATTTTCGGCGCTGCCGCTTTCGTCGAGCACGCCCCCGGACGGCATGATCTTGATCAAGTCGGCGCCGTCTTTGTAATGCTGGCGTACGGCTTTCCATGCGTCTTCGGGCGAATTGATGATGCCGTCTTTCGGGCCCGGATCGCCTTGCAGATCCCAGCGGTAGCCATCGGTTTTGTCGGCATGTCCGCCGGTGGTGCCGATAAACTTGCCCGCACTGAAAATGCGAGGTCCCGGCACCAGGTCTGCATTGACTGCGTTGCGCAATGCGATCGATTCGTTGTGGAAATCACCGACGTTGCGCACGGTAGTGAAACCGGCAAGCAGCGTGCGGCGCGCGTAGACCGTGCTCTGGATGGCGTAATCGGCCGGATTCAGGCGAAACACCTTGCTGTAAAAAGCGCGGTCGAACTGCATGGTCAGGTGCACATGATCGTCAATCAGGCCGGGCATGCAGGTACTGTCAGGCAAGCTAATGGTTTTCGCACCGGCCTGCGGCTGGGTGCCGTCGAGCACCTGTTTGATGCGATCGCCTTCAATAATAATGGTGCTGGCGCCGAGCAGTTTGCCGTGAACGACGTCGATCCGATGTCCGCATTCGAGCACAGTGATGGCTGGACTGGAGTCAGCGGCGCTGGCGGAGACCGAGAACAACGCCGCGAGCGCGGCGACAAGTGGAACAAGACGCATGGTGATCCTCCTTTTGGCAACCGGCGCAGGATACGCCCAGAGTCCGGCGCTGCCTATGTCGCGAGTCGTGGTCGCGAAAAGTCGTCGTGCGCCTTTCCTCTTTTGCTGCGCTGCGGTAGTCTGAGCGCAAATCCGAAGAAACGCCGGTGCGACCGGCGCATACGGGACTGCGATGGACGCAATCTACGATTTCAAGGCGGTGGAAGCCGCCGCGCAGCAATTCTGGAATGACCGCCGAGCCTTTGTGGCCAAGGAAGATGCCGCGCGGCCGAAATTCTATTGCCTGTCGATGTTGCCGTATCCGTCCGGCGCGCTGCACATGGGCCAGGTGCGCAACTACACCATCGGCGACGTCATCAGTCGCTACCAGCGCATGCTCGGCAAGAATGTGCTGCAGCCGATGGGCTGGGACGCGTTCGGCCTGCCGGCAGAAAACGCCGCAATCAAGAACAACACCGCGCCGGCCAAGTGGACCTACGCAAACATCGAGCATATGCGCGCGCAGCTCAAGGCAATGGGTTACGCCATCGATTGGTCACGCGAGTTCGCCACCAGCAAGCCGGATTACTACGTGCACGAGCAGCGCATGTTTGTGCGCCTGTTCAAGCAGGGCATCGCGTACCGGAAGAACTCCGTGGTGAACTGGGACCCGGTCGATCAGACCGTGCTCGCCAACGAGCAGGTGATCGACGGACGCGGCTGGCGCACCGGCGCGGTGGTTGAGAAGCGCGAAATTCCGCAGTGGTTCCTGAAAATCACCGCGTATGCGGACGAATTGCTCGATGGCCTGGACAAATTGCCTGGCTGGCCGGATGCGGTCAAGACCATGCAGCGCAACTGGATCGGGCGTTCGCAAGGGCTCGAAATCGATTTCTCGATCGCAGGCGAGAGCGCACCGGTGCGCATTTTCACCACACGCCCGGATACGCTCATGGGCGTGAGCTTCGTGTCGATCGCGCCGGAGCATCCGCTGGCGCTCAAGGTTGCGGCCACCAATCCGAAGATTCGTAAATTCATTGACGGGTGCCGTCGTGGCGGCGTCGCCGAGGCGGAACTTGAGACGCAGGAAAAGAAAGGCATTGAAACCGGCTTGCACGCGATCCATCCGATCAGCGGCGAGAAACTGCCGGTGTGGATCGCCAACTTCGTGCTGATGGGCTATGGCACTGGCGCGGTGATGGGCGTGCCGGGCCACGATCAACGCGATTGGGAATTCGCCACCAAATACGATCTGCTGATCAAGATGGTGATCGTCAGCGACGCGGTGCGCGATGCGATCCGCGAACTCGGCCGCGACGTGGCGCGCAATGCCGATCCGATGAGTGCGGCGCTGGGCGAAAGCAAGCCGCTGGATGTCTATGAGGCGCCCGGTGCCTTGGATGTGCTGGAAGAATTCGAGCGCAGGATCATCGTCGACGGCGCGTTCACCGACTACGGTACCCTGGTCAATTCCGGCGAGTTCGACGGTCTGGATTATCGTGCCGCGTTCGACGCCATCGCCGCGCGGCTCGAGCGCGATGGCCGCGGCACGCGCCGGGTCAACTTCCGCCTGCGCGATTGGGGTGTATCGCGCCAGCGCTATTGGGGCTGCCCGATTCCGATTATCTATTGCGCCCGCTGCGGCGCTGTGCCAGTGCCGGAAAACGAGCTGCCGGTGCTGCTACCGGAAAACGTGAAGTTCATGGGCGTGCAATCGCCGATCAAAGCCGATCCGGCCTGGCGCAAGTGTACTTGTCCACAATGCGGCGGGCTGGCCGAGCGCGAGACGGACACGTTCGACACGTTCATGGAATCGAGCTGGTACTACGCCCGCTATACCAGCCCCGGCGCCAGCGATATGGTCGACGCGCGCGCCGATTACTGGCTGCCGGTGGATCAGTACATTGGCGGCATCGAGCACGCGATCCTGCATCTTTTGTACTTCCGGTTTTTCCACAAACTGCTGCGCGATACCGGGCTGGTGAAATCCTCAGAGCCGGCCACCAATCTGCTGTGCCAGGGCATGGTCGTGGCCGAGACGTTCTATCGCGAGACGGCGAACGGCAAGCGCGAGTGGTTCAATCCTGCGGACGTCGACATCGTCCGCGACGAGCGTGCGCGTGTGACCGGCGCCACGTTGCGTTTCGACAGCAAGCCGGTGTCGATCGGCGGCATCGAGAAGATGGCCAAGTCGAAGAACAACGGCGTCGACCCGCGCAGCATGGTGGGCAAGTACGGCGCCGATACCGTGCGCCTGTTTTCGATGTTCGCGGCGCCGCCGGAGAAATCGCTGGAATGGAATGAGGCAGGCGTCGAAGGCATGGCGCGCTTTCTGCGCAGGTTGTGGCGCGATACGCAGGCGCATATCGCGCAACCGGATCATCCGCCGGTTGATGCGACGAAATTGAATGTTGCGCAGAAGACGCTGCGCCGGCTGACCCACGAGACCATTGCCCGGGTTGGCGACGATTATGGTCGACGGCTGTCGTTCAATACCGCGATCGCCGCGTGCATGGAGCTGCTCAACGCGGTCGGTCGTTTCGATGACATGTCGGATCAGGGCCGCGCCGTGCGGCACGAGGCATTCGAATCCCTGGTGCTGTTGCTCAATCCGATCACGCCGCATATCTGTCACGCATTGTGGCAGGCGTTGGGTCACAGCGAGCCGTTGCTGGATAAGACGTTTCCGCATGCCGATACCGCCGCAATGGTCAAGGCTGCGGTAACGCTCGCGGTCCAGGTCAATGGCAGGTTGCGTGGCACGATCGAGGTCGCCATCGACGCACCGCGCGAAGAGGTGGAGAATGCCGCATTGGCAAATGCCGACGCGGTCCGATACGTCGCCGGTGCTGTGCCGAAAAAGATCGTGATCGTGCCAGGGAAAATCGTCAATATCGTGCTTTGAACGGAATCCAGACCATGAAACTGTTGCGTTTCCCGGCGATTTTCGCCGTCGTTCTGACGCTCGCCGCCTGCGGATTCCAGCTGCGCGGCGAGGCAAATTTGTCGGCGGATTTGCATCGCGTTCACGTGAGCGTATCCGATCCGTTCAGCCCGCTCGGACGCGACGTCGCCGCGGCACTGACTCGAGCCGGCGCCAGCGTGGCGGATGCGCCCGGCGACGGCATCGCCGAAATCGATCTGGCCAATGTCTCGTTGTCGCCAGTGGTGCGTTCGGTTGGCGCCAATGCGCTGGTCAACGAATTTTCCATGGTCTACCACGTCGAATTGAGTATCCAGACGTCCGCCGGAAAGTCGCTGCTGGCCACCCAGGTGATCGAACACACGCGCGATTACACCTTCGATCAGACCCAGGCAATCGGCAGCAACGCCGAACAGGACGAGATCAAGAAAGGCATGGAGCGCGACATGGTGCAGGCAGTGATGCGCAAGATCGAAGCGGTTGGGCACGACGACTGATTCCCGCTGCATGGCCGTATCTCTCGCTCAGTTCCACAAACAGCTTGCCGCACCGGAACTGCGTTCGGTTTTCTTGATCGCCGGCGAAGAACATCTGCTGGTACTGGAAGCGGCCGATGCGTTGCGCGCGCGGGCGCGCGAATTGGGTTACGCCGAACGCGAGATTCTCGACGTGGAAGCGCATTTTGACTGGGACAATCTCGCCCGGGCCGGCGCGTCGATGTCGTTGTTCGCCGCTCGTCGCTTGATCGACTTGCGTCTGCCCACCGGCAAGCCCGGTCGCGAAGGTTCGGCCGCCATCATCGAATACTGCGCGCAGCCGCCGGCGGACACGTTGCTGCTCATCACCGTCTTGGAGTGGACGAAAAAGGAAAACGAAGGCAGTGCCTGGGTTGCAGCGGTTGAAAAAGCCGGTGCCTACGTGCCGGTGTGGCCAATGAAATCCGATGAGTTCATGGGTTGGCTAACCCAGCGCATGAGCAGTCGCGGCTTGCAGCCGGATCGCGCCGCGGTGCAGGTGTTGGCCGAGCGCGTGGAAGGCAATTCGCTCGCCGCCGCGCAGGAAATCGACAAGCTCGCGCTGCTGCACGGCGACGCGCCACTGGATGCGGAAACACTCGAAAATCTGGTTGCCGACAGCGCACGCTACGACGTATTCAAACTGGTGGATGCCGCACTGACCGGCGATGCCGCACGCGCCTTGCGCATCCTTGCAGGATTGCGCGGCGAGGGCGATGCCATCCCCGCCCTGATGGGCATGATTCTGTATCAGTTGCAATTGCTCGCACGTCTCGCTTCCGCCCCGAATCTCGCCAGTGCCTTCCGCAGCGAACGCCTGTGGGATGCGCGGGAGAAATTCCTGCGCAAAGTGCTGGCGCGTGCCGATCACCGCCACTGGGAAGCGTGTCTGCTGCAAGCCGCGCGCGTGGACCGGCTGAGCAAGGGTCGCGGCATCGGCGACGCGTGGCGCGAACTGGAACTCCTGCTCACGGCCATCGCATTGCCGCGGTCGGGATTGCTCGCGGCGGTGTGATATCTGGCGTCGTTCTCGCGGACTCTGGCATACTTCAGCCACGCGCAGACGCAGTCGTGGCGGTAAATTCGCGGGGTCTGGAATGTCGCTGATTGCTGAATTCAAGCGTTGCAATTTGATTGGCGTGGTCGGGCCGCATCCACTCTGTGCCCACTTGGAGAACTCTCCATGATCTTTCGCCGTTTCGCCGGTAACCTGCGCCGGCAGGACTGGACTGCGGTTGCAGTCGAGTTGGTGGTGGTCGTGCTTGGCGTGTTCATCGGCCTGCAAGTATCGAACTGGAATGAGGATCGTCAGACCAACGCGAAGGCCGCTGACTTCACCCAGCGATTGCGTGCCGACCTGCGCGAGG
>JBOHYL010000031.1:0-47735 GCA_050737915.1 Rudaea sp.
CCTGCGCGGGCTTTTTGCGGTTTCGCGATGGGAATTTGCAAACCGGCCGGCTTGGTGTATGGTGCCGGGTGCGGTTCTGCGCCGGGCAGGGTTGCAACTGGAATGTCGATACTGTGGCTCGTGGAGCACAGATTGGCAGTGTTCCAACATTGACTGGGGAAGTCCATGAATAACCTACTGAGTAAGCTTGGTGTATCGGCCTTGCTGGCATTCGCCGTGATCGCAAGCGCCGCGGCAGTCAACAGCAACGATGCCGGCAAACCTTCCAGGGCCAGGCCGGCGACGCCGACGCAGAATGCCCCGGCCGGCACCGTGTTCAGTTTTACCGGTACGCTCGACGCGAACACGCCAACCCAGAACGACCGCGTGTTTCGCGACGGCATTCCGAGTACCTGCAATCCTCCCAAGGTCTATCCGGGAAACTTTGGCGGCGGCACCTATCGCCATGTGGTTACCGGCGCATTGAACAATTCTTCCGGTAATGCCTATTGTGCAACCATCACCTTGACGACCGACGCCGCCTGCGCAGCGGACGTATTCGCTACCGCCTATTCTGGAAGTTTCGATGTCAACAACCTGGGCACGAACTATCTGGCCGATTCAGGCAGTAGCATTATTGGCGCTTCTCAATCCGAATCATTTCAAGTGCTGGTGCCGGCCAATGGTTCCGTCGTCTTCAACGTCAATGAGGCCAATGGCAGCCCGGGCGTCGCGACGTGTGGATTTTCCCTGACTGCAGCCACACCGGTTCCGGCCCCGATGTTGAACCTGCGTAACTTGATTCTGTTCGGCCTCGGCCTGCTGGCGCTGGGCATGATCGTCATCAAGCGTCGTTTCGCGAAGTAACTCGGCTTGCATCACCGTCGCGCGCGCAATGCGCGCGGCGGTTCAATACGCAAACTCGCGGAACACGGTATCCACGCTGCCCTTCCACGGCCCATTAAACAGTTCCAGTTTGCGCTCAGCCGGTGTCTGGTTGGCTTGAGCGAACTCGACAAGTGGCTCGAGGAAGACGGCTTCGTTGGCGCCGCCGGAGTTCTGACAATTTCGGCGTGCCAAACCGTAGCCGGCAATCTCCAGCGCGCGCAAAGCCAAATCGCGCACCGTACCGCCACGAAGCGGCAGCTTCAGCGCGTACTTCGGCACGCCGTCTCGCAGCGCGTGCCGCTCGGCGCGAGTGAAATCCTTGACCAGATCCCACGCCGCATCGAGGCTGGTTTGGTCGTACAGCAAGCCGACCCAGAACGCAGGCAACGCGCACAAACGGTTCCACGGGCCGCCATCGGCGCCGCGCATTTCCAGGTATTTTTTCAGACGCACTTCGGGAAAGGCCGTGGTCATGTGGTCGGCCCAGTCCTTGAGCGTGGGCCGCGCGCCGGGCAATTCCGGCAACTTGCCGGCAAGGAAATCGCGGAACGACCTGCCGGCCAGATCGATGTACTTGCCGTCGCGATCACTGAAATACATCGGGACGTCGAGCAGATAGTCTACGTAGCGCTCGAAGCCGAAACCGTCCTCGAACACGAAATCGAGCATGCCGGTGCGATCCGGATCGGTATCCGTCCAGATATGCGAGCGGTACGACAAATATCCGTTCGGCTTTCCCTCAGTGAACGGCGAATCGGCGAACAGCGCGGTCGCAACCGGTTGCAACGCGAGCGCGACGCGGAATTTTTTCACCATGTCGGCTTCGGAGCCAAAATCCAGCTTCACCTGCACCGTGCAGGTGCGCGTCATCATGTCCAGCCCCAGTTTGCCCTTGAGCGGCATGTAACGGTGCATGATCGCGTAACGGCCCTTGGGCATCCACGGCATATCGGCGCGCGTCCACTTCGGCTGAAAGCCCATGCCGAGAAAGCCGAGCTGCAATTCGTCGGCGACGGTTTTGACCTCTTTCAGATGGCAGGACACCTCGCAACAGGTTGCGTGGATCGTGTCGACCTGACCGCCGGACAATTCGAGTTGCCCGGCGGGCTCGAGCGTGATCGAGCCGTCGCCGCGCGTGAGGGCGATAATGTTGCCGTTTTCGCTGACCGGTGCCCAGCCGAAGCGCGTCAGACCATTGAGCAACGTCGCGATGCCGTGTGCGCCGTCGTAGGTCGGCGGGCGCAAATCGTCCAGGCGAAAGCCGAATTTCTCGTGTTCGGTGCCGATTTTCCATTGCTCGGGGGTGCGTGCGCCCGAGGCAAGAAATTCCACAAGCTCATTGCGTCCCGTGATCGGGGTTTCCTTGACGGCGCTGGGTCCGGACATGCTTATTCCTTGCGAGGCGCGCTCAAGATTGGGGCGATGCAGCTGCAAGCAAGCCCGCCAAGGTAGCGCGTGCTGCATCCAGCCCGGTCTTTGCCAGCGCGGAAAACAGTTGCACCGATGCCGGCCAGCCCTGCGCCGCGCACTCTTTGCGTAGCGCCGCCAGGGTGCGCGCCGCTTCGCTGCTGCTGAGCTTGTCGGATTTGGTCAGCAGCACATGGCAGGCCAGGCCGATATCACGGCAGTAATCGAGCATTTGCCGATCGAACGGCTTGAGCGGATGGCGGCTGTCCATGATCAGCACGACCGCGCGCAGGGATTGCCGCTCACGCAAATATGCGTCGATGGCCAGCCGCCATTTTTCGCGCACCGCCTCGGGCACCTTGGCGTAGCCATACCCGGGCAGATCGACCAGGCGGCGCGCGGCGGCGAGCACAAACACGTTGAGTAGCTGTGTGCGGCCGGGAGTTTTCGACGTGCGCGCCAGACCGGTTTGATCGCAAATGGCATTGAGCGCACTGGATTTTCCGGCATTGGAGCGCCCGGCAAACGCGATTTCCGCACCTGTATCGGCAGGCAAGTGGCGCGGATCGGGTGCGCTGAGCAGGAACTGCGCGGCGCGGAAGGGGTTCGTCGACATGCTGATTCCTGTTTGACCGTCCGCGGAGCGGCTGGGATAATTCGCGTCTTGTGCCGGCGCATTCGCGGCGACCGGTTTGGTGACCTGCGGAGTGAAGTGTATGAGTTTTCGGCTTGTAATTGCGTTGTCCGCGTTGCTCGGTGCCGGATCGCTGGCGGCGCAGACGGCCGCCCCGGCGGAATCGTCCTCAGCGGCCACACTTGCCGCAGCGCCTGCCGCAGCGGCGGAACTGAAACCCGGCGACGCTACTGCGGGACAAGCCAAGACCGCTGTCTGCGCCGCATGTCACGGCATGGACGGCAATTCGGCCTCGGCGCTGTATCCCAAACTCGCCGGTCAGCACGAAAGTTACATCGTGAACCAGCTGGAACTGTTCAAATCCGGCAAACGCGCAAATCCGATCATGGCCGGTTTCGCCGCGCCGTTGAGTGAACAGGACATGCGCGATATCGGCGCGTATTTCGCCAGCAAGACTTCGCTGCCGGGCGTGGCCGACGCCAAGCTCGTGCCACAGGGCGAGGCGTATTTCCACAGCGGCGATGCACAAGACAAGGTGCCCGCGTGCATGGCCTGCCACGGTCCGGATGGTCGCGGCAATCCGGGGGCCGGGTATCCGCAACTGGCCGGCCAGCACGCCGATTATGTAGCGGCACGGCTGAAGGCATTCCGCGACGGCAGTGCCGGCGGGGACGCGCGCACCCAGATCATGGACGTGGTCGCGAAAAACCTCAGTGATGCCGATATCGCCGCACTGGCGAGCTATGTCGAGGGTCTGCACGCCGTCGACACCAACACCGCCGTGAAGTGAGCGCAACCATGAACCGGATTTTCGCCGTCGCCGTCATCTTGGCCAGCATTGCCGTTTCTACCAACGCAACTGCGCAGATTGCCGCCGCGCAGCAGTGGGAAGCGGGCAAGAATTATTTCGTGATCGATCCGCCGCAACCGACCCGGACCGGCGACAAGATCGAAGTCACGGAAGTGTTTTCCTACGGCTGCCCGGCCTGCAACTTCGCGCATACGTACATCGACGCGCTGCGCAAGAAATTGCCGGCCTACGCGGAAATGGATTTCGTCCCCGCCTCGTTCAATGCGTCCGAGGATTGGGTCGTGTTCCAGCGCGCCTACTACACCGCCACGGCGCTGGGCATCGCCGACAAGGCGCACGCTGCGATGTTCGATGCCGTGTGGAAGACGCGCGAACTGGCTATTTACGATGCCAGCAACCGGATCAAGAGTCCGCTGCCGACGCTCGAGGAAATGGCCAAATTCTATGCCCGCTACGGCGTCAAGGCAGACCAATTCGTCGCCACCGCCAACTCGTTCACGATCAACACGCGCATGAAACAGGCCGACGCCTACGTCAAAGCCTGCGGCGTGGATCAGACCCCAACCCTCATCGTCAACGGCAAGTACCGCCTGACCACGGTTTCCGCCGGCGGCAGCTGGGACAAGGCCGAACAACTTGTACTGTACCTCGTGAACCAGGAAGCGGCCGCCAAATAACGGAACTTGTGCCGGCGCGCGCAGTCCCACAGTGCCGCTCGCGCCAAACCCCGGGAGAACATGATGCTCAAACATGTCTTGATCCTGCTCGCAGGCCTGGCCTTTCTCGGCGGTTGTCAGGCGCAAAACGCATCCGATGGGGCCATGTCCGCAGCCAAGGCGATGCCCAAATCGGTCTTGCAAGCCGGCAAGGATTATTTGCTGATCAATCCGCCGCAGCCCACCACGGGCGACGAGGTCGTGGTCACCGAGGTGTTTTCCTACGCGTGCCCGCACTGCGCGGACTTTCAACCCTATGCAGAAGAGCTCAAGAGCAAGTTGCCCAAGGGCGTGAAGTTCACCCTGCTGCCGGCGGTGTTCAATGCCATGTGGGAGCCCTATGCCCGCGCGTTCTACACCGCACAGTCCATGGGTCTGGTGGCCAAGACCCATCAGGCCCTGTTCGACGCGATCCACCGCGACCATCAACCCTTGCGCACGATTCAGGATCTGGCCAATTTGTTCTATGCCAACTACGGAGCCAATCCCGGCGAATTCCTGTCCACTGCGACCTCGTTCGTCATCGATGGCGAAATGGCGTCGGGCAACCGACAGGTACACGATTACCAGATCGACGCCACGCCGACCCTGATCATCGACGGCAAATATCGCGTGGTCGCCGACAGCGAACGCGGCATCGGTTTCCAGCAGATGGTGCAGATCGCGCTGCAACTGATCGATCAGGAGCTGGCGGCCAAGCACCACGCCACGCACAAGTAGTCTCGTACCGGGTCCGCGCCGCTTGCGGTACTGCCACAGTCGGCCTAGTGTGCCGTCCATGTGTGCCGACGTCAGCCATCGCACCGTCTCTGGCACGTATCTGCAACTGCTCAGCTGCAACATCCTCGCTGGCGGCAGCGTGCGCGGTTATCGCGGCTATGTGACGCAAAGTATCAAGCAGGTACTGCCCGGTCGCAGCAAACGCGGCAATCTGGACAAGCTGGCCGGTCTGCTCGGCGATTTCGATGTGGTCGGCTTGCAGGAAGCAGACGCCGGCAGCCTGCGCTCGGGTTTCGTCAACCAGACCCAGTACCTCGCCGAGGCCGCCGATTTTCCCTACTGGAGCCACCAGCCCAACCGCAAGGTGGCGCGTTTCGCGGCATCAGCCAACGGCCTGCTCACGCGCATCGAGCCGGATGAGGTACGCGATTATCCGCTGCCCGGCCGCATTCCCGGACGCGGCGCGCTGTGGGCGCGTTTCGGTACCGGCGACACTGCCCTGATCGTGGTGATCGCGCACCTGTCGCTCGGCCCGGCTGCGCGCAGACGTCAATTCGATTTTCTCGCCGAGCTCATCGGCATGCAGGCGAACACGGTGCTGATGGGCGATCTGAATTGTCCCGCGCACAGCCGCGAACTGGCGCCGTTGTTCCGGCACACGCGCCTGGCACCGCCGGACGCCGCGTCGCCCGCGACCTATCCAAGCTGGCGACCGCGCCGCGCCATCGACCACATCCTGACGTCGTCGAACATCCACATCGAACGCCTGTGGACCCTGCCCCATCCGGTTTCCGATCACCTGCCGCTGGCCGCGCGCATCCGTTTGCCGGAATCCGTCGCACCGATGAACTGACGCAAAAAAAAACGGGCCGCACTAGGCGGCCCGTGAGTGCTTGCAGGGATTGGTTCGATCAGAACTTCAGGCTCGCTTCCACATACCAGAACCGGCCCGGCAGATCGTAGTTCGACGCGTCGTAGCCATTGAGCGAGCAGCTCAGGCAGATCGGTGGGTCGTGGGACCAGAGGTTGTTGACGCCACCCGACACGGTCAGCGGCATCGACAGTGGCACGTTCCATGACACGCGCGCATCCTGGAAGGTCGTCCCCCCGAGGCGGTGGAAACCATCCGGGAACTGGGCAGTGGGCGGATTGTTGCAAACTGCGAAGCCGGCAGCTCCGGCGCAGTCCTCGGTCATCGACGCGATGTAGCGGAACGCGTAGCCCGCACTCCAGTCACCGAGCGCCCAGTTCAGGCGCAGGGTGGAGCGGATGCGCGGAATGCCGCTGTCGTGCACTTCAATGCCAACGCCGTCCGGCTCCGCCAGCCCGGTGTTCGTGTCGATCGCGCTGTACTTGTCGACATAGGTGTTCTGCCAGCTCGCACCCAGGCGACCCCAATCCGATTCCGGACCGGCCCAGGTCACACCAAAATCGAAACCCTGGGTTTCGACACGACCCAGATTGCCCAAGGTGTCGTTGAGGAAGGCGACGTAACCGGCGCCATTGCGCGCTTGCACGCTGCAAAAGGCCGGATCAAGTGTCTCCGCGCAGCGGTTGAGCAGGGTTTGCGCATCCTTGGCCTGGATCGCATTCTTGACGTTGATCTTGTACCAAGTCAGCTCGAAGTCGAGCTTTTGCGACCAGCCCGTGTTCTCGGCCCACGACGGGCTGTAGACACCGCCCAAGGTCGTGTTCTTCGATTTCTCGGGCTGCAAATTGCTGTTGCCGCCGGTGAGTACCGAGATCTGCGAATTGGATTGCTCGAAACTAGATGGATCCGGTACCCCAAGCGTGTGGCAATTGGCCGCGACCGTCGGACTGGCGATCGGGCTGTCGTGGTTGCAAGGATCGGTCAGGTAGGCGTCGAAACGCGAGAACGTGCCGTACAACTCGCCGATCGACGGTGCACGGAAACCCTGCGCCCAGGTACCGCGGAAAGTCAGGTCGTCGTTGAGCTGCCAGCGGAAGCCTACCTTGCTGTTGGTGGTGCTGCCGAACGTGGAGTAGTCCGAATAGCGCGAGGCGACATCGAGGTTCAGCGCCTTGGCGAACGGAGCATCCGCGACCAGCGGAGCATTCAGCTCGACGTAGAACTCATCGACGTTGTAGCCGCCGGACGTCGGCTTGGACGGCACACCGTTGGAATCGCCCGCGACCACGACCGCATCCGGCTGGTAGGTGCCGGACAGGTTGCGATGCTCGTAGCCGGTGGCGAAATCCAGCATGCCGGCAGGCATCTGGAACAGGTCGCCCGACAGGTTGGCGGTGACGATGCCCAGCGCCTGATGGCTGGTGTCGTGTTCGTGATACAGGATGTAATTGAGCATATCCGGCGTGAGCGTGCCCGGGCCGCCAAACAGGTTGATCGGTACGCAGCTCGGATCGGCCTGACATGCGTCCAGCGGGCCCAAGCCTTCCTGGATGTGCGCCATGTTGTAGGTGCCGGTAACATCCTGGGTGGCGTTGTTGTCAGAGCGCACCACGTTTACGTCCCAGTTGAAGGTGTGCTCGTTCCAGCCGAAGTCGCCGGTCAGGCCGGTCGCGAAATAGCGCGTATCCACGTCCTGGCTGAATATGCGCGGGCCGCCTTCGATCGGGCGCCGGCCGAGGCCGAAGTCCGGGCTGTTGGAATCAAGCGTGAAACCGAACGGGTTGTACGGATTGGTCTTGTCGATACTCACCGTGTAGCAGCGGTCGATCAGAAAGCAGAACGCCTGGCCGAGGAAGATCGGTTCCGGCGCGGCCTGATTGACCGATTTACGCGTGTTGTACAAGCCCTTTACGTACCAGTGGATGTCGTCGGTGAGTTTGTAGTCGGTCTGGGCAAAGAATCCGGTGCGCTCCGACGGCGTCAGCAACAGGTTGTAGGGCGAGTAATTGAAGCGATCTGCAGTGCTGAAATGATGATACCCGTCGGGGAAGCTCTGCAGGCCATCCGCGCCAGCAACCCCATTCGCGGTGATGCTGCAAAAACCGTCCGAACAGATGGTCGTTCCGTCGGACCGCACCACGTCGCCGCCGCCGGGCACATCGAACAACACGCGTGTGTACGGCGTCGCGGAACTCCACGTGCCTGGATTGGGCTGGCCGTTGATGCCCGGGGTCGGATAACGCGACTGGTCCCAGTCGTTGGAACTGATCCGGTTCTGCTTGTAGTGGCTGATGTCGACGAAAACCTTGTAACGGTCGCCGTTCGCGCCGAAGGAAATATCGCCCGACGCGGTCTTGCCGTCGCCGATCGAGTAATCGCCGTAATAGGCGTGCAACGCGCCACCATCCTGCGACTTCTTCGTGATGATGTTGATCACGCCGGCGATCGCATCCGATCCGTACAGCGCCGAGGCGCCGTCGGTGAGAATTTCGATGCGCTCGACGATGCCGGCCGGAATCGTGTTCAGATCGACCGCGGCGGACACGCCCGAGGCCGAGGATTCGTTCACCCAGCGCAGGCCATCGACAAGAATCAGCGTACGCTTCGGATTCAGATTGCGCAGCGAAATGGTGGTCGAACCCGAACCCACGCCCGAGCCGTCCGGCGCGAAGCCGAAGTTGCCGGCGGAATTGAATTTGGTGTTCAGCGACGAGCCACTGACCGAAAGTTGCTGGATCACGTCGCCGATCGAGGCCAGGCCCGTCTGCGCGATGTCCTTGGCGGTGATCGTCACCACCGGCGTCTGATCGGCGATTTCGGCTTTCTTGATGCGCGAACCGGTGACTTCGATCGCTTCAAGCTTCTGCACATCGTTGCCGGGCTTGTTCTGCGCAAACACAGGCGGCGCAAGCGAAGCCAGGATCAATCCGCCGGCCGCGCACAAGCCCACGGCCAATACTCGGGAGTGTAGACGAGTCATACAAAATCTCCTCAGTGAAGATTCGTGAAATACGGGTGAAGGGGTGGCCATATTCCCTGGCCGGTTTGTGAAAAAATTGTAATTGTCGGCGAATAATGGCACAGCCGCTCGCCTTTGGCTAGGGTAGTCGGCCATGCGCTCGTCCATATCAAGGTTCGGCTACACTCTGGCTTGAATGACGCAGTGCAAAATCATGTTTGGACGTCCATACTTACGCGTACTTCCCACCGTTTGCACGCTGCTGGCGGCGTGCGTGCTTGCGCCTGCGCACGCCGACGACCGCGCCAACCAGCGCGCACGCTTTCCGCTGGTCTGGGAAGCCGCGCAACACGGCCCGGACGGCGCCTGGCGCAAACTTGCCGCGGGCCTGGAAAGCTATCCGTTGTACCCGTATCTGCAGCTGGCCGTGCTGCTGCATCGCATCACCGATGTGCAACGGCCGCAGGCGGAAAAGTTTCTCGCCGCGTGGCCAGATTCCCTGCCCGCGCAACTGTGGCGCGACAGTTTTCTCAAGGAACTGGCGCGCCGCGAGGATTGGCGGGATTTTCTGGATTTGTATACTGCGGACGCAGCGAGTACAACGCTGCGCTGCGACGCCTTGCATGCGCGCATCGCGCTCGGGCAGTCGCTGAATTTCGATGCCGACGTCGAACCGCTGTGGCTGTCCGCGCAATCCCTGCCCGATGCCTGCGACGCTGTGGTCGCCTGGGCGCGGACGCACGCCAAGCTGACGCCAGCGCTGATCTGGCAGCGCATTGATCTGGCTGCCACCGCCGCGAACGCCGGCGTGGTGGACACGCTTGCGGCCCTGCTCGATGGCGACGCGCAACTGCAGGCGCAGCGCATTGCCAACGCGATCCGCGATCCGGCGACGGCGCTTGGGCAGGCGGCGAGCTGGCCGGACGACGCACGCGCACGCCAAGCCGCGGCCATTGCATTCGAACGTCTCGCGCGCCGCGACAGCGACGCCGTCGAAACGCGCTGGGCGCAACTTTCTCCACATTTCCACTTCGACGCGGACCAGCGCGATCGCATCCTGCGCACGATCGCGGTGTATCGTGCGTCCAGCTACGCGCCCGATGCGCTGCAACGGCTCACCGTCCTACCCGCGGCTGCGACCGACGACACCAGCCGCGAATGGCGCGTGCGCGTCGCCCTGGCCACACAGGACTGGAAATCCGCGCTCGTTGCGCTCGATGCCATGAGCGATGCGCAAAAATCCGACGCGCGCTGGCGCTATCTGCGTGCGCGCGTGCTGGTCAAGCTCGATCGTGCGGACGCGGCCACGCCGATCTTCGAGTCCGTTGCCACAGAGGCAAACTTCCACGGCTTTCTTGCCGCCGACTGGCTGCGGCAGCCGTACCGGATCTGCGCCCGGCAGATCGAATCCGATACCGCTACCGACGCCGCGCTGCAACGTGATCCGAATCTGGCCCGCGCATTCGAGTTCTTCGCCATCAACCGCCTGACTGATGCACGACGCGAATGGGATTTCGCGATGGCGCACCTGAACGACGAACAGCGCGATCAGGCCGCGGCCTTGGCCTCACGCGAAGGCTGGTACGACCGCGCGGTATACGCGTTCAATCGTGGCCCGGATTTGCAGTACTACGATCTGCGCTTCCCGCTCGCGCAACGTCAACGCATCCGCGCCGATGCGCACGCGGCCGACATCGATCCGGCCTGGGCCTACGCGATCATCCGCGCGGAAAGCGCGTGGACCAGCGACGCTCGCTCCGGTGCCGATGCCTGGGGCCTGATGCAGTTGCTGCCCGGCACCGCGCGCCGGATGGCAAAAATGGAAAATGTTGCATTCTCCGGCGCCGCCGCACTGTTCGATCCGGAATTGAACATCCGTCTCGGCACGCGCTATCTGGGCAACATGGCACTGCGCTACGACGGCAGCCCATGGCTGGCGACCGCTGCCTACAACGCCGGCAGCGATCCGGTCGGGCGCTGGATCGACGCGCGCGATGCACTCGATCCGGATTTTTTCATCGAGACGATTCCGTACAAGGAAACCCGCGAATACGTGGCGCGCGTGCTTGCCTTCAGCGTGATCTACGATTGGCGCCTGCACGGCAAGGTGCTGCCACTGGCCTCGCGTCTGCCGCGCATCGGTCAGGCCTATGCGCCGCCTGCGAGCGATGCGCCGCGCAAGGACGTGGTATGTCCAGCCACGCCGGCAGCTGCCTCCGACGATCCGACAACCAGCACCGCGGTGACCAGGCACTGATCATTGCCCCACGATTTGCGGCCGCATCGGCGCCAGCAGTGCTAATAGTCTCTCCTGGCTGGCTTTGGCCACATGCGCATCGTCCAACGCCGCGGCCAGATCACCGACGAAAGCATCGAAATCGGCATTCGCAAGGTTCAACCCGCTGTGCGCATCCTCCATGCTGCGGCCGGTGTAGACACAAGGACCGCCGGTCGCCACACACAATTGCTCGATGACCAGACGACGCAAATCGGCGTGATCCACATGCGCAAACAGGATATTGATACGCGCATCGGCGTTGATGCGCAAAAAGAACAGGTCGACCACGCGGGTGATACCCGGGGTGCCGCCCAGTTCGCGGTACAGAGCATCCTTCGGCGTGGACGCGGGACGCGTGGCGGAACCGGCGCAACCGAGCAGGCTGGCGGCAATGACGGCCAGAAGCAGCGTTCTCATGGTGATATTCCTTGATCGACCGCGCAGTCTCCCAACCGCGGCATGCAGACGGCGTGAAAGCGCGGCGATGTCGCATAATGCGCGCATGAAAACCTATCTGGTCGGCGGCGCCGTGCGCGATCGCCTGCTCGGCCTGGCCGTCAAGGATCGCGATTACGTCGTCGTCGGCGCCACACCGGACGATCTGCTGCGCCTGGGCTACCAGCCGGTTGGGAAGGATTTCCCGGTGTTTTTGCATCCGCAAACTCACGAGGAATACGCGCTTGCGCGCAGCGAACGCAAGACCGGACATGGTTATCATGGCTTCGCCTTCGACATCGACCCTTCGGTCACGCTGGAGGACGATCTGCGCCGCCGCGACCTGACCATCAATGCGATCGCGCAGGACGAACACGGCGAGCTGATCGATCCGTTCGGCGGCGCGGCGGATTTGCGCAATCGCGTGTTGCGTCACGTCTCCCCCGCGTTCGCCGAAGACCCGGTGCGCGTGCTGCGCGTGGCGCGCTTTGCCGCACGCTACGCCACGCGCGATTTCCGCATCGCCGACGAAACGCTGGCGCTGATGCAGGCGCTGGTGAATAGCGGCGAGGTCGACCATCTCGTGCCCGAGCGCGTCTGGACTGAAACCGCCAAGGCGCTGGCGGAGCCGACGCCGAGCGCGTTCGTGCGCAGCTTGCGCGCGTGCGGCGCACTGGCGCGACTGATGCCGGAAGTCGATGCGCTCTACGGCGTACCCCAACGCGCCGAATACCATCCGGAAATCGATACCGGCGCGCATCTGGAAATGGTGCTGGACATGGCCGCGCGCCTGGCTCCCGGCGATGCGCTCATTGGCTGGTGCGCGCTCACCCACGATCTGGGCAAGGCACTAACGCCAGCCGATGTGTTGCCGTCGCACCGTGGCCACGAACACACCGGTGTCGCGCCGCTGCGCGCACTCGCGGCACGCCTGAAAGTGCCGACCGAATACGCGGCATTGGCGGAATTGGTGTGTTGCCTGCACTTGCTTGCGCACACTGCATTCGAACTTCGCGCCAACACGATTCTGGAATTGTTCGAAAAGCTCGACGCCTTTCGCCAGCCCAAGCGCCTGCCGCAATTCCTGCTCGCCTGCGCCGCCGACAAACGTGGTCGCGCCGGCATGGCCGACAGCGATTATCCACAGGCGCGCTACCTCACCGCCCTGTTCCACGCCGCGTTGCAACCCAAGGCGCAACCGCTGCTGGATGCAGGATTGAGCGGCCCCAAACTCGGCGCTGCACTGCGCGAGGCGCGCCTGGGCGCGATCGCGGCCGCCATGTCCGCGGCGAATCCCGCGGCGTGACCCGCGGGATTGCGAATTGCAAAACAAGCCAGCTTACAATCGGCAGCCTTCGAAGCCGTCGCTGAAGACCAGACCGGCGTTGGCGGTCACGTTGAACGTGCCGCTCATGGCTGTCCCCGAGAATGTTCCGCTGCTGGCGGCATTCGCGGTCAAGCCAGTAGTCACGGTGTAGAACCGTTGCGCGCTATTCGCGAGCGTTGCAACGCCGCTCGCCATCGCGGCAGAACCCAAACTCACCGGTCCGCCGCAGGCTGCTACGGTGAAATTCACCACGCTACTGTTGTCGGATGTGATCACGTTGCCGAACTGATCTTCCTCGGTCACTTGCGACTGCGTTTGCGTCAGCCCCTGCACGACATCCAGCGGATCCTGCGTAAACACCAATTGCGTGGCCACACCGGCAACGATATTGAAACTGTTGCTGGTCGCCGTCGGCGCCACGCCATCGCTGGCGGTCAAGGTGTAACCCGTGCCGACCTTGTCCAGCGAAACGCTGCCAAACGTGACATTGCCGTTCGCATCGGTAGCTACCGTGCCGCCGCCGGACAAGGTCGAGCCGCCCGGATTGTTGCCGATCGCCAGCGACACATTGTCGCCGGATACGGGATTGCCACCGCTGTCCTTCACGTTCGCAATCACGATGAACGCGTTGCCCGCCGTGATATTGCTGCCAGCCGCTGGTTGCGTGACGTAGGTGACCGTAGCCGGTGCGCCGACCGTGATATTGAATGGCGCGCTTGCCGTAGCGGTCAGCGATCCGTCGGTCGCATTGAGCTTGTAGGCCGTGCCAACTTTATTCACCATCAGGTTCGAGAACGTCGCGACACCGGTAACTGCCGCTACCGTTGTCGTGCCCGACAAACTCGCGCCAAACCCACCGCCGCTCAACGTCAGGCTGACATTCGAGGTGTCAGTCGTGACGACGTTGCCACTGGCGTCCTCGACGCTCACCGCCACCGTGATTGGCGCGTTTGATGCGTAGCTCGCATTGGGCTCGACGGTGAATGCGAGTTTGGTGGCCGGACCTGCCTGCGAACACGCCAAAGTCCCCGGCGTACCCGTCCAGTTGTTGACCAAGTTACATGCGTTTACGGTGCCGATGCCGGTGGCGAAATCCCATCCCGTCTGCGTGCCGTAGGCAGGCTGGTAGGTAGAATTGGACGTGGACAACACGCCATTCGTGGCACCGTCAAGATAGCAATTGTTGGTGCCCGTGCAGTTCACGTCCATATCGCCCTGGGTCACGTCGTAGAAAATACAGCCCGACGCCACGCCATTGCCCAGGGTTGAATTGCAGGTTGAGCTGCCGCCAACACCGTATTCGGCAGCAGCGAGCGAGTAGTACGTGGAATTCGGATTGCCCGTGCCCGTCGCTGAGTTTTTCTGGTTCACCAGCGCCTGCATTCCGGCCATGATCGGCGAAGAAAACGAAGTACCGCCAGCGCCGGACCACACGCTTGGGTTACCGGCCGTGCATGCCGTGCCGCCATAGTTGGAACTGCCGGTGTAGCAATACACGTAGTAGTGCCTCCACTGACCATTGGCGGCAAACAGGGAAACGTCGGGAATGTCGCGCACGCCATCCGCCGGATTGCCGAGGAACCCGGCTTGCCACGATGGCTTGGCGGTACCTGCGCAGCTTCCGCTGACCACGCCACCCATCGAGGGCGAGCCGGTAGCGCAGCCGCTGGGGCCGCCGCTGCCGGAAGCAGTGGTTAGGAAGTTATAATATGTGTTCCTATTGTACGTATAGGTCGATTCTCCGAATTGGCTATTGCAGAAGCCGCCACTGCCATACGTGGTTCCATTGCCGACCGTATATCCCGCATATGTCCCCGTGGTGGGGGGGTGGTTGTAAAAGTAAGTTGCCAGCAATTGACTTGCACAGGAATCATTCCACGGAATCTCGTTGATGTACGAAAGCGCCGATCCATAGTTCGAGGTATTGGTCGCACCCCAGTAGGTGCTGTCGTCGCCGGCATAGGTATCGCCGAAATCGGTGCCGCCGACGGCCACGTTATATGGCGTGGAAGCAAACCCGCTTACGCCGATGCCGTGAGTTGCCTGCGATAGATTGGCGTCGCAACTCGCAGCGCCTTCATCGCCAGAAGAAACAAAGACCGAAACTCCACGCGCCGCAGCAGTTTGGTAAGTCGATTTATACGCGGCATTCGCAGTCGCGCCGTTTGCTGCTTCACAAAACCCGTAGCTGAGGCTCCACAGCCGAGCTGCGTCGTTCGCGGTGTTCAGGTTTTGCATCGCGAGCAGACCGCCGAACGTAGTCAATGTGTTTTTGCAGGAAGCAAGCTTCAGTATTGCGCCCGGTGCCGCGGCGCCAGCCCATTCCACATCCAGCTCTGCTTCACCGTCGTCGCCCGTCTTGTCACCTGGATTGCTGCAACTGCCCGGATGCACCGTGCTGAAGGTGGCGGTGGGCAACCCAAAAGTTGAACGGAACGTGGTGATGTCGCTGGTTTTGTAGACGTTGGTATCTTCAATGAGAACAATCGTCTGTCCGGTGCCATCGATTGCCGTAGGCGAGGCGTTGAACAACGGGTTCAGGTTGTAGATCGTGGCCAGATCGGCCGGCACTACGGCGTAGGTGGCAGGGCTGCCAAAGGTGTAGGCGGGCTTCGGCTTGAAATTCGTGTGCGGCTTGAAGTCGTTGATCGACACGATGCCGGTCACGGCTGGCGCCAGGGCGCTCGGGATCACCGGCACGCTGATGTTGGCGATGTGCTCAACGCCGTCGACATTCAGGTTATGTACTTCCGTCTCGAAGGTCCGGCGGACTTGTCCGGCCGTACCGGAAAAATCAATCGTCATGCCGTCGGCAGACACCCGATTGACGGTGAATCCCTGCGCTTGCAGCCAACCAGTGAGGGTGTTGATATCCGATTGCGCCGGACCATACTGCCCTACCTGTTCGGCGGTGAGCCAGTTGTGATAATTCGGCGAGCCGGGCGTGGTCTGCTCGGCCATGAACTCTTGCAGCGCCTGTTCCTGTTCGGCTGGACGCTGCAGCAGCAGCAGCATGTCGTTCAATTGCAGGCTGTCGCTCACCTCGCCCAGATCGTTGGCGGTGCCAATCGCAGCAGTAACATCGGGTGGAACGTTGTTCTGCATCGGCGTCAACTGCGCCGGATTGATCGCCTGGGTGATTTGCGGGACAGCCGGGGGCACACCATCCGGTTGCGCCGCATAGACCGACCGAGTCGGCGCCGCGCTGAAAATCGTGCACAGAAAAGTCAGCACGCCGATAACGGCGTGGTTGCGAATCAACATGAAAACCTCAACTTGGAAAAACTCGCTGCGTGCGTGCGTACGTTGCCTGCTTGGCGCTGCCAAATGTTTGGCTGCAAGCCCCTCGTCTGACGCTCAGACTATATTTATTGGCTTGACAAGGCGCAACGATCGACTTGTAAACGGATGTAAAAATCCCGCGGCGTGAACCGCGGGATCTCGTGTTGCAAGGCGAGACGTCTTACGGCCGGCAGCCGTCGAAACCATCCGGGTAAATCATGTCGCTGTTGGCGGTCACGCTTAACGACACATTGACAGGCGCGATTGGACTGGTACCGACGATTGAAGCTGTAATCTGCGGGCTGCCCGCCAGGTTGTAGAAGCGCTGGCCGGTCGGCAATGTCGCCACGCCACTGCTCATCGTCGCCGTGCCCAAATCCAGCGTCGCGCCACTGCAGTAGGCAAGTGTGAAATCAACCATCGCATTGTCGGCAATCGTGTTGTTGCTGCCATCCTGCTCGGTCACGATTACCGTGCCCAATGGATCGCCCTGGGTTACTGAACCCGGCGCCGGAGTGAACACCAGAACATTGACCGCAAACTGCGCCTGCACGTTGATGTTTCCTTGGACATTGGTATCCGTGCGTGTTGCCGTGGTTTTACCATCGCTCCAGTGCACAAAGTGATAACCGGCATACGGGACTGCCGTTACCGCCGTGCCGCTGCCAGCTGGCGCCACGGCTTGTGGCGTCGTACCGCTGATCGTGCCGTTGCCATCCGTAGTGTAGGTCAGCAGGTAGGCGAGGGGTGCTGGTGTGCAATTTGGAAACTTGAATGAACCAATGCGGGTTTTCCAGTTGAACGAGCCGTTACTGGCGATGTATTCGTTCGTATACCAGAACGTGCAGTCGTCAACCGGATCAACCGTCATGGCGCTGTAATCGCCCCAACGATGCAGGCCGCCGGACTGCGAACCACTGCCGGCAAACAGGGTAACTTCGGTTTCCATCGTGCTGAGCGCGTCGCTGGAAGTGCGTCCGGTATAGCGCACTGACGGATAGACGCTAGTGGTACTGCTCGACGCGCTGTAACCGAGCGCGATGTCGCTGGCGCTGTCCATGGCAATGGACGGCATCCAGCGGAACGTAGTATCCGGCGCAAAAGTGGATTGCTGGTAGACCACCGGTGTCGTACCCGGACTGCGGATTTCGTACCAGCGTGCGCCGGAGTAGACATTTGTTTTTTTGATCACTTGGACCGAATGACTGGCAACGAGGGATTGGTGAGCGCCAAAGTTGCGATAGGCCAGGCGGAACATCATGCGATCGGCCAGCGAATCGAGTTGGTTGGTTGTGCCGGGCTGGGTAATGCAGGTGCCACCCGCGCATGCAGGCGCAAACGCAGCGACGGTAATTGCGGTAGGCCCGGTGAGCGTGGTGTTTGCCGGCGTCGTCCAATCGACGTGGAATTTCCACAGATTGAGCTTCTTGGTTCCGTAGTTGATCAGGTAATTCGGCGAACCGGCCGGCGGCGGTTTCGCACCATCCAGATCGGATGGCAGCACGCCGCCGTAAGCGCTCGACAACTGGAAACACTGCTGCGTGGCGGCATTGCCCGCCAGCATATTCGTGCGGTCATACGCGCACACATTGGCGCCAATGAAGTTTGGCGCGAATACGTTGAAGGTTTCGTAATAGGCATCCGGCCAGGAACCCATTTTCGGGTAGTCGGGGAAATTGCTGTTGCCGTAATTGAACGAGTAGCGGTTCCAGGCGCCGGTGGCGTCGGAGGTCTGCGATACCGCCACGCACTGCAAATAGGGAAGGCTGTTCACGGAGAACTGCGAAACCACCCAGCGGTTGGCAGCGCGGTCGTAGATCACCACGGCGTCTCCATCGTTGTTGGATTCGCAGCCACCGCCGAAACCCGACCACAGCGTGCTCGTCGGCACCGGTCCGTACACCACATTGCCGGTGGTCTTGTCGAACACCGCAAGTCCGGTGTTGACCAGCGAGACGAATTGCGTCCAGCCCACGGCGCCCTCGGTATCCGGCGGTGCATATTGAATAAAGAAAGTGCCCTGCGGGCCGGTAAACCCGTTGCCAACACCGTCCATGTTGTGGATCGCGCCGGGCGTGTTGAGAGTTGGGCTGGTCGTGCTCTGCACCGCGCCGTCGACCTGATCGGTCGAACCCGGCGGCAGCGGAATCAGGCCCTCGAAGTTCGTGCGCTTGCCATAGCCACCCGGCGGCAGCACCGCGTTACGCAAGGACGGCAGGACGTCGTGGTGATCTTCCTTGGTGACGGTCAGCACGGCCGGCAATCCAGCGGCCTCGGCATAGGCTTGGGCTGACATGACCGGGGGCGTATCTTCGTCCCTGGCCAGTACCGAAGCAGACAGCGAAATACCCAACACACATGCGAGCGCGAAAGCACCGAAGCCGGTGCGATACGAAAAAATCATGACGGAACCCCAAGAATCAAGTTGGAAAAACGTACCGCCATGGCACTGAGTGTCGACCGGCGCTGGTCGCGCCCCCTGTCTGGCGCGCGACTATACGTGCAACCCGGGGCGTAGACAACTATCCAGTGGCAGATGTACGGACAATTGCGCTGCGCGCTGCCCGGCGCAATTCCGCTACCCGGAAACTATCGCCCATCTGCCCCGGCAGGGTCAGGCGTTTGACCTCCTGAGCAAGCCGGTAACGTATGGTTTCGTCCGGGGCCTGCGCATACGCCGCGCGGAACACTTCATCCAGTCCGTGCACCATAAGAAATTGGGCCTGCGATGCGTGCGCGACCAGCTCGAATCCGGTGGCTGCGCCGGCTAGCGTCAGCGCATCGAAATCCACGTGGGCGGTGATGTCCTGCAGGCCCGGCAGGATCAGCGGATCATCGTGCGCGCACTGACGATACTGGCAACGCAGGGTGCCTTCGCGGCGCTGCGGCGTGTAGTACTCGGCGCGGGAATAGCCATAGTCGACAAACAGCGCTGTACCCCGTTCCAGAGAACGCGTCACTTCCGCGAACCACGGCGCCAGCATCGGGCAAACTTCCGACAAGTACGGGCGCGGCAACGCGTTCAGATCGCCGATTACGGCGCGTACCGACGCAGTCAACGCGGCATCGGCGGGAACCTCGCGCCAGACAATACGCCCATCGTCATCGACACCGACCGCACGCGCGAACAGGCCCTCATCTCGCAACGCGAACAAGCGCACCGGCAGCGCGTCAAGTACTTCGTTGCCGATCAGCGCACCGGACCAGGCTTCGGCGGGTGGCGCGTCCAGCCATTCGATCCGATTTTGTAAATGTGGGCAATGCTGCAAAATGCGCACACGCTGGCGTTCGCGCAGATCGGCGCTGGTTTCCAACAAGCGATAGCGCTGCGGCAATGCGCCCAGACGTTCCAGTTCCAACAGCAGTTGCGCGGCCAGTGCGCCGCTGCCGGGGCCGAGCTCGAGAACATCGCCTCCGGTTTCGAGCAACATCGGTACCAGCGCTCGCGCCAGACAGCGCGCGAAAACGAAGCCCAGTTCCGGCGCAGTGACAAAATCACCTGCGGCGCCGAACTTGGCGGCACCGGCGCTGTAGTAGCCAAGGCCCGGTGCGTAGAGTGCCAATTCCATGTAACGGGCGAAATCCAGAGCACCGCCCGCAGCGGCGATTTCCGTCCGGACCAATGCCGCGACGTGCTCGCTGTGGGCGCGTTCGTCGTCTCCGGGTTTGGGCAATTCCACGCGCACGCTGGCAATCCTTCCGAAAATGCGTTGCAATCCTCGCATGAAACCCGCCCGTGAGCAGCGTCCCGTCGCCCTGATCACCGGCGCAGCCAAGCGCGTCGGCGCGCACATCGCACGCGCGCTGCACGCGGCCGGCTACGATCTGGCCCTGCACTATCGCCATTCGGGCACGGAAATGGAGGCATTGTGTGCGGAACTGGAAACCGTCCGTGCCGGCAGCACGTTGGCGATCCAGGCCGATCTTGCCGACCTCGATCAGCTTGTGCAAATTGTGGAAAAGTGTATTTCTCGCTACGGCCGGCTCGATGCACTGATCAACAACGCGTCCGCGTTCTATGCCACGCCGCTTGGTGCGGTCACGCCAGCGCAGTGGGACGAGCTTTTCGCCAGCAATGCGCGCGCGCCGTTTTTCCTCGCCCAGGCCGCTGTGCCGCATCTGCAAAGTGTCCAGGGCAGCATCGTCAACCTGGTGGACATCTACGCCGAGCGTCCGCTGCCGAATCACGCGGTGTACTGCATGGCCAAGGCCGCGCTGGCAATGATGACGCGGGCGCTGGCGAAGGACCTCGGACCGAAGGTGCGCGTGAACGCCATCGCGCCGGGCGCCATTCTCTGGCCGGATTCAGGCCAGGGCTATGCCGATCAACGCGAACTGGTCGCACGCACACCGCTGCAGCGAACGGGGACGCCGGAAGAAATCGCCACCGCTGTGCTGTTCCTGCTGCGTGATGCGACATTCACGACGGGACAAGTCCTCAACGTGGACGGCGGCCGTTCACTGGCAATCTGATTCACGTCACAGCGCCACGGGCGTACCCGGTGCTTCGCTGCATTCGCGCCACAGCTGAACGATACTGATTCCTGAAACCGGATGACTCACGTCTGCGGCAATATCGGCCAGCGGTTGCAGGACGAACGCGTGGGCAAGCTCCGGCCGCGGAATCTCCAGATGCTCCGGGCCGCGCACGACGCGCGCGCCGTACAACACGATATCGGCATCCAGCGTGCGGCTGGAATAGCGCGGCACGTCACGGCGGCGGCCGTGGCGGTCTTCGAGCGCGTGCAGCCAGTCGTTCAGCGCCTCCGGCTCCAGAGTGGCGTTGATGCCGACTGCAAGATTGATGAAATCCGGACCGTCGAAACCCACTGGCGCAAACCGATATGCCGGGGAAACCTCGATATCGCCGAAGCGCTCGCGCAATTCGTCCAATGCGGCCGCCAGATGACGCTCCGCATCGATATTGGAACCCAGGCTGAGCCAGACGCGTGTCACGGCTCGTCATGCCGGCAGGGACTGCCGGTATCCAGACTGCAGGGATGCCATCCGTGGCAACTGGATTCCGGCAGTCCCTGCCGGAATGACGGCAACGAGGTCATGTCAGCCGTTCGCCGCGTTCGATGACGACGCCCACTGCCTTCGAGCCGGTCACCGCACCGGGCTTGGACAACTTCAAGCGCAACCACGCAACGCCAAATTCACTGCGCACGATATCGGCGCAACGCTCGGCCAGCGTTTCCACCAGCTCGAAATGGGATGCTTCGACAAAGCCAATCAGGCGCTTGGCGATCTTCTTGTAATCGAGCGTATCTTCGATGCGATCGCTCGCCGCCGGCCCGCGATTGTCGAACGCCATTTCCAGGTCGAGGGCGACGGTTTGGCGGATCTTGCGCTCCCAGTCATAGATGCCGATGACGGTTTCGATGCGCAGGTCTTCGATGAAGACGGTGTCCATTCAGGCCGGCTCCAAGGGCGGCAGCGATTCCAGATCCCAGCGCGGCGTCACCTTGATTTCCGGGCCGTCGTGCAGGCCGGCCTGCAGGCGCAGGGCGCCGGCCAGTGCGATCATGGCCCCGTTGTCGGTGCAGAATTCCAGACGCGGAAAATACACGCGAAAGCCTTCGCGCTGCGCCGTGTCGGCCAGTTGCGTGCGCAGCTTGCGGTTGGCGCCGACACCACCGGCGATCACCAGACGCTTGCAACCGGTTGCCTGCAGCGCACGCCGGCACTTGATCAGCAAGGTTTCGACGATGGCATCCTCGAAGCCGCGCGCGATATCGGCCTTGGCGTTGGGCTCCTCCGCATGCGCCTGATAGGCGAGCAGGACCTGGGTTTTCAGACCGCTGAAGCTGAAATCCAGACCGGGCCGATCGGTCATCGGTCGCGAAAATCTGAAGCGCCCGGGCGTGCCGGATTCGGCCAGTTTCGCCAACGCCGGACCACCCGGATACGGCAGACCCATCAGCTTGGCGGTCTTGTCGAACGCCTCGCCGGCAGCGTCGTCCAGCGTGTCGCCCAGCAACCGGTAACGGCCAATACCGGATACCTCGACCAGCATCGAATGCCCGCCGGATACCAGCAGAGCCACGAACGGCGGCTGCGGCGGGTCGGCTTCGAGCAGCGGCGCGAGCAGGTGACCTTCCATATGGTGTACGCCGATCGCCGGAACCTCAAGCGCCCAGGCCAGCGCGCGCGCGGCCGAGGCTCCGACCAGCAAGGCGCCGACCAGCCCGGGACCGGCGGTATAGGCCACGCCGCCAAGGTCACGCGTGTTCATGCCGGCGTTGGCCAGGGTTCCCCGGATCAAGGGCAGCAATTTGCGCACATGGTCGCGGCTGGCCAGCTCCGGCACCACGCCGCCGTACTCGGCGTGCATGGCGATCTGGCTATACAGGGTATGCGCAAGCAGACCGCGTTGCGTATCGAACACGGCCACGCCGGTTTCGTCGCAAGAGGTTTCCACGCCCAGCACAGGGCCTGATTTTGCAATTTTCAGGTTTGACACGGTAAAATATGCGGCTCGCCCGGTTGTCCGGGCATTAGTGTACAGCGGAGACTCCATGCCCAACGTCAAAGTGCGCGAGAACGAGCCTTTCGAGTTCGCGCTGCGCCGTTTCAAGCGCACCTGCGAAAAGGCCGGCGTACTGGCCGAAACTCGCAAGCGCGAGTTCTACGAAAAGCCGACGCAGGAACGCAAGCGCAAGGCCGCCGCCGCGGTCAAACGCCATTTGCGCCGCGTCTCGCGCGATGTGACCAAGCGCAAGCGCTTGTACTGAGCCTGCGCGTTTCGCTGTGACTGCGGCCGGTCGCGCGAGCGCCCGGCCGTTTGTGTTTTCGGCATCCGGAACCAACCCATGAGCCTGAAAGAAAAACTCGTCGAAGACATGAAAATCGCCATGAAGGGCGGCGACAAGGAACGCCTGGGCGTGATCCGCCTGATCAACGCCGCGATCAAGCAGCGCGAAGTGGACGAGCGCATCATGCTCGACGATGCACAGGTCCTTGCGGTGCTGGAAAAAGCGCTCAAGCAGCGCCGCGATTCGGTCGAGCAGTTTCAGAAAGCCGGTCGCACGGATCTCGCCGACAAGGAAACCTACGAGATCGGCGTCGTGCAAGGCTACCTGCCGGCGCAACTTTCCGCCGAAGAGGTCGATGCCGCCATTGCCGCGGCCATCGCCGAATCCGGCGCGGCGGGTCCGAAGGACATGGGCAAGGTAATGGGTCTGGTCAAGGCCAAGGTCGCCGGTCGTACCGATATGGGCAAGCTGTCGGAGCGAGTCAAGGCGAGATTGACTCAATAGGTTTCGCCTCCCCGCTGGTATGGCGGGATTGCCGCTTTTGGAGATGCCGGTATGAGCGATCAAAAACCACTGCGCCGTTCGCGCAGCGACTGCAAGATCGCCGGCGTCTGCGGTGGGCTGGCCGAACATTTTGGTCTCGATCCCACTTATACGCGCATCGCCTACGTGCTCCTGTCGGTTTTGTCGGTCGCGTTCCCCGGCGTCCTGGTTTATCTCCTGCTGTGGTGGTTGATTCCCGAAGAAGCTTGACCGCCCGGGTTATCCATTGAGATCGAGAACCCGCAGATCAGGTTCGCAGGCAAGGCTCGCAGGCTGCGAGCAGCGGAGCATACGCGTTAGTATGTGAGCAGCGCAGCAGCCCGTGTAACGCAGTATGCGGGCCTGAGATACGGGTTATCGCATGGCCGGCCGCATTCCCGAAAAATTCATCGACGACCTGCTCGCACGCATCGACATCGTCGAGGTGATCGAGCAACGTGTGCCGTTGAAGAAATCCGGACGCGACTGGTCCGCCCGCTGCCCGTTCCATGACGAGCGTTCGCCCTCGTTCACGGTCAGCCCGACCAAGCAGTTCTATCACTGCTTCGGTTGCAGCGCGCACGGCAGCGCGATCAAATTCCTGATGGAGTACGACCGGCTGGAATTCGTCGATGCGATCGAGGAACTGGCCACGCGCGCGGGCCTGAAGGTGCCGTACGAAGGCGGCGGCAAGCGCACGCCGCAGGAAGATTCCGCGGATCTGTATACCCTGCTCGACGCCTGCGCGAAGTATTACCAGCGCGAGCTCGGCAAAAGCGGCAAGGCGCACGCGTATTTCGACGCCCGCGGCCTCGATGCGCAGACGATCGAACGTTTCGGTCTGGGCTACGCGCCCGATGCCTGGGATGGGATCAAGTCCGCACTCGGCACGAATCCGCAGCGCATTTCCCTGCTGGAAAAAGCCGGCATGCTGACCAGCGGCGAGCGCGGCACGAAGTACGACCGCTTCCGCGATCGCGTGATGTTTCCGATCCAGGATCGACGCGGTCGCGTCATCGCATTTGGCGGCCGTGTTCTTACGCCCGAGAACACGCCCAAATATCTCAATTCACCCGAAACCCCGCTGTTCCACAAGGGCCAGCAACTGTACGCGCTGTGGCAGGTGCGGCAGGCGCACAGCAAGATTCCGCGCCTGATCGTGGTTGAAGGTTACATGGACGTGATCGCCCTGTTCCAGCACGGCATCACCCAGGCCGTGGCGACGCTGGGCACGGCAACCACACGCGATCACGCCGAATTGCTGTTCAGGCAATGCGCGGATGTCTATTTCTGCTTCGATGGCGATCGTGCCGGCCGTCAGGCCGCGTGGCGCGCGGTCGAGTCCGTGCTGCCACGCATGCGTGATGGACGTCAGGCGTTCTTTCTGTTTCTGCCCGACGGCGAAGATCCGGATTCGCTGGTGCGCCAGGAAGGCCAGGCTGGCTTCGAGCAGCGGCTGCAGCACGCCACGCCGCTCTCGGAATTCTTTTTCGCTGAGCTCGGAAAGGACGCAAATCTGGCCAGTCTCGACGGCAAGGCGCGGCTGGCCGAACACGCCCGCCCATTGCTGGCGCAGATTCCCGACGGCGCTTTCCGCGACCTGATGCTCGACGAGCTCGATCGTATCGCCAACGTAAAACTGCGCATCGACGCACCTGTCGCCGTGCTGCGGAAAACCGCGCGGCCACCGGAACGCAGCCTGGTGCGGACAACCGTTGGTCTGCTCGTGCAGCATCCGGCGTTCGCCGAATCGCTGCGGCCGCCGTGGCGGTTCGCCACCTTGCGCCAGCCGGGCATTGCGTTGCTCGGCGAATTGATCGGCCTGTGCCGCGAGCGCCCGGGAATTTCCAGCGCCGTGCTGCTGGAACACTTCGGTGAACGCGACGAGGTTCGCTGGCTGCAAAAACTAGCAGTCATGGAATTCCCCGGCGAGGACGACGTCCTGCGTGCAGAATTCATTGCCGCCATCGGCCAGCTTGATCGACAGACCTTGCAGCAACGCCGCGACGAACTCGATGCCAAGGTGACCGAGCAGGGACTGTCGGCGCTGGTTGCGGAAGAAAAGACCGAGCTACGGGATTTGCACAAGCAACTCGGAAACCTCTGAAGAATCGTCGCGAGCGAAGGTGGATTGCGAGCCGCCGGAGTGCAGGAACCGGAGCATACTTCTGCGTATGTGAGGATTCCGAGCACCGCCGGATCGCAATCTGCCGAGCGCAGCAGATTATTCAGAGTTTCCTGCGGTGACGCGAATCCTTGAGGATCACCTGCGCCGCATTATGTCCCGGCGCGCCGGTGACGCCACCACCCGGATGCGTGCCGGCGCCGCACAGATACAACCCCGGAACTGCGCCGCGATAATTTGCATAGCCGAGCATAGGGCGCGCGCTGAACAATTGATTCAGCGACAGTGCGCCATGGAAGATATCGCCGCCGATCAAGCCGAAATCTCGTTCCAGGTCCAGCGGCGACTTGATCTGGCGACCCAGAACCGAATCCTTGAAGCCGGGCGCAAAACGATCGACTGTCGCGATCATCACGTCCGCGACCTCGTCGCGGTGATCGTCCCACGAGCGGCCGTCGGAAAGCGTCGGTGCGACGTGCTGACAGAACAGGCTGGCGACATGTTGGCCTTGCGGTGCGAGCGAATCGTCCAGCGTGGAAGGAATCAACATTTCCACAATCGGATTCTTCGACCAGCCGGTTGCGCGAGCATCCAGATACGCCCTATCCATGTAGTCCAGACTTGGCGCCATGATGATGCCGGCGGTGAGGTGATCGCCGTCGCCGGGCAAGCAACGGAAGTTCGGCAATCGCGATAGCGCCACGTTCATGCGGAACGTGCCGGAGCCGCAACGCCAATTGGCCATGCGCTCGCGCACCGGCGCCGGTACCACACCCGGATCGAGCAGGCGTTCGTACAGCAATTTGGGGTTGACGTTGGCGACGATGCGGCGTGCCCGCAAGGTCTCGCCCTTTTCGGTGACCACACCAACCGCGCGACCGCGTTCGACCAGGATTTCGCGCACGCCGCAATCGGTGCGGATGTGCGCACCGGCCGCACTGGCCGACCGGGCCATCGCCTGGGTGATCGCGCCCATGCCGCCAATCGCGTGACCCCACGCGCCCTTGACGCCATTGACCTCGCCGAACACGTGATGCAGCAGCACATATGCACTGCCGGGCGTGAACGGACTGGCATAGTTGCCGACGATGCCATCGAAACCGAGTACGGCTTTGATCGGCTCACTCTCGAAAAAGCGATCCAGGTATTCGCCGGCGGAAATTGCGAACAGGTCCAGCAAATCAGTGCGTAACGTTGCATCCAGCGACTTGAGACGCTTGCCGATTTTCCCGGCGCGTAGCAATTCCGGCAGCGCCTTCAGCCAACCGCCATCGGCGACGTTTGGCGGCGGTTGCAGCGCGAGATCGCGCAAGACGTCAGCGATGGCATCCAGACGGCGTTCGTATTCGGGCAGCTGTTCCGCATCACGGCGCGAGAATTTGGCCACTTGTTTTTGCGTACTGCCGCCGCCGGTCAGCAAATAACCTTCATCCCCAAGCGGCAGAAAATTGTTGAGTTTGCGCGAAACGATTCGCAGCCCGTGCGCAGGCAAATCCAGGTCGGCGATCACTTTCGGCTGCAACAGCGACACGGTGTAGGCAGCCACCGAATTGCGAAAGCCGGGGTGGAATTCCTCGGTCACCGCCGCACCCCCGACCACACCCCGCTTTTCCAGTACGCAGACGTTCATGCCCGCCTTGGCCAGATAGGCCGCGCAGGTCAGGCCGTTGTGGCCGCCGCCAATCAGAATCGCGTCGAAAATGCCTGCGTTCATGCCTTAATCCGGTACGCATTCCCGTACCCCAAATTGTGTAGTATACTTGGGTTTCTGTGTCTGCCGGGCTCACTGCAGTTCGTGACCCGATGCCCCGATCCTACGATCCGCTCCGGCGTCTCCTCCGCACTCCTTGCACACCAGTACCCCGGCTTGTCCATGAGCAAGCCGATTTCATCCACCCATGTTCCAGGAGTTTTTATGTCGGATCGTCAGGTCGGCACCGTAAAGTGGTTCAACGACGCCAAGGGCTTTGGCTTCATCAGTCGCGAAAGCGGCCCGGATGTGTTCGTGCATTTCCGCGCCATTACCGGCTCGGGCTTCCGCACCTTGCAGGAAGGCCAGCGCGTCAGTTTTGAAGTCACGCAGGGCCAGAAAGGACTGCAGGCCGAGAACGTCAGCGCCGCTTGAGTTGCTGCCAGCTACGCCCGCGCGGGGACGCAATGTCCCCGCGCCTTTTTGCATTGGAGAAACCGAATGCTGACACTGGATGTACGCGGACTGCCGCGATCGATGACCGAAACATCCCTGCAGCAACTGTTCGCCACGCATGGCCGCGTGTTCGGACTGCGCATGGCCAAAGATCTGTTCAGCGGCGAGTGCAAGGGCTTCGCCGAATTGAAAATGGAAGGCCACGAAGCGCGCAACGCGATCGCCGCGCTCGACGGCTCCGCCCAGGACGGCGCCATGATTCGCGTATCGCTGCACAGCGATAGACCGCAACGTCGCGGACGCCGCTGAGAAACCTCTGAATAAGCTACTGCGCTTGGCATCTCGCGCGAATCCGGTGCTCGGAATCCTCATGTACTTCTACGTACACTCCGGTTCCTGCGCTCCGCTTTCGCGCGACCTGCCTTCGCTCGCGACGCTTATTCAGAGGTCCCTCGCGGGCTATAGCAGCCCCGCTAAATCCTTGCCGATTTTTTCCGGCGTGTCGGTCGGTGCGTAACGCGTAACAACCTTGCCGTCCTTGTCGATCAGGAATTTGGTGAAGTTCCACTTGATCGACTCGCTGCCGAGCACGCCACGGGCTTCGCGCTTGAGGTATTGATATAGCGGGTGCGCATCCGCCCCATTGACCTCGATCTTGGCAAACAGCGGGAACTTGACGCCGTAGTTGAGCGAGCAAAAATTGCGGATTTCGGCTTCGTCACCCGGCTCCTGGTGACCGAACTGATCGCACGGGAACCCGAGCACAACCAGACCCTGGGCCTTGAATTTCTCGTACAGCCCTTCCAAGCCCGTGTATTGCGGCGTGAAGCCGCATTTGCTGGCGACATTCACCACCAGCAGCGTCTTGCCCTTGTAGGCAGCGAGTTTCTCCTCGTCGCCGTCGATGGTTTTAGCGGAGAAATCGTAAATGCTGGTCATGGCGCGCTCGCATAGGCAAGATGGTGCCAGTAAGCCACGTTTGCACGGATTTGTGAAGCGCAAGCCCCGAACTTTTCCGGTGTTGCCATGGTCTGGACACACCGCACCCCATTCTGGTTGTCATCATGCATAGATTTCGCAGCATTGCATTCGGCCTCATCGCGACGACTGTACTCAGTCTGACCGGCTGCAGCCATTCCAATGCCCAGTGGCAGCTGGCGAACGTCAGCGGCCACTTGCCCGATCTGCAATTTTCCCTGACCGACGACAACGGCAAGGCCGTCACCGCCGCCGATTTCGCCGGCAAGATCAATCTGCTCTACTTTGGTTACACGCATTGCCCGGATGTATGTCCGCTCACGCTGACGCATCTGCACATGGTGATGCAGCATCTCGGTGCGCAGGCTACCGGCGTGCATGTACTGTTCGTCAGCGTGGATCCGGCCCGCGATACGCCGACGCTGCTGCATCAGTACGTGAACGCGTTCGATCCGCGCCTGACTGGCTTGTCCGGCACGCCGGACCAGATTCAGGCGCTGGCCAAGCGTTATCGGGTCGCATTCAATCGCGAAGCGGTCAAGCCCGACGGCAGCTACGACGTCAGCCATAGTTCCGGCATCTATATTTTCGATGCCAGCGGCCGCGCGCGTCTGCTTGCCACCTCGGCCGATTCAGTGGACACCATCGTGCACGATCTGCGCCTGCTGCTCGGCAACGCGACATGAAGCACTGGCTACTCTTGAGTGGATGCCTGTTCGCCGCCGCGGCGGCGCATGCGGCCGGGAATTCGGTGACGGTGGCGGACGCCTGGGTGCGCTGGCTGCCCGGCGATCTGCCGGCGGGCGGATATGCGACTATCGCAAACCACAGCGCTACCGCGATTCGCCTGCTTGAGGCGGACAGTCCTGATTACGCCATGGTGATGCTGCACCGTTCGGTGCAGCGTGATGGCGTCGAGAAAATGGAATCGGTCGACGGCATGGACGTGCCGGCGCAGGGAAGCGCCAAGCTCGCACCCGGCGGCTATCACCTGATGCTGATGCAGCCACGCCATACGATCGCACCGGGCGATCATGTGCAGTTGCGCCTGCATTTTTCCGATGGTGAAACCGTCGAATCCGACTTTGCGGTGCGCCCGGCGACGGCGCAAGACAGCACCCACTAGGGCAGCCAGCTCAGGCGGTTGCGCGGGTATTGCGCGCGCTGCGCAGGAACCTCTGATTAACCGTCGCAAGCTGTCGAGCGCAGCAGGTTAAGCAGAAGTCCCCAGACGCCCGCGCGAAGAGAGCTTCACCCAATGGTGGAATGCCAGCAGCGCCGCGATCACGCTCATCATCGATGAGGGAATCCACAGAATCAATCCGCCCAGATACTGATCGGTTGCCGGCGTGATACCAGCGAACGCGCGGCCGCACAGATCGTAGATCGGATACAAATCCGCGTGCGTGAAGGTGATGTAGGCGCCGAGCAGAATCTGCGGAAAGATCACCAGCAAAGCCAGGATTACGCGCGTGCCCGGCGCCAGCCGCGCCGGCGGCCGCGGCCGCGGATCCAGTATCAGCCACCAGAAAATCAATCCGTCCACGGCCATACTGATATTCATCAGCCGGTACAGTCGCCAGTCGAGCATCGCATCGAAGTGGATCGAAGGCCACAACCACATATAGATCAGGCCGACGAACATCAGCCCCGCCACCGCGGGTTGCAACAGCACCTTCATGAGCCCGCGCGCCAAACGGCTTGATAGCGCCGGTCGCAGCCAACGCACGCGCCAGCGCAACGGCAGCGCCGCGCGCAATACCGGCCCGGGATAGGCCAGCGCGATCAGGAATGGTCCGAGATGATGCAGGCCCAGATGCTGAATGCGATGAATGAAGAATTCGTGCTCGGCGTAGTAGTCCAGATGCGTGTGCAAGCCGACGTAGATCACCGTCAACCCGAGCCAGAATGCCAGTTGTCGCGGCCACGGCACATGCCGGGCCATGCATCCCCGCAGATACAACCCCGCAGCCAGCACAACGGTTACGACTACCGTCGCCGACGGCTCCCAGGGCACCAGCCATTCCAACCAGGACATGGAATCGGTCAAGCCTGACCGACACGCAACAACGGCATGATCGTATGTCGCAACGGCGACACATCGACATAATGATCGATCAGCAGGAACGCGAACAACGCCATCAGATAGACGATGGAATAATTGAACACCCGCATGGAGAAACGTTCGTCAGGCGGATCGAGCAAGCGGATCGCGTAGTACAAGAATCCCGCGCCCAGCACCAACGCGCCGCCCAGATAGAACAAGCCGCTCATGCCGGTCAGATACGGCAGTACGGTAACGATGACCAGCAGCACGGTGTAGAACAGCACATGCCAGCGCGTGTATTCCACGCCGTGCGTCACTGGCAGCATCGGCACTTGCGCGCGCGAATAATCGTCGCGGCGAAAAATCGCCAGTGCCCAGAAATGCGGCGGCGTCCACACGAAGATGATCAGGCACAGCAGCAATGCGTACGGGTCCAGTTGATTGGTGACTGCCGTCCAGCCCAGCACCGGCGGAATCGCGCCGGCGATGCCGCCGATGACGATGTTTTGCGGTGTGGCACGCTTCAGGAACGCCGTGTAGATCACCGCGTAGCCGATCAGACCGGCGAACGTAAGCGCCGCGGTCAGCGCGTTGACCTGCGTCGCCAGCACGATCAACGACAGCACACCGATCGTGCTGGCAAACACGAATGCCTGGCGCGGGGTCAGTTGCCCGGTGGCCAGCGGGCGCTGTGACGTGCGCACCATCACTTTGTCAATGCGTTGGTCGATCAGCTGGTTGAACGCCGCCGCCGAGGATGACGCGAGCCAGATGCCCAAGGTGCCAAACACTACGGCGCGCCACGGCGGCAACCCCGGCACGGCGAGCAGCATGCCGATGACTGCACAGAACACCAGCAGCGCGACGATGCGCGGCTTGGTCAGCTTGAAGTATTGACGTGCAATGGCGATCATTTGTGCGGACAAGGGAACCTCTGAAGAAGCGTCACGAGCGAAGGCAGGTCGCGCTAACACGGAGCGCAGGAACCGCAGTGTACATAGAAGTACATGAGGATTCCGAGCACCGGATTTGCGCGAGATGCCGAGCGCAGTAGCTTATTCAGAGGTTCCTAGCGGGCGCAGGCGCACGCACAACGCCAGCAATGAGAACAGCAGCAACGCAGCCCCGGCGTTGTGCGCAGCGGCGACCGGCAGGGGCAGACCGAATACCACGTTGCTGATGCCCAGACCAACCTGGACGAGCAGCAAAATCCCGAGGACGGCGGTGTACCCGCGTAATTCCGGCGTGCCCCACGCGCGTAGCACCAGCGCCGATATGTGCGCGAACACGACCAGCGCACCGATACGATGCACGAGCTGGATCGCGCTGCGCGCCGGGCCGTCGAGTACGCCGCCTTCATAGTCCACACCGATGTGCCGCAACAAAATGAATGCCTGATGGAAATCGGTGGCTGGCCACCAGACGCCGAGGCAAGTCGGGAAATCCGTGCCACAGGCGAGCGCAGCGTAGTTGCTGCTGGTCCACCCGCCGAGTGCGATCTGGATGGCAACCAGCACAATGCCGACGATCGTCATGCGGCGCAGCCTTGCGCTGTCGATCGGAGCCGGCAACGTCAGGGTCAAACGCAGCGCCGTGTACGCGAGCAGGGCGAACAGCGCCATGCCGCCGACAAGGTGCGCGGTCACCACCAGCGGCAGCAGTTTCCAGGTTACCGTCCACATGCCGAGCGCGGCCTGGAAAAAAATGAATCCGGCCGCGAACAGCGGCACGAACGCCAGACGACCGATGCGTTCGCGCCGCCACCATGCCCAAGCGGCGAGCGCGAACGTGAGCAGGCTGAGTACGCCAACCAGAATGCGATGTGCCTGTTCGCGCCAGGCCTTGTCGGCCTCGAACGGCCGTTGCGGAAACGCGGCATCCGCATGCGCAACTTCGTGCGCCTGCATCGGCCAAGTCAGTTTGCCGTAGCAGGTCGGCCAATCCGGGCACGACAGTCCGGCATTGGACAAGCGCACGAATGCGCCGAACACGATGACCAGCAGGGCAAATACCGTTGCCATCCAGGCGAGACGGCACAGTCCCGGCAACCCCAGCTTCGACGCGAACATCAGTAGATCACCTTGACGATGTCGCTGCGCAAGCCCTGCGCGGAATAGCCGTCCGCGTACCGCAGCATCAGTTGTGCGTTCGGATCGACCAGGGCCACGGCCAACGCATCGTCGCCGCGCGCGTGCGCGAACGCGAGCGCACCGACGTCGTCGCGCCCGGCCAGCAGCGGTGCACGCGCCGCGACGAAATTCTCCGGCAGCGCCGGACCCAGATACAGCACGCGCAACCGGTCGGCGTTGCGGCCCAGCGTGATGCGCATGCGCAGAGCCTCGTCCATGCGTGTACGACACAACGAGCCGCATTGCTGTCCGGGCAACAGCAGCAAGGTCCAGCGGTAATGCGGATCGCGCCACGCGTAGCGGCTGCCATCAGTCAGCGTCGTCAGCACAGCGGAAAGATCGCGCGGCGGATCGACCAACGTGCCGCTGCTGCGCACAGCGTGCGGTTGCCAGCCGCCGGAGCGCAGTGCGAACGCCGCGAACAGCGGCAGCGCGAACAATGCCACCAGAACGATCAATATCAGTCGATTGCGCGAGGACGGATTCATGCCTTGTCACCGGGTTCGTTGGTCCAATGTCTGCCAATGAAAATCACCAGCGCCACCACGGCGAAGGCAAACCATTGCACGGCATAGGCTTGATGCCGCTCTGGCGGCATCACCTGCGGCCGCCACGCGCGCACGAAACCGCTGTCCGGCGCCGGGTCGAGCAGCAACAGGCGCGGCAACAGCGGCTTGCCCAGATCCGCCGCGATCGCGGACGCATCCAGAAACAGCGTCAGCTTCGGCCAGGTTTGCTGCGCCGGCAGCGCATTGCCGCCGAGGCGCAGCCCACCGCCGGGAAACGGCGCGTACAACCCACGCAACGCGATTGCACCGACCGGCTGCTCCGGCACGGCGGGCTGCGTGCCGGGCACATGATTCCAGGCGACCCAGCCGCGATCCACCAGCAACAGATCCGAACGCCCATCGATCGCGAATACGCCGATCGCATGCACGCCGATGCGACCGTGGTCGGCCTGCTCGTCGAGCCAGTAGCCGCGACCGATCAGATAATGCCCAGTCGCCTGCAGATGCGGATAGCGCTGCGCGTCGAGCGCGCCCACCTGCGCCAGATCCAGCACTGGCGCATCCGCGGCCGTCGCGAACGCGGAGAACAGTTGCCGCTTCTGCGCGGCGCGATCCAGTTGCCATACACCGAGCGCAATGAACGCGATCACTCCGAATGCGGTCAGCGACCAGGCGAACGCGGTGGGCCGCCGCCAGTGCCGGGCGGTCATCGCTGTGCGGCGCTATACTGGCGCGCGCGCTTCAGCACGGAATTGCCGCCCATGTGGACTACGCTCGCCATCGTCGCATTCTTGCTCGTGATTCTCTACAACCTGGGCGCGGGTCTGTATTACATGATGACCGACAAGGGCACCACGGATCGCACGGTGCGTGCGCTCAGTTGGCGCATCGGGCTGTCGGTGGCGCTCATTCTGCTGATCATTCTGGGCATTCTGACCGGCGTGATACATCCGCACGGGATTCAACGCTGACGCGCAGTATCGCCAAGTCCTGAAAGCGAAGCACTGGCAAGGCGCGAGGCTGCGAGTGAACCGGAGTTTGCTGTTTGCAAATGAGGATTCACGAGCAGCCGCAACGCAGCCAGCGCGAGCTATCCTCAGAGAACGTAAACGAAGATAAACAAGCCCAGCCACACCACGTCCACGAAATGCCAATACCACGCCACAGCTTCGAACGCGAAGTGGTGGTCGCGATCGAAATGGCCGCGCAGGCAGCGAAACCAGATCACCGTGAGCATGATCGCACCCAGGGTCACGTGCAGGCCGTGGAAGCCGGTCAGCATGAAGAACGTCGAGCCGTAGATGCCGCTGCCGAGTGTGAGATTGAGCTTGGTGTAGGCCTCGATGTATTCGTGCGCCTGGAAATTCAGGAACAGCACACCGAGGATCACGGTCGCGGCCAGCCAGATCAGCAATTGCCGGCGATTGCCGGCGCGCAACGCGTGGTGGGCGATGGTGATGGTCACGCCCGAGGACAGCAGGATCAGGGTGTTGAGCAGCGGCACGCCCCACGCCGGCATGGTCTGAAACACGCCACCGATCGCATCCGGACCATTGCTCGGCCAGGCCGGGGCGAAGTCTTTCCAGAGGAAGAAGTTGGTCAGTGCGCCGTCGCCTTCGCCGCCGAGCCACGGAATCGAGAAATTGCGTACATAGAACAACGCGCCGAAAAACGCGCCGAAGAACATCACCTCGGAGAAGATGAACCACATCATGCCCATGCGGAACGAGGTGTCGACCTGCTTGTTGTACGTGCCAGCCAACGATTCCCCGATCACGGTGCGGAACCAGCCAAACAGCATCGACAGCAGGCACGCGATGCCGAGTGCCATGACGTACTTGCCCGGCTCGAACTCGTTCATCCACAGGGCGGCGCCACCGACGGTGAAGAACAGACCGAACGATCCGAGAATCGGCCAATGCGTGCCGTGCGGGATGTAGTAGGCGCCTTGTGCTTGTGACATGGTGATTTCCCGTTAGATAGGTTGCATGTTGTCGGCACGCATCAGTGCGACAAGCCCTGCGTGAGAAAGAACAGCAGATACAGTGCCAGCGCCACGATCGCCACGATCCACGCGGTGCGCTTGATGGCGCGACGCTGCTTTGAATCCGGGTTGGCGGGTAGTGGAGCCATGTTCACAAAACGCTCAAACGAAGGACTTGAAACGTGCGGCCACGGATGGCCGCTCTTTGATCCCGGCAATCATGGATGATTGCATAAGTTAATGCGTGATATCGCCGTGCGCCAGATCCTCGTTATGGATCACCGGCGGTGTGGAGAACGTGTGGAACGGCGCCGGCGATGGCACGGTCCACTCCAGGCCATGTGCGCCTTCCCATGCGCGAGCGGCCGCAGGCGCGCCGTATTTTCTCGAGTGCCACAAGATAAAGAAGAACATGAAAGGCGTCAGGTACATGCCGTAGGCACCAATCGTGCTGACGAAGTTCCAGTCGGCGAAGGCGACGTTGTAATCGGGAATGCGGCGCGGCATTCCGGCCAGGCCGAGGAAGTGCTGTGGAAAGAACAATACATTGACGAACACCATGGTCCACCAGAAGTGCGCCTTGGCCCAGGTTTCGTTGTACATCCTGCCGCTCCACTTCGGCCACCAGTAGTAGATGGCGGCGATGATGGTGAACAACGCGCCGGTGACCAGCACATAGTGGAAATGGGCAACGACGAAATACGTGTCCTGATACTGGAAATCGGCCGGCACCAGCGCGAGCATGAGGCCGGAGAAACCGCCGATCGTGAACAGGATGACAAAGGAGAGCGCCCACAGCATCGGCGCTTCGAACGACAACGATCCGCCCCACATCGTGGCTACCCAGTTGAATACCTTCACCCCGGTGGGAATGGCGATCAGCATGGTCGAATACATGAAGAACAGTTCCCCGCCCAGCGGCATGCCGACGGTGAACATGTGATGACCCCAGACGATGAACGACAAGAACGCGATGCTGGCCAACGCATAGACCATCGCCTGATAGCCGAACAGCGGTTTGCGGCTGAACGTCGGGATGATCTCGCTGATAATGCCGAAGCCCGGCAAGATCATGATGTAGACCTCGGGATGGCCGAAGAACCAGAAAATATGCTGATACATCACCGGGTCGCCGCCGCCGGCGGCATTGAAGAAACTGGTACCGAAATACTTGTCGGTGAGCAGCATTGTTACCGCACCGGCGAGCACCGGCATCACTGCGATCAGCAGGAACGCGGTAATCAGCCACGCCCATACGAACACCGGCATCTTGAGCAGATCCATGCCGGGAGCGCGCATGTTGAGAATGGTGGCGATGATGTTGATCGCACCCATGATCGAGCTGATGCCCATCAGATGGATCGAAAACACCATGAACGCCACGCTGTCGCCGCCCTGGATCGACAGCGGTGGGTACATCGTCCAGCCGCCAGCCGGCGCGCCACCGGGCATGAACAGGGTGGACAGCAGCAGGCAAAAGGCGAACGGCAGGATCCAGAACGACCAGTTGTTCATGCGCGGCAGCGCCATGTCCGGCGCACCGATCATCATCGGCACCATCCAGTTGGCCAGACCGACAAACGAGGGCATGATCGCGCCGAAAATCATGATCAGGCCGTGCAGCGTGGTCATCTCGTTGAAGAAATACGGTTGCACGAATTGCAAACCGGGCTTCATCAGCTCGGTGCGGATGACGCCGGAAAACGCCGCGCCGATACACACCATGATGAACGCGAAGATCAGATACAGCGTGCCGATGTCCTTGTGATTGGTCGAGAACACCCAGCGATGGATAAAGCCGTGCGGCTTGTCATCGTGGTGATCGTGCTGGGTGGCGGCGTAGGTGGTCATGGCAACCTCGTGAATTTATTTGCGTCTGCCATCGCAGCAGCAGCGGCGACCGGAGCATTGGCCTTCAGCGTCAGCGCTTCCTGCTCGTCCAGCCACTTGCGGAATTCGGGCATTGGCACGGCCTTGACTACAATCGGCATGAAGCCGTGGTCCTGGCCGCACAACTCGGCGCATTGGCCGCGATAGATGCCGGGCTCGTGAATGTTGGTCCAGTCGTCGTTGATGATGCCGGGGATGGCGTCCTGCTTCCAGCCCAGTTGCGGCACCCACCAGGCATGGATCACGTCGGCGCCGGTGACGACAAAGCGGATCTTGGTGTCGGTCGGCAACACCAGCGGATGGTCGACATCAAGCAGATAGGTGTGTTGTTCCTTGCCGCTGGCGTCCTTGTCCTGCACCGCCCACGGATCGAGCCCGGAACGCAGTTCGCGTGTCTTGTCCGAGCGCGGATCCAGGCGCGAAATGAAATGCACGTGGTAGGGCTTGTCGCCGACATTGACGTAGTCATAGCCCCACTTCCACTGATAACCGGTGATTTTCACCGTCATGTCCGACCCTTCCGTGTAGGCCATGTTGAGCATGACCTTGGTCGCCGGCCAGGCCATGGCGATCAGGATAATGATCGGCAACACCGTCCAGATGACCTCAGCCTTGGTGTTGTGGCTCCAGGTCGCAGCGACCGCGCCTTTGGATTTGCGGAACCGGAACATGGCTACGATCATCGCGCCGAACACGAGCGCGCCGATCACGCAGCATACATAGAACCCGTACATGTGCAGGTCGTAGACCTCGCGCGAGGTCTGCGTCACGCCCGGCGTCATGTTCAGCTGCCATGGCCGTGCCAGCGCCTGTGCTGCGCCCGCGAAGGCCGCCAGCATGATCCCCAATCCGAACTTGCTACGCATTGATCCGCCAACCTTCATGGTGATTACCTTGATCCGATATTCCCGATTCGCCGCCGCGCACCTGCACATCGCGCAGCAGTTGCGTCAAACGCCGCGCCAATTCGCTGCGCTCGGCGTCGTTCAAGAACGCGCCCACTTCCACCTCACGTCCGTGCGAGCCGAGCAACAGCCGGCTCGGCCAGCCGCGCCAGCGCCCCGGCTCCAGCCGCACCCGTACCCAGTACGGATGAAACCGCGCCACCGGCGCCACAGCCGAAGTCGTCGCAATTTCCAGTTGCGACGGCGTTAACGTGATGATCTGCCCCACTGCCAACGCACGCCAAACGCGCGTCATGCAATAGCCGACCACACACAACACCAGCACCGCGAACAGCGGCGCCAATACAACGCCTCGCCATGCTGCGAGGCCCGCAAACCCAAGCGTGGCAACGCTTTGCGCAACGAGATAACCAACCAGCCCCGAACGCGACAGCGACCGATGCGGGGATACCAGCACCGAAACCGCCCCGCCCGGTGCCGATACTGGAACCTGGGTGGTCATCGAGAATCCGGCACCTGTCAAGCCAGCCAATGATAGTGAGCGCGGCCGGCGCGGGCAAGTTTTTTGCCGGACGGCGCACGGCAGGAGCCACCCGCGGCCTCGAAGCACTTGGCCTTGCGCTGGTAAACTAGTGGGCTTGTGTGGAGAGATCCGTGAACCCGATTCTTGCATCCGAACTGCCCGCCGTGCCCGACTCGGCGCGTGCGCGCATGACCGGCGCCTGGTGCCGCGATGAAACCGCGGCGATGGAAGAACTGCTGACCCAAGCCGCGCTGCCGCCGACCGAGCGCGATCTCGTACTCGCCCGCGCCACCGAACTGGTCACGCGCGTGCGCGCCAAGGCCAGTCAGCAAAGCGCGGTCGAGTCGTTCATGCGCCAGTACGATCTTTCCAGCGAGGAAGGCGTGCTGCTGATGTGCGTGGCCGAAGCGCTGCTGCGCATTCCCGACAAGACCACGACCGACAAACTCATTGCCGACAAACTCGGCGAAGCGAACTGGGAAAAACACCTCGGCCAGAGCGATTCGGTGCTTGTCAACGCCGGCACCTGGGGCCTGATGCTCACCGGCAAGTTCATCACATTGGCCGAAGAAACCCAACGCAATGTCACCGGCGCGCTCAAGCGCCTGGTCGGCCGCGCCGGCGAACCGGTGATCCGGTTGGCCGTACGCCAGGCCATGCGCATCATGGGTCATCAGTTCGTGATGGGGCGCAGCATCGGCGAGGCACTGGAACGCGCGAACGAAAAGGACAATCGCGCCTATCGTTATTCCTTCGACATGCTCGGCGAAGCCGCGCTCACCCAGCCCGATGCCGAGCGCTATCAGCAGGCCTACCGCAACGCCATCGCCGCGCTTGGCGCTCGCACAAGGCATGCCGACGTGCTGGACGCGCCGAGCATCTCGATCAAACTCTCGGCCCTGCATCCGCGCTACGAAGTGGCCAAACGCGCGCGCGTGCACGCGGAACTCGCGCCGAAACTGCTCGAACTCGCGCAACTGGCGAAGCAAAACGGCATTGGTCTGACCGTAGACGCCGAAGAAGCCGACCGTTTGGAACTGTCGCTTGAAGTCATCGCCACTGTGCACGCCGATGCCTCGCTCGCCGGCTGGGACGGCTACGGCTTGGCTGTGCAGGCGTACCAGCAGCGCGCGCCGTTCGTGATCGACTGGCTGGCCGAGCAAGCGCAGAGAACCGGTCGGCGTTTTTGCGTGCGTCTGGTCAAGGGTGCGTATTGGGATTCCGAGGTCAAACGCGCGCAGGAAGGCGGCTACGCCGGCTACCCGGTGTTTACGCGCAAGCCGAACACCGATGTCTCGTATCTGGCGTGCGCGCGCAAATTGTTCGATTACGGCGCGGCGTTTTATCCGGCTTTCGCCACGCACAATGCGCACACCATCGCCGCCATTCATCACATGGCCGGCGGCCGTCCCTTCGAGTTCCAGCGTTTGCACGGCATGGGCACCGATTTGTATGCCGAGGTTATCGGCAAGAACAACATGAATGTGCCGTGCCGCGTCTACGCGCCGGTCGGATCGCACGAGGATCTGCTGCCGTATCTGGTGCGACGCCTGCTCGAAAATGGCGCGAATTCCTCTTTCGTCAACCGCATCGTCGACGAAAATTTGCCGATCCAGGAACTGGTCGCCGATCCGGTGGACACCGTGCGCGGTTTCAGCACAATTTCGCATCCGCGCATTCCACAACCCATCAACTTGTTTGGCGGGAATTCTGCGCCGTCGCAGAATTCGTCATCGATACGAAGGAAGAATTCCATGGGCGTGAATTTCGGCAATGACGATGAACTGCGCGCGCTCGCCGCAGCCGTCGCGCAAGCCCCGACGAGCTGGGCGGCAACGCCGCTTGTGCCCGGTGCGAAATCCGGCGAGGCGCTGCAGGACGTGACCAACCCCGCCGACCGCCGCGTGAAGATCGGCACCAAGCAACAGGCCGATCAGGCAACGATCGATCGAGCGCTCGTGAACGCCACCGCCGCGCAACCGGCGTGGGACGCGCTGCCCGCGGCATCGCGCGCAAGCATTCTCGAACACGCCGCCGATCTGCTCGAACAGCGCCGCGCACAATTCGTCGCGCTGTGCGTGCGCGAAGCCGGCAAGACCTTGCCTGCCGCGATTTCCGAAGTGCGCGAGGCCGCGGACATGTGTCGCTACTACGCTGCGATGGCACGCCAGCTCATGGGCGCGCCCGATGCGCTGGCCGGCCCGACCGGTGAATCCAATCAACTGTCATTGCACGGCCGCGGCGTGTTCGTGTGCATCAGCCCGTGGAACTTTCCGCTGGCGATTTTCACCGGCCAGGTCGCCGCCGCGCTCGCTGCCGGCAATGCGGTGATCGCCAAACCAGCGGACCAGACCGTCTTGATCGGTCATGCCGCCGTGAAACTTCTGCATGAAGCCGGCGTGCCGGAGGCCGTGCTGCAATTCGTGCCCGGCAAGGGCTCGATGATCGGCAACACGCTGCTGACGAAACCCGAGATCGCCGGCGTGTGCATGACCGGCTCCACCGAAACGGCGTGGACGATCAACCGTACGCTCGCCGCACGCAACGCGCAGATCGCCGCGCTGATCGCCGAGACCGGCGGCCAGAATGCGCTGATCGCCGATTCGTCCGCGCTGCCCGAGCAACTGGTCAAGGACGCCATCGCCTCCGCATTCGATTCCGCCGGCCAGCGTTGCTCCGCCGCACGCGTGTTGTTCGTGCAGGACGATATCGCCGACAAGGTGATCACCATGCTTGCCGGCGCGATGGACGAATTGAAAGTCGGCGACCCAGGTTTGCTCTCCACCGACGTCGGCCCGGTCATCGACGAACCCTCGCGAAAGAGCCTCGCCGATCACGCCGCGCGGATGGACGCCGAAGCCAAACTCATCACGCAAGTCCCGCTCGGTGACGACTGCGCGAATGGAACCTTTCTCGCGTTGCGTGCGTACGAACTGAAATCCTTGTCACAACTCACCCACGAAGTGTTCGGCCCGATCCTGCACGTGATCCGCTGGAAAGCGAGCGAACTCGACAAAGTGATCGACGCGATCAACGCGACCGGCTTCGGTTTGACGCTTGGCATCCACAGTCGCATCGATTCCACCATTGCGCATATTTCTCAACGCGCGAAAGTCGGCAACTGCTACGTCAACCGCAACCAGATCGGCGCCGTCGTCGGCGTGCAACCGTTCGGCGGCGAAGGCCTGTCCGGCACCGGCCCGAAGGCCGGCGGACCGCATTACCTCTTGCGCTTCGTGACCGAACGCACGCTGACGATCAATACGACGGCGGCGGGTGGGAATGCGTCGTTGTTGACTCTCGGGGAATAACGCTCGTCATTCCGGCGAGCGAAATCCCGCCGATCGCATCCCTTCCCCCGCGCAGCGGGGGAAGGTGCCGAAGGCGGAAGGGGGGCGTTCTTGCCCCAGACATAATGACGGGATACGCCGCTTCGCGGCTACTCCCGCCCAACCGACCTATTTAATTGGTGCCATTCGCTAGGTGCACTGTGTTGAAGCAACTTCGGTGAGTTTTTTCAAAATCACTTCCCAGTGCCCCGGCGGAGGAGCGGGTACCCACTTGAATTCGTATTCCACGGTCGAATGGCGAGGGACGCAAGTGTCAATCGTGACGGTTTGACCAGGCACCCCGGTGGTTGGCAATGTACCCCCTCCGGGAAGTACACCGCCGGGCGGCACAGTGTCACCGAGTCCGAGATCGCTGGCCCCTACAAGCTGGGCCTGTGTCATTGTTATGATCTTCTTGGATGTGGTGACGACCGTGCCACTTGCAAATTCGTCTGAACCAGATGCTGATTGGGAGGGCTTAACGATGGTCGTCGTCACATACGCCTTAGTCTGATCATGACTCGTCGCTTGGGCGGCAAAACTAATTAATATCATCAGGCCTGCGGTCAAACAACTGGCAACTTTCATTTTTGATTCTCCTTGTGCGAACTATTCCCCACTTGGATATTACCCCCCCATCCGCGCGGTCAAATGCTGCGACGCGCAGCGCGTAGGGCGGGCGAAGCGCTGCGGCTTTCAACAGCGAAGCCGCTCATCCCGCCGAACGATCTGATCCGGCAACCGCAGTCGAGATCACGTCGGCGAATTAAATCCGAACACCCACTTCCAGGCGTCGCCGTCCTTGACATAGACGGAGTTGCCGTAGATCTTTTGTCCACTGATGTCCTTGCCGCTGCAGGTGCCATTAACCGTGCCGGTCAAGGTCAGGATGGCGACCGTTGGCGAAATGGATGTGCCGACACCATCCGTCAGCGTAAAACTCGTGACTTCGCAGGCGGTACTCGTCCAGTTCTTCACCGTGTCGGCCTTGTTTGCGAAAAAGGTGCCGAAGATGTTGACGAATGCAATGTCGCTGGCCGTCAGGTCTTCGATCTTTTTCGCGTCGTGCATTCTCCATGCTTCCCAGGCAGAGTTTTCGGCCGCCATCAGTGCCTGAGTGATGGCGTCGGTAGTCGGTTTGGCGGGTGCCGCAGCCGTGTTGGCGTTTGCTGTGGCGTTGTCGTCCTTCTTCGGCGCTTCTTTCTGGTCGGTTGCCGGCGCAGCCGTGAGATCGACGATCGGGTTTTCACCATGAAATGCGGCCTGCCATGTTTCGCCGTTCCTGACCAGGAGGGTCGCCGAACGCACGGGGCTCGGCATTTTTTCGGTCTTGCCATCGGCTGTGCAACTGCCTTCCATGTTTGACACATAGCTGAGGACATACGCGTCATTGTCGATCTTCAACATCTGCGGGTCGGTCAACGCCCAGCCATCTTTGACGTCACATTTGTTGCCGCTGATCCTCCTGACGGTGTCAGCCTTGTCGAGGCGTGCTCCGCCGTTGCGCATCACGAACCTGTCGCTGAGGAAGCCCTCGAAGAATTTGCCGTCGCCGCGGATATAGGCTTCGTTCGCCTGCTTGTCCAATGCAAGCAATGTGTCTGCGGTTGGCGCGGCAGCGACGGACTTGGCGGAGCTGGCGTTCGCGTCCGGAGTTGGCGCATTGCCCGTGGGTGCCGAACAGGCTGTCAATACAACTGCAGCGGCCAGGGTTAACAGAAAGCATCTTGGATTAATGATCATTGGTTTTCCTTTGGCGGCTTCATGAGTTTGGCGAACGTTCTCGATCCAATCGTCTTGCGCATCGTACATCCTCACTGAGTGCGATGGATGGAATACTGCATTCAGCGATTTGATGGCCGCAGGGACCGTTCGCATCAAGCAGGATTGGACGTCGCGCAACGCCACCCCTTCCCCACCCACCGCGCGCAGTGGATACTGCGCACATGACCCCGCACGGCGACGCTATCGATTCCGCCTGGCTGCATGCGCAGCCGCAGGCAACCGCACTCGCGTTGCCAGCCCCGTTGTATACCCGCTCAGCGGTCGCGGAACGCGAACGCGATGCGGTGTTCGCGCGCAACTGGCAGATCGTGGCGCATGCATCGCAGTTGCGCGACAGCGGCGATCACGTCGTCACCGAGATCGCCGGCGTGCCGTTGCTTGTCGTGCAGGGTGATGACGGCGAACTGCGCGCACTGCATAACGTGTGTCGTCATCGCGCCGGTCCGTTGGCCACATGCGACGGCCGCGGCGCCAAGGCGCTGCGCTGCAAGTACCACGGCTGGACCTACCAGCTCGACGGCCGCCTGCGCAGCGCGCCGGAAATGCAGGATGCGCGCGATTTCGATGTCAGCACGATCCGCTTGCCGCAAGCGCACCTCGCGCAATGGCAGGGGCTGGTGTTCGCCGCGCTGGAATCGCCGCCAGCGCTGGCGCAGGTGCTGGATGGAATCGACGCGCGACTGGGCGCGCATCCGCTCGCCGAGTACGTATTCGACCGCCGCACCAGCTACGAGATCGGCTGCAACTGGAAGGCCTACGTCGACAATTATCTGGAAGGCTATCATGTGCCGCACATCCATCCGGCGCTGAACCGGATGCTCGACTACCGCAGCTATACCACCACGCTGGCACGATGGCATTCGCTGCAACACAGCCCGCTGGAAAGCGCCGATACGCTGTACGGCAGTGGCGAGGCCTTGTACTACTTCCTCTGGCCGAACCTGATGCTCAACATCCTGCCCGGACGCCTGCAGACCAACCGCGTGGTGCCGCTCGACCCCGGCCGCTGTCGCGTGGATTTCGACTATTTCTATGCACTCGACGGCGGCGAAAGCGTGGATCCCGCGCGGCGCGCGCAGGACGAGGCGTTCAGCGATGAAGTGCAACGCGAGGACATTGGCATCTGCGAGCTGGTGCAACAGCGCCTGGCTTCGGGTTCGTACACGGCCGGGCGCCTCAATCCGAAGCGCGAAAGCGGCGTGTGGCATTTCCACGAACTGTACCGGCGCGCGCTGCGCGAGTACGTTGCATAAACCTGAGCCATTCGCATGTTGCGCATTCTGTTGATCGAAGACCAGCGCGATATCGCCGCGAACATCTGGGATTACCTGGAGCACCGCGGCTTTGTCATGGATCACGCCGGCGACGGCGCAAGCGGATTGCGCATGGCGCTGGACGGCAAGTACGACGTGATCGTGCTTGACCTGGGCCTACCCAAGCTCGATGGCCTGGATCTGTGCCGCACGTTGCGCGCCGCGCGACGTGACACGCCGGTGCTGATGCTGACCGCGCGCGACACGCTCGACGACAAGCTCACCGGCTTTGCCGAAGGCGCGGACGATTACGTGGTGAAGCCCTTCGCAATGAAGGAAGTGGAAGCGCGCATCCGCGCACTGTACCGACGCGGGCAGATGCAGCACGGCCAAACGTTGCACCTGGCCGATCTGCAACTGGATCCGGTCGGCGGCGTGGCCGAGCGCGGTGGCCAGCGCCTGAACCTCACCAATGCCGGTTTCACCCTGCTCGAAACCCTGCTGCGCCGCGCGCCAAATCTGGTGCGGCACTCCGAACTCGCGCACGCATTGTGGGGCGAGGCCGGCGGCGACATCGCCACTCTGCATACGCACCTGTCGGTGTTGCGCGCCGCACTCGACCGCCCGTTCGCCACGCGCCTGCTGCATACGGTGCACGGCTTCGGCTACCGTCTCGCGGATACGCCCGATGAATGACGCTGCCCGCGCGCCGTCCCCGCGCCTGCGCTTAAGTCTGCGCCTACGCGTAGTGATCACATTTGCTGGCCTGGGCCTGGTGGTGAGCGTCTGTGTCGCCCTGGTCGCCCTGTATTTTTCCGACGCTTATGTACACCGACTGGCCGACGAGATGCTGCGCGTGGAAAGCGAATACTTGCGCGGTCGTTATCTCGCCGAGGGTCGCTTGCCGTCGATACAGCTGCGCCATTTCGACGTTTACGTAACACCAGCCCACCCGCCACCGCCGCAGCTCGCCGCACTCGCGCCGGGCCTGCACGAGGTCGCCGGCGCAAACGGCGAAGCGCATGTTGCGGTCTACCCGGTAGGCAGCGCCCGGCTTTACGTCGTGTTCGACATCGGACAGGAAAGCGCGCGCGAACGTCATCTGGCCCGCGACCTGATTGCGCTGGTGCTGCTCGGCACGGCGCTTTCGGCGTGGCTGGGCTGGCTGTGGGCCGGGCGCGCGATCGCACCGGTGCGGCGCCTGGCACAGCTGGTGGAAACGCTCGAGCCGTCGCGCCGCGGCGCCAACCGACTGGCTGTGGGATTCGCCGTGGACGAAGTCGGCACGCTGGCGCAGGCGTTCGATCGCTATCAGGAAAAACTGCACGATTACGTGCGTCGCGAACGCGCGTTTACCGCCGATGCCAGCCACGAGCTGCGCACGCCGCTGGCCGTGATCCGCGGCGCAATCGAGGTGATGCTCGACGACGACGGTCGCACGCCCGCCGAAGAGACGCGGCTCAAGCGTATGCAGCGCGGCAGCGACGAACTGCGCGACCTGCTCGACGCATTGCTGGTGCTGGCCCGCAGCGACGAGGAGGAAGCACTGAGCGGACATACGCCGGATCTGGATGCCCGAGTCGCGCACCTGCTTGCCGAGCGCGCCGATGCCCTGCGCGAAAAAGGTCTGAGCGTGCAGCATACCGGCGTTGCCGACATCGGCGTGGCAGCGCCGCCGCGCGTGCTCGATGTGGTCGTCGGCAATCTGTTGCGCGCCGCGACCCAGTTCGCCGAGGGCGGCGAGTTGCGGGTCGATGTCGCGCCGACCTGCGTGCGCATCGCCTATCGGCAGGCGCTCGGGCGCGACTCCACGCCGGTGCCGCGCCGTGGCGGCGACGACCGCGCCGACCGGGTGTTGGGATTGAGCATGATCCGCCGCGTCTGCGAGCGCTGGGGCTGGATTCTTGACGAACGCGCAGGCGGCGACGAAGGCCGCAGCTTCAGCCTGCAGATCGCGCCACCGCCCGCAGGATGACGGCATTTTGGGCGGAATTAACAATCGCCGAGTAGATTGGCGCACGCTGCCTTTCCCTCTGTCCCCCAGCAGACAGGCAGCATCCCCAGCGGTCGCTCTTTCCCCAGGAGCGGCCGCTTCTTTTTTGGGGTGGTGGGCCCGGCAGGACTCGAACCTGCAACCAAGAGATTATGAGTCTCCTGCACTAACCATTGTGCTACAGGCCCGTGGCGCAGAGTCTACCCGGCGTCAACCCAAACGAAAACGCCCGTGGCCGCGGGCGTTCGCAGATAGCGGTTCGCTACACTCATTCCAAATCGAGAAAACTGCGCAACTGTTCGCTGCGTGAAGGATGCCGCAACTTGCGCAACGCCTTGGCCTCGATTTGGCGAATGCGCTCGCGGGTGACGCCGAACTCCCGCCCGACCTCCTCCAGCGTGCGGCTGCGGCCGTCTTCGAGCCCAAAGCGCAGTTGCAGCACCCGCCGCTCGCGCGTGACGTCGAACTGCTTGCCGACTTCTTCCAGGGTGTGGTCGGTGTTCATGTCGATGCCGAAGCGCATGCGCAGCACCTTGGCTTCGCGCGGGGTCA
>JBOHYL010000032.1:0-2827 GCA_050737915.1 Rudaea sp.
CGCCGAGGCGCAATCCTTCTGGAACGGGTTTTTCGAGATCTTCGGCGTCTCGCGCCGCCGCGTCGCCGATTTCGAGAAGAAGGTCAAGAGGATCGACGGCCGCGACGGCTACATCGACCTGCTGTGGAAAGGCGTGCTGCTGGTCGAGCACAAGTCGCGGGGCAAGGATCTCGACCGCGCGCACGCCCAGGCGCGTGACTACTTCCACGGCCTCGCCGACGCCGAACTGCCGAAGTACCTGCTGGTATCGGATTTCGCGCGCTTCCGGCTGTACGACCTCGACGGTGACGAGCCGCCCCTCGAATTCCCGCTGAAGGACCTCTACAAGCGCGTTCGGGCGTTCGGCTTCATTGCGGGCTACCAGGCGCGCTCCTTCAAGGACGAAGACCCCGTCAACATCGAAGCCGCCGAGCGAATGGGCAAGCTGCACGACGCGCTCAAGGCCGCCGGTTACGCCGGGCACGCGCTCGAAGTCGTGCTCGTGCGCCTGCTGTTCTGCCTGTTCGCCGAGGACACCGGCATCTTCCCGCGCAACGCCTTCGCCGAACTCGTGGCCCAGCGCACCGCCGTCGACGGCGCCGATCTCGGTCCGTGGCTGGCGCAGCTGTTCCAGGTGCTGGACACCAAACCCGAGTCGCGCCAGAAAACGCTCGACGCGCAGCTCGCGGAGTTTCCCTACGTCAACGGCAAGCTGTTCGCCGAGGCGCTGCCGCTGGCCGCGTTCGACGCGAAGATGCGTACGCTGCTGCTCGACGCGGCGCACCTGGACTGGAGCCGCATCAGCCCGGCCATCTTCGGCTCGATGTTCCAGTCGGTGATGGACGCCAGGGCGCGGCGCGGACTCGGCGCGCACTACACCAGCGAGAAGAACATCCTCAAATTGATCGGGCCGCTGTTCCTCGACGAACTGAACGCCGAACTCGACAAGATCGGAAACCATGAAGGCAGGCTCAAGTCCTTCCACGTCAAGCTGTCGGGCCTGCGCTTTCTCGATCCGGCCTGCGGCTGCGGAAACTTCCTCGTCATCGCCTACCGCGAATTGCGCCTGCTCGAAATCGAGGTGTTGCGCCGCCTTTACGCGCGCCAGGGTTCGGTGCTCACGCGCGTGGCCGATCACGTCGCCGTGGACGTGGACCAGTTCTACGGCATCGAGATCGAGGAATTCCCCGCCCAGATCGCGCAGGTCGCGCTGTGGTTGATGGATCACCAGATGAACCTGCGCGTGGCCGAGCAGTTCGGCGAATACTTCGCCCGCCTGCCGCTGGTGAAGTCGCCGACCATCGTCCACGGCAATGCGCTGCGCATCGACTGGAACAGCGTCGTGCCGCGCGAGCGGTTGAGCTACATACTCGGGAATCCGCCGTTTTCGGGCGCGATGGTGATGAGCGACGACGCGCGCGCATCGTTCGGTGAAGTGTTCGCGGATTTGAAAGGCGCGGGCGTACTGGATTTCGTGGCGGCGTGGTATTGGCTGGCGGCGAAATACATCCAGCGCACGGCGATTTCGGTCGGATTCGTTTCGACGAATTCGATCTGCCAGGGCGAACAGGTCGGGCTTTTGTGGCGTCCCCTGCTCGACCGATACGGCATTCGCATCAATTTCGCGCATCGCACGTTCCGCTGGAGCAACGAGGCGCGCGGCACGGCGGCGGTGCATTGCGTCATCATCGGATTCGCCACGCACGATGCGGCAGTCAAAACGCTTTTCGACTACGACGACATCAACGGAGAGCCGCACGCGGTCGCAGCGCGCAACATCAATCCCTATCTGCTCGATGCACCGGACGTGCTGCTGGAAAATCGCAGCGATCCGATTTGCGACGTGCCCGGAATGCGCTTCGGCAGCATGCCAAGAGACGGTGGCAACTTGCTGTTCTCGCAAGCAGAGTACGAAGAATTCGTGTCGTCCGAGCCAGAAGCCAAGTCGCTGCTTCATCCCTACGTCGGCTCCGACGAATTTCTCAATGGCGATTGGCGTTGGTGTTTGTGGCTTTTGAATGCGCCGCCATCCACGCTTCGATCCTTGCCGCAAACCCTGGAGCGCATTGAGCGCACCAAACAATTCCGGCTCGCGAGCAAAGCCGCAGCAACGCGAAAATTTGCGGCATCGCCCTCAACTTTTTGCCAGATCGCACAACCGACAACGTCTTACTTGCTTGTGCCGGGTGTTTCGTCCGAAAAACGCGCGTTTATTCCAATCGGCTTCATGTCTCCGAATGTCATCGCGAACAACCTCGTGTTCGTCGTTCCAGAAGCCACACCATTCCATTTCGGTGTTGTCAGTTCAACGATGCACATGGCCTGGGTTCGCTACACCTGCGGGCGTCTTGAAAGCCGCTATCGCTACTCAAAGGACATTGTCTACAACAATTTCCCGTGGCCGGAATTGACGGACGACAAGCACCGCGCCGTCATCGAATCCGCGGCGCAGGACGTGCTCGACGCGCGAACGCAGTTTCCTGATTCGACCCTCGCCGACCTCTACGATCCGCTGACCATGCCGCCCGCGCTGGCCAAGGCGCATCAGGCGCTGGACCGCGCCGTGGATGCTGCCTACACCGCCGCCGAAAAGGCCGCCGGCCGCAAGCCGCCCAGGCTCGGCAGCGACGCCGAGCGCGTCGCCTTTCTGTTCGAGCGCTACCAGGCCCTCACCTCGCTGCTGCCCGCGGCGAAGGCGAAGCGTGGCAAGCGCAAGTAAGGCACGCAACGCTTGCAACCTGTAACGTATCGCTATACACTGCGCGCATGATCCGCAGCTTCCGGCACAAAGGTGTTGAAACCTTCTACCGGACAGGCAGCACCAGCGGCATTCAGGCAAGACATGGGA
>JBOHYL010000033.1:0-26937 GCA_050737915.1 Rudaea sp.
CGCGGGATGCGTTGAAGCGCATCCCGCGGCGCGCGCCGGTGAGCCATGGACGGCGATCGGCAGACGCTCCATGCATGGACCGGAGCGAATAATGGCGAAGATCGTCATATCCGGAGGCGCCCCCCTCAACGGGGATGTTTGGATTTCCGGCGCCAAGAATGCCGTGCTGCCGATCCTGGCCGCGACCTTGCTCGCCGACGAACCGGTAACGATTGGCAACGTGCCGCATCTGCACGACGTCACCACGACGATGGAACTGCTCGGCCAGATGGGCGTGCAATTGACCATCGACGAGCACATGCACATCCACGTTGATCCGCGTCCGACCAACCGGTTTTTCGCGCCCTACGATCTGGTGCGGACCATGCGTGCATCGATTCTGGTGCTTGGCCCGCTGGTCGCGCGCTTCGGCGAGGCCGAGGTTTCGTTGCCCGGCGGGTGCGCGATCGGCTCGCGGCCGGTTAATCTGCACATCAAGGGGCTGCAAGCGCTGGGTGCGGAGGTCAAGGTCGAAAACGGCTACATCCATGCACGCGCGGCACGGCTCAAGGGCGCGCGCATCGCCATGGATCTGGTCACCGTCACCGGCACCGAGAATATCATGATGGCGGCGGCGCTGGCGCGGGGTACAACGGTTATTGAGAACGCGGCGCAGGAACCCGAAGTCGTGGATCTGGCCAACTGCATTAACGCGATGGGCGGCAAGGTGTCCGGCGCCGGGTCGAGCACGATCGTGATCGACGGTGTTGAGCGACTGCACGGCACGCACTATGAAGTGCTGCCCGATCGCATCGAAACCGGCACGTTTCTGGTCGCCGGCGCGATCACCGGCGGCCGCGTGCTGGCCAAGCGCGCACGTCCGAAAACGCTGGATGCGGTGCTGCACAAGCTTGAGGAAGCCGGCGCTCACGTCAACACCGGCGAAGACTGGATTGAGGTGGACATGCGCGGGCAGCGGCCGCGTGCGGTGGACGTCACCACCGCGCCGTATCCGGCGTTCCCGACCGACATGCAGGCGCAGTTCACCGCCCTCAATACCGTCGCCGAAGGCGTCGGCACGATTACCGAAAACGTGTTCGAAAACCGCTTCATGCACGTGCATGAACTCGAGCGGCTCGGTGCCGACATCCGCCTGGAAGGCAACACCGCGGTGATCAGGGGTGTCAGCGAAATGTCTGGTGCGCCTTTGATGGCTACCGACCTGCGCGCCTCGGCCTGCCTGGTACTGGCGGGACTCGTTGCCAAGGGCGACACGACGGTCGACCGCATCTATCACATCGATCGCGGTTACGAATGCATCGAGGAAAAACTTGGCACGCTGGGGGCAAAGATCCGCCGCCTGCCATCGTAGGAAACTTATTTGCGTTCCATCACGATGATCGAGTGGTCGTGCTGTTGTTGCTGCACGCGCACCGGCAGCACGCCCAGACTTGGCGCGTACCACGATTTCGCTTTGCCCTGGGTATCGGTACGTTCGACCTCGCTAGTCGTGAAAGTGCCCGCAGACACTTGCGTCCTTTCCTCGCCACGCATCACATAACGCTGCGATTCCACGCGATCTCTCACTGCCACTGGCAGGGTTACGGATATTTCGCCGGTGGCCACAGCCAGCCCGAGCGCCACCGCGACCGCACTGCGGTCGATGCAACCCGGCACGATCGCGTACTGAAAATCCTTGCCGTTATCGCGCACGTGTACTTGACCTGCTTGCCAGTCGAAATCGACGTGGCGCTGCTTGTGCTTGATCGCGGCATCCTGGCGATAGTCGTAATGCAGGCCCTGCAGAGTGCCCTCGTGCAGCGTGAAAACCGATTCTTCGCGCACGTTCAGACCGAACAGCTTGGCCATGCCCGCGCTGCCGCGGGTTTCGCTGCGCAGCGCGAAGCTGCCGTCGGGATTGGCGCTCAGCGTGTAGCTGGCCTCGCCGATCGCCTTGCCGTCGCGTAGCACCGAATACACCGCGCGCTCGGGTTTCAGGGTGGGGGCGGCGAGGGCAAGCATGGGCACGAACAGCAAGACGATTGGCAGCAGCTTGCACATGGTGACTCCAGCCTGGGTGTGGCGTGCGAGTCTGCGGGCCGGTACCTGAATATTATCCGACCGCTTCAAGTTTGCCTTGGGCGTTCATCCGCAGAGGTGCCGCGGGGACAATACCGTCGCATTCGACGTGGTTGCCGCGCAACGCGATACGCCCACGCGCGATTCGATCCACACTCGCAATGAGCAGGCGATGTTCCAGCGGCAACAGGCGCGCGGCCAGTGATCTTGGCGTATCGCCGGCATGCACGAGCATTTCGACTTGCGCGATCACCGGGCCACCATCGAGTTGCGCGGTGACGTAATGCACGCTTGCGCCGTGCGTTGTGTCACCGGCTTCCAATGCGCGCCGGTGCGTGTGCAGTCCGGGGTATTTCGGTAACAGGGACGGGTGGATGTTGATGATGCGGCCGCGCCAGGCATCCACCACGGCCGTGTCGATCACGCGCAGATAGCCGGCAAGCACGATCAGGCCGGGCTGGTATTCGACGACGTGTGCAAACAGGGCGCGATCGAAGGCGGCGCGGTCCGGATAATCGGCAGGCGCCAGCGCAATCGCGTCGATGTCCGCCGCACGTGCAAGCGCCAGCGCGTGCGCTTGCGACATATCCGAAAGCAGGGCGCGGATGCGGATCGCCAATTCGCCGCGACGTTGGGCGTCGAGCAGTGCGGCGAAATTGGTGCCGCGACCGGAGGCGAAGACGACGACATCGAGCATCAGGCAATGTGCACGCGCTCAGCGCCCGTCGCAGGCACGACCTCGCCGATCGCCCATGCACGCAATCCAAGTTGCGCCAATGCGGCGATGGTCGAATCGGCGGCATCGTGAGCCGTGACCACGCAGTAGCCGATGCCGCAGTTGAACGTGCGCCACATTTCCGCTGCAGCGATATTGCCTTCGCGTTGCAGCCAGTCGAACACCGCCGGCAGTTTCCATGCGCGGCTGTCGAGCTGGATACCCAGACCGCCCGGCACGACGCGGATGATGTTGTCCTGCAGGCCACCGCCGGTGATGTGTGCCATGCCATGCACGGATTGTTGTGCGAGCAGTTGCAGAATTGGCTTGACGTAGAGCGTAGTCGGCGCGAGCAGCGCGTCGGCGAGCGTAACGCCGCCCAGGTCGAGGTTGAGAGGATCGTTCGCGCGCGCGAGGATTCTGCGAATCAGCGAATAACCGTTGGAATGCGGCCCACTGGAAGCAATCCCGACGATCGCATCGCCGGCCTGGATCTTGGCGCCATCGATCAGCGCGGACTTTTCAACCGCACCGACGCAGAATCCGGCCAGATCGTATTCGCCGGGCGGATACATGTCCGGCATCTCGGCCGTCTCACCACCGATCAGGGCGCAGCCGGACAGTTCGCAACCTTTGGCGATGCCAGCAATCACGCTCACCGTAGTTGCGACATCGAGCTTGCCGGTGGCGAAGTAATCCAGAAAGAACAGTGGCTCGGCGCCCTGCACCAGCACATCGTTGACGCACATGCCGACCAGATCGATGCCGATGGTGTCGTGGCAACCGAGCGTTTGCGCCAGTTTCAGTTTGGTGCCGACGCCGTCAGTGCCCGAGACGAGCACCGGATTCTTGTAGCGCCCGGCCAACTCGAACAGTGCGCCGAAGCCGCCGAGGCCGGCCATGACTTCCTTGCGGAACGTGCGTGCGACCAGCGGTTTGATGCGCGCGACGACCTCCTCGCCGGCGTCGATGTCCACGCCGGCGGCGCGGTAGGTGAGGGCGGATTTGTCGACGGACATTGATCAGTTACCGGATCAGGGGTGCAAATGATAGACGTTCGCGCCGCGATTGGGCAGACTGCACAGGTCACCGTCCCGGCCTCAATGGATAATCGTCGTGCCGCTCGCCGCCATTCTGTGCCGCCTCGTCCTGATCGTACCCTTGCTTGTGCTGGCACCTTGGGCGCATGCGGACGGCCTGTATTCCGCCCAGGTACCGGTCAATTCGCAGTCCGACGCCGACCGCGCGGAAGCGCTCAAGAGTGCGCTGGGACAAGTTGTGGTCAAACTAAGCGGCGGCGACAACGCGGTGCTGGCGCGGCCCGCGGTGGTGCAGGCGCTGGCGAACGCGAACAATTATGTGCAGCAATACCAGTACACCCAGGATGTGGTCACGACGGACGCAAAGCCGCAGGTACGCCTGAATCTGGTTGCGCAATTCGACCGCACCGCCGTGGACAAGCTCATCGCCAATCTGGGTCTGGCGGCGTCCGCCGCCAATACGCAGGTCGCACAGGCGGCGACGGATACGCAGGCGCACGCCTACCGGGTCTGGATCGGCGGCGTGCAATCGGCGCAGGACTACGCGCGCGCGGTTGGCAGTTTGTCGCGCAACGAACTGGTACGCAGCGTACAGGCTGAGCAGGCGCGTAGCGACGGTCTCGAGTTGCGGCTGGACATCACCGGGCCGCTGCAACGTCTGCTTGATTCCCTCGCCGGCTCGCCCTTGCGCGTGGTCGACGCCAAGCCGCCGGTCGATGGCGTGGATGCGGTACTCGCGGTCGTGCCGTAATCGCATGACGCCCGCGATCACCACGAACTGGCGTCACCTGCCCAATGCGCTGACTGGCTTGCGCATGCTGCTGGTGGTGCCGCTGGTCTGGCTGATCCGCGATGCGCGCTACGACGTGGCTCTGGCCGTTGCCGCTATTGCCGGCCTCACCGACGCACTGGACGGGTTTCTGGCCAAACGCTGCGGCTGGCAGAGCTGGCTTGGCGGGGTGCTTGATCCGGTTGCCGACAAACTCATGCTCATGGCGTGCTTCGTCACCCTGGGCATGGTCGGCGCCCACCCGGCGTGGCTGACCTGGCTGGTCGTCGGACGCGACACCGTGATCGTCGTTGGCGCGGTCGCCTGGCACAATCTGATCGGCCGGCTCGACGCGCAGCCGACGCGAATATCCAAATTGACTACTTGTATACAAATTGCCTATGTGCTGATGCAACTGCTGCACCTGAGTTCGCGCTGGCAGTTCCCGTCCTGGCTGGTGCAGGGCGCGATCGGGGTGACGGCTGTGTGTACGCTGACCAGTGGCCTGCAGTACGTAATCGTCTGGTCCGGCAAGGCACTGCGTTCACGGGTCCCAAGGACATGACGGTGCCGGTTGCGATGCGCTGGCAATGGCTCGCGTTGGTGGCCGCGCTCGGAGCGGTGCTGTGGCTGCTGGCACCGGTGCTGACCCCGTTCGTCATTGCGGCCATGTTCGCCTACCTGTTCAATCCGGTGGTCGACCGCCTCGTGCGCCTGCGTCTGCGTCGCGGTTTCGCGGTCGGCGTTGTGTTCCTGCTGCTGACCGTGCTGTTGATTCTGGTCCTGCTGTGGCTGATTCCTTATTTGCAGCGCCAGGTCACAACCCTGATCCGGCATTTGCCGGACTGGATCGGCTGGCTGCAAACCGGCGCAGTGCCGTGGCTGAATGCGAAATTCGATCTCGAGCTGGAATTGCCGGATATGCAGCAGATCGCGGCGGTGCTGCAGCAACATTGGAAGGAAGCCGGCGGCCTGGCCGCGGCAATTTTCGCGCAGGTTTCGCGTTCGGGTTTTGCCCTGCTGTCGTGGAGCGTGCACGTCATCGTTGTGCCGGTGGCATTTTTCTATCTCCTGCGCGATGGGCGTGGCATGCTCGAGCGCGTTCAGGAATTGCTGCCACGTTCGCTCGAGCCGGTCGTCGTGCGTCTGGCACGCGAGGTCGATATAACCCTCGGCGGTTTTGTGCGCGGCCAGTTGTCGGTGATGATCGTGCTCGGCGTGCTGTACGCCATCGCCTTGTGGGCGGTGGGTCTGGATGTCGGTTCGCTGATTGGCATCATCGCCGGCCTGATCAGTTTCGTGCCGTATCTGGGCGGCATCATCGGCGTACTCATGGGCGTGATCGCGGCGCTGGTGCAGTATCACGACTGGCTGCATGTGATCCTGGTGTTGATCGTATTCGGCGCTGGCCACCTGCTCGAAGGCTACGTGCTGGTACCGCGCCTGGTCGGCGAGAAAATCGGCCTGCATCCACTGGCCGTGATCTTCGCCATTCTCGCCGGTGGCGAACTGTTTGGATTCCTCGGCGTGCTGCTGGCCTTGCCGCTGGCCGCGGTCGTGATGGTGTTGCTGCGCTACGCGCACGAACGTTACCGCGCGAGCGAGCTGTATCGCGGCGGACGTGAAGCCGTCATCGTCACACGAGCTGGCGCCGATGCGCAGGCGAGCGCACCAGCGGACGACGCATGAACGCGCAGTTGCCGCTCACGCTGCGCTGGCCGGCGCAGCAGCGCATCGCCACATTCGTGCGCGGCGCCAATGCGGCGGCGGTCGCGCTGCTGGAAACGACCACGCACGATGCCGCAGCGGCGTGGGTATTCCTGTCCGGTGCGGCCGGCAGCGGCAAGACCCATTTGCTGATCGGCGCGTGCGCGCAGGCCGTCACCCACGGCCGCAGCGCACAATATCTGGCGCTGGCGAAACTGGCAGGTGATCGCGCCGCGGCGGTGCGCGCATTCGGCGGCAGCGATCTGCTCGCGTTGGACGATGTACACGCGCTTGCCGGCGACGCCACTGCCGAGAACGCCTTGTTCGACCTGTACAACCGCTGCAAGGTGGAAAAATCCACATTGTTGTTCGCGGCGTTGGCGCCGCCCGGGCAGTGCGGTTTCGGCTTGCCCGATCTGGTTTCGCGGCTTTCCGCCTGTGCTCAGGTTGTGCTCAAGCCGCTGGATGAGGCTGCGCGCCGCGCGTGGTTGCACACGCGCGCACAGGCGCGCGGCCTTGCACTCGACGATGCCGTGCTCGATTGGCTGTTCGCGCACCATGCGCGCGACCTGGGCAGCCTTGCCGCCCTGCTCGAACGCATCGACCGCGAGGCGTTGGCCGCGCAGCGGCGCGTCACGGTGCCGTTTTTGCGCAGCTTACTGGGTGGCGGAGCGTAAGCGCGCATCCAGTTCGGCCAGTCGCTTGGGCGTACCTGCATCGGTACATTGGCCGTGGAAATGTTCTCCGCTCACCTGTCGGTCGCGCATTGCCGTGCGCAGGCTCGGCACGATGCTGAAGATTCCGGGTTTGCAATCCGCCAGCAGCGCCGGGCGATATACACCGATGCCAGCGAAGGTGAGGCGCGGCGAAGCCTCGTCATGCAGCAATCCATCACGCAACACGAAATCGCCTCGCGGGTGATGCGCCGGGTTGTCGATCATGACCAGATGCGCCAACCCGGGTGGGTTTTGCGCCAATATGGAAAAATCAAAATCCGTCCAGATGTCACCGTTGACCGCGATGAACGGTTCATCGCCGAGCAGGGACAGGGCTTTGAGCATGCCACCGCCGGTTTCCAGAGGTTGCGGCCCTTCGTAGGAATAGCGGATGCGCAGTCCCCAGCGTCCGCCATCGTCCAGAGCAGCAGGAAATTGTTCCGCCAGATGCGAGGTGTTGATCACCACTTCGCGCACACCGGCGGCAGCGAATCTTTCCAGATGCCATTCGATCAGGCGCTTGCCACCGACGCCGAGCAATGGCTTCGGCGTGATGTCCGTCAGCGGGCGCATGCGCTCGCCGCGGCCGGCTGCGAAGATCAGCGCGTTCATGCCTTCTCCGCCGTTGCCGCATCAGCGCGCGACTGGGTAATGTCGCGCGCGCCGATCGCGCGCCGCAGCAGCGCGGCCAGTTCGGCAAACTCGGCGTAGCAATCGGTCACATCCAGCACGTAGCGCAGCGTCAACGGCAAATTGCGCAGATACGCGGCCTTGCCGTCGCGATACCACAGACGACAGAAGATGCCGAGCACTTTCAGATGCCGCTGCAATCCCATCCAGTCGAACCAGCGCTTGAAAACTCCAGCATTGGCATCCGTTATGTTGGCCGCAACGAGACGTTGCCGATAACTGTCCAACCAGGCATCGACAAGTGCTGCCGGCCATTCGGCGTAGCAGTCGCGCAGCAGAGACACCAGATCGTACGTGATCGGGCCGCGTACCGCGTCCTGGAAATCGATGATTCCGGGATTTGCGTCTGGCACGATCATCAGATTGCGGCTGTGATAATCCCGATGCACGAAGCGTTGCGGCTGCTCCTGCGCCGAGTGCACCAGGCGCGTGAACGCGGCTTCGAGAATGTCCCATTCCGCGCAGCTCAAGGCGTAGCCCAGGTGACGCTGGATAAACCATTCCGGCATCAATTCCATTTCCGCGACCAGGCGTGCGCGGTCGTAATCCGGCAAGCCTTTCGCATCGGCTGTCGTCTGCATGCGCAGCAATGCGACGAACGCATCGGCGTACAACGCCGCAACCGTGCCAGCGTTCAACTCTGGCAGATAGGTACGAGCACCGAGATCTTCCATCAACACAAAGCCGGTAGCCGGATCGGCCGCGAACACCTGCGGCGCGTGCACAGCGGCCGTGCGCAGACGTGTGGCGACGTCCAGCCACGTGCCGATGCCCTCCTTGTCGGGCGGCGCGTCCATCAGGATGCGGCTGACGCCCGCTGCTTCGATCCGCCAATAGCTGCGGAAACTGGCGTCGGCCGATGCCGCGGCAATGCCCGCACCAGCGGGCAGATGGCGGTGGACGAAGTCGAGGCGCGCAGCGGCGCGAGCATCGGGCATGACGCGGTCCGGCCGGAAACGGCGGTCAGTGTAGCCCAGGCGCGCGATGCTTTGACCCTTGCGCAGCTAAATAGTACAATTCTAGTCCGATATTGTCCGGGGCGGCCATGCTTCGCGTCAGCAAACTCACCGATTACGCCACCGAGGTGATGACCGCGCTAGCCGCCGCGCCTGCGCGCGTGCACAGCGCGCAGGAACTGGCCGAGCGCGTGCGCCTGGAGGCACCCACCGTGAGCAAGCTGCTGAAGCAGCTCGCCCATGCCGGGTTGATCGAGTCATTCCGAGGTGTCAACGGTGGCTACCGCCTTGCGCGTGATCCGGCGCGCATCAGCATTGCCGATATCGTGATTGCGATGGAAGGCCCGATCGGCATGACCCAATGCAGCGCGCAGGCCGGATTGTGCGATCACGAATCGCATTGCGGCGTGCGCGTGAACTGGCAGCGCATCAATCAGGCCATCGCCACCGCGCTGGCCGAAGTCAGCCTGGCCGATATGCTCAAGCCGCCGTCGAAGAAACGCCCGATGCCGATCCCGATGCGTGTGGCGATTGCCTGAGGAATGCCCGTGGCCGTCGAACGCCAGCAGATCGAACAAACGCTTAATCGCCGCTACGACGCCGGCTTTGTCACCGACATCGAATCGGAAAGTCTGCCGCCGGGATTGGACGAGGGGATCGTCCGCGCGATTTCCGCGCGCAAGGGCGAGCCAGACTGGATGACGGATTGGCGCCTGCAGGCGTATCGCCATTGGCTGACGATGACGCCGCCGCAGTGGGCGAAGCTGCGCATCGCACCGATCGATTTCCAGGCGATCAGCTATTTCTCACGGCCGAAAAACCGGCCCAAGTCGCTGGCCGAAGTCGATCCGAAACTGCTGGAAACCTACGATAAGCTCGGCGTACCGCTGCACGAGCGTGCCAAGCTCGCCGGCGTCGCGGTCGACGCAGTGTTCGATTCGGAGTCGGTCGGCACCACGTTCCAGAAAGAACTCGCCGCGGTTGGCATCGTTTTCTGCGGAATGAGCGAGGCCATTCGCAACCATCCGGATCTGGTGCGCAAATATCTGGGCAGCGTCGTGCCGACTGGCGACAACTACTTCGCCGCCCTGAATTCCGCTGTTTTCTCGGACGGCTCGTTCGTGTTCATTCCGAAGGGCGTGCGTTGTCCGATGGAATTGAGCACGTATTTCCGCATCAATGCCGGCCACACCGGCCAGTTCGAGCGCACCATGATCATTGCCGAGGAAGGCGCGAGCGTGTCGTACCTGGAAGGCTGCACGGCGCCGATGCGCGACGAGAACCAGTTGCATGCGGCGGTGGTGGAATTGATCGCGCTCGATGACGCCAAGATCAAGTATTCGACCGTGCAGAACTGGTATCCGGGCGATGAAAACGGCGTCGGCGGCATCTACAACTTCGTCACCAAGCGCGGCGATTGCCGCGGTGCGCGCTCGCGCATTTCGTGGACGCAGGTCGAGACCGGTTCGGCGATCACCTGGAAGTACCCGAGCTGCATCTTGCGCGGCGACGATTCGGTCGGCGAGTTCCACTCGGTCGCGCTGACCCACCATCGTCAACAGGCCGACACCGGCACCAAGATGATCCACATCGGCAAAAACACGAAAAGCAAGATCGTATCGAAGGGAATTTCTGCTGGGCACGGCCAGAACACCTACCGCGGCCTGGTCAAGGTGGAAAAAGGCGCCAGCGGCGCGCGCAACCATACGCAGTGCGACAGTTTGTTGATCGGCAAGCAATGCGGCGCGCACACGTTTCCGTACATCGAGGTTAAAAATCCCGGTGCGATCGTCGAACACGAAGCGACGACGTCGAAGATTTCCGAGGATCAAATGTTTTACTGCCGCGCGCGCGGCATTGCCGAGGAAGACGCGGTGTCGATGATTGTGGACGGTTTTTGCAAACAGGTGTTCCGCGAGTTACCGATGGAATTTGCGGTGGAGGCGAAGAAGCTGCTGGAAGTGAGTCTGGAAGGAGCGGTGGGATGATGCTCGATATCGACAACCTCCACGTGCGCGTGGCTGGCAAGGAAATCCTCAAGGGCCTGTCGTTGCAGGTGAACGCGGGCGAGGTGCACGCGATCATGGGTCCGAACGGCGCCGGCAAGTCTACGCTCGGCTACGCGTTGGCTGGACGCGAGGGCTACGAAATCACCCGCGGTTCCGTCGCCTACGACGGGAAAAATTTGCTTGAACTGGAACCCGAACAGCGCGCCGCAGCGGGTCTGTTCCTCGCGTTTCAGTATCCGGTCGAGATTCCGGGTGTCAACAACACGTATTTTCTCAAGGCCGCGCTGAACGCGCAGCGCAAGGCACGCGGCGAGACGGAACTCGACTCGGTGCAGTTTCTCAAGCGCGTACGCGAGAAACTGCGCGTGCTGGATCTGAAAGAGGACCTGCTCAATCGCGCCGTCAATACGGGGTTTTCCGGCGGCGAGAAAAAACGCAACGAGATTTTCCAGATGGCCGTGCTCGAGCCGCGCCTGGCGATTCTGGACGAAACCGATTCGGGCCTGGACATCGACGCGTTGAAGATGGTCGCCGATGGCGTCAACGCGATGCGTGCGTCGGAGCGCGCCTTCATCGTGATCACGCATTACCAGCGTCTGCTCGACTACATCGTGCCGGATTTCGTGCACGTGCTGGCCGACGGGCGCATCATCGAGTCCGGCGATGCCGAACTGGCGCGCCAGCTCGAGGCGCACGGCTATGCGTGGATTGCGCAACGGCGTCCGCCCGACAGCGCCCACGCGGGAGTCGCGTGACATGTCCGCGCTGCTCGAGGCCTTCGACGGCAGCGGCGACGCGCTCGCGCAGGCGGAAAGCTGGCGCTACAGCCGGCACGCGGTGCGCGCACTGGAGCAGCAGACGTTCGCCGCGGCGGATGCCTCCGCGCAGCTGACACCGGATTTGTGCGCGCGATATGACTGGCCACAGACACGCGGCCGGCGTCTGGTGTTCGTCAATGGAACACTCAGCGCCGCACATTCGGATGTCAGTGCGCTTGCATCCGGCGTGGTCATCGGCCAATTGCCCGGACACGGGTGTGCGATTGCGTTGCGCGGCGACGCGATGCTGCATCTGGTGTTCGCCAGCGTCGCGGGAGCCGCGCCGGCGCAATGGCGCAGCGCACTGGATATCCGCGCCGAGGACGGCTGCACGCAGGTGATCGAACAGCACGTCGGTGTGGATGCCGGCGCAGCACTTGGCATGTTGACCGCCACCGTCGCCGTCGCCGCCGCCGCGCATTTGCGCATGACTACGCTTGGCGACTTGCCTGAAGCGGCCGCGTTGTTCCGGCGCACAACCGTCGCGCTCGCCGCGGGCGCCGCGCTCGATGCCACGCATGCGCTGTGTGGCGGACATTTTCTGCGTGCACAACTCGACGTCGCACTGGACGCTCCCGGCGCACGCTTCGCGCTGCGTGGTGTCTCCGCGCTGCACGGAAGACAACATGCGGACGTGCAGATCGATGTGCGCCACGCCGCGCCCGACACCACCAGCGACGTACTTTGGCGCGGCGTCGCCGATGATCGCGCACGCGGCATTTTGCGTGGCGCGATTATTGTCGCGCCCGGCGCGGACGGAGCCGATGCGCGCCTGCAGACCAAGAATCTGCTGTTGTCGCCGCACGCCGAGATCGATGCGCAGCCGGCGCTGGAAATCTACGCCGACGAGGTCAAGGCCAGTCACGGCGCGACGGTAGGTGAGCTGGACGCACGTGCACTGTTCTATCTGCGCACCCGCGGCGTGCCGCTCGCCACGGCGCGAAACTTGCTGATCGCCGGCTTCTGCCGCGAGGCGTTCGCCGACGTCGCCGATGCGGAGTTGCGCGAGCGGCTGGATGCACTGATCGCGGCGCATCTGCCGGTGACGGACGAGACTCCGGCATGATCGCCACACTCGCAAGCGTTGCGCTCGATCCGTTGCGTTGTCGTGCGGATTTCCCGTTGCTGGCACGCCGCATTCGTGGCAAGCCGCTGATCTATCTCGATAATGCCAACACGTCACAGAAGCCGCAGGCAGTGATCGACGCGGTGGATGCGTTCTACCGCGAGCACAACGCGAACGTCTCGCGCGCCGTGCACACCCTGGGCGAGGAAGCGACCAGCGCCTACGAGGGCGTGCGCGACAAGCTCTCGCGTTTCGTCAATGCGCCATCGCGCGATGAAATCGTGCTCACCAGCGGCACCACGCACGCGATCAATCTGGTTGCGTACAGCTTTGCGCTCCCGCGCCTGCAGACAGGCGACGAAATCCTCGTCACCACGATGGAGCACCACGCCAACATCGTGCCGTGGCAGCTCGTGTGCGAACGCACCGGCGCGACTCTCAAAGCCGCGCCAATTACGGCAGACGGCGAACTGATTGTCGAGCGCTTCGTCGATATGCTCAGCCCGCGGGTCAAGCTCGCCGGCGTCGTGCACGTATCCAATGTGCTCGGCACGATCAATCCGGTCGCGCAGGTGGCGCGTGCCTGCCACGCGCGCGGCATTCCGTTATTGGTCGATGGCTCGCAGGCGGCGCCGCATCTGGCCGTAGACGTGCAGGCACTGGGCTGCGATTTCTACGCACTCACCGGACACAAGCTGTTCGGACCCACGGGCACCGGAATGCTGTGGGCGCGGCGCGAACATCTGCAGGCCATGCCGCCGTTCTTCGGCGGCGGCGAGATGATCCGCGAGGTGCGTTTCGAGAAAACCACGTTTGCCGATCCGCCGCACAAGTTCGAGGCGGGAACGCCGAACATTGCCGGATTCGTCGGTCTCGGCGCCGCGCTCGATTACGTGCAGGCGCTCGGCCGCGACCGTATCGCCGCGTATGAACACGAATTGCTTGGCTACGCCACGGATGCGTTGCGAACCGTGCCGGGTCTGCGCATCATCGGCAACTCGGCGCACAAGGCCGCGGTGATCTCATTTTTGATCGACGGCGCGCACGCGCACGATCTGGCCACGCTGCTCGACCAGGAGGGCGTTGCGGTGCGCTCCGGCCACCATTGCGCGCATCCGCTAATGCAGTTCTACGGCGTGCCGGCCACAGTGCGTGCCTCGCTCGCGTTCTACAACACACGGGCGGAGATCGACACCCTGGTCGCCGCTATCGGACGCGTGCGAAAATTGCTGGGATGAATACGCAAAACCTGACCACGACGGACGCCGCGACCGTGGCGCTCACGTTCCGCGACGCCGTGGCGAAAGATGTGGCGGCGATCGTCACGCTGGTGGAATCGGCCTACCGCGGCGATGCCAGCCGCGCCGGCTGGACCACCGAAGCCGATCTGCTCGATGGCCAGCGCGTGGACCCGGCTGGCGTGCAGGAAATCATCGGCAAGCCGAACAGCCGCGTTCTGCTCGGCGAGACCGCCGGTCGCCTGATCGTCTGCTGCCACATCGAAAAGCAGGGCGATGCCGGTTATTTCGGAATGTTTTCGGTACAACCCGGTCTGCAGAACGGTGGCGTAGGCAAGCTAACAATGACCGAAGCCGAGCGCATCGCGCGCGATGAATGGCGGTGCACGAAAATGGAAATGACCGTCATTTCCGTGCGCAACGAGCTGATTGCGTGGTACGAACGGCGCGGCTATCGACGCAGCGGCCGCTACAAGCCGTTTCCCTACGGCGACGCGCGCTACGGCTTGCCCAAACGCGACGATCTGCGCTTCGAGTTTCTGGAGAAGTCGTTGTGAGCGGCTGGGTGCGGGTGTGCGCGCAGAACGAGCTGCTGCCGGGAGAATACAAGGTCGTGTGGGACGGCGATGTGCCGATCGCCGTATTCAACATCGACGGCGATCTGTACGCGATCGAAGACGTGTGCACGCACGATGGCGGCGAACTGACCGGCGGCGAGCTGCGCGGCTTCGAGATCGAGTGCCCGCGCCACGGCGCAAAGTTCGACGTGCGCAGCGGTGCCGTGCTGGCGCCGCCGGCCTATGAGCCCATTGCGAAGTTTCCGGTGAAGGTGGAAAACGACGCAATCTATACACGCGACGATCGCTGGGATTGATGGCCCCAGCGCACGGCTCGCCACAAGTATTGACACGGCAGTAATTCTAAGTGAGAATTATTCGCATCTAGGATTGCGTGGGACGGCCGTGCACAAAACGATTTCGATTACGCTTTGCAATTGCCTTGCCGCGGCGTTCCTGACTGTGGCACTGATCCCGTTTGCCCCGGCGCACGCCGACGATGCGGCCCTGAAATCCGAAGTCGACGCCCTGCGCGCCGAAGTGGCCGCGCTCAAGGCCGAAGTCGAGCAGATGCGCACCGTGACCCGAACGCCTGTTGCCACCGCACCGGCTGGCGCGCCAATGACTGCTGCCGCCAACGCCGCACCGGTTCCGACAATTCCCGTAACCAATGCGAGCGCACCGTCTTCCGGCGCGAGTACATCCGGCACCGGTATGGCGCTGGGCGGCAACACCACACTGTGGGGCTACGGCCAGATCGACTACAACCGTCCAGCTGCGCGGCCGGCCGACGCACAGGCGGATCTGACCCGCGCGGTACTCGGGTTCAATCACGAATTCAACGAATCCACGCGCGTGTACGGCGAACTGGAATGGGAACACGCCGTTGCTTCCAGCGAAGATGCGGGCGAATCGGAAGTCGAGCAGTTGTACATCGAGCATAGTCTGAATCCGAATTACGGCGTGCGCGCCGGACTGATGCTGGTGCCGATCGGTTTGCTCAACGAACATCACGAACCGACGCAGTATTACGGTGTGGAACGCAATTTCGTCGAGCAGGCGATCATTCCCAGCACCTGGCGCGAAGGTGGTGTTGCAGGTTATGGCAGCACGGATTCCGGCTGGCAGTGGGACATCGGTCTGGTCACGAGTCCCGATCTGGGCAAGTGGGATCCGACCTCCGACGAAGGTCGCGCGTCGCCGCTGGGCAGCATCCATCAGGAACTGCAGTTGGCGAGAGCGCACGATCTGTCGATCTGGGGCCGCCTCAACTGGCTCGGCATCCCGGGCCTGAACGTCGGCGCTGCCGTATTTGCCGGCAAGATCGGTCAGGACACCAGCAGACAGTTCGATGGCGACGCCAACTTCCCGGCCGACGACGCGCGGCTGCTGCTGGGTGAGGCGCATGTGCGCTGGCAACCCGGCCCATTCGATTTTTCGGCACTGTACACGCGCGGCACGATCAGTGACACACAGGCGCTCAATCTGAGTTTTCTCGGCCAGCCCACGCCGGTGCCGAAGGCGTTCTGGGGTGGCTATGCACAAGCGGCATGGCGGGCGTTGGCGTGGAACCAGTCCTCACTCGCCCCGTTCCTGCGCTACGAGGAATTCAACACCGCGGCCGCGTACGCAACGCAACCGCAAGGTCTTGGCACGTCGCCGCTACCGACCCAGCACGTGTGGACGACCGGCTTGAACTACTATCTGAACCCAAACGTGGTGTTCAAGATCGACTACCAGAATTTCCGTTACGCTGACCCGTTGCTCAATTACGGCAATCGTTTCGATCTGGGTATCGGCTTCCAATTCTGATCATGCAGGTACGCTGGCTGCTTCCGGTGGGCATTGGCGCGGCAACCGTCGCGCAAGTCGCCTACGCCGTGCAATACATGACGGTGGCACAGGCGCAGCGCGCCGCGTTCGCGCAGGCCACGCAGTTTGTTGCCATCGCGCCGGCCATCGACGCCGCTGCACTCGGCGTGCATACGGACTGGAAACCGTTGATCTGGCGCGTGCAGAACGGCAACGATCCGCTGGGCTGGTTTTTCGAAGATGCGGTGATCGGCAAGAGCGAACTGATCACCTATGCGCTGGCGCTGGATGCCAGCGGCAAGGTGACGTCGCTGGAAGTGCTCGACTATCGCGAGTCGCATGGCGGCGAAGTGCGTCTGGCCGGATGGCGCAAACAGTTCGTCGGCAAGACTGTGACCGATCCGGTGACGCTGGACAACGACATCCGCAATATCTCCGGCGCCACATTGTCGTGCCGGCATCTGACCGAAGGCGTGCACCGTCTGCTGCAACTGTACGCGCACGTTCTGGCAGGCGCCAAAGGCTGATGCGATGAACAGCATTCGGCGCGCGCGACTCTGGCTTGGCACGCTGGTCGATATCCGCATCGACGGCATGGATGTGCCGGCTTCATCGCGTGCGATGGAGGCGGCGTTCGCGGAAATCGCCTGTGTGCATCGGCTGATGAGTTTTCACGAATCCGGCAGCGATCTGGAGCGACTGCGATTGGCGCCGGCTGGCAACGTGGTGCGGGTGAACGCGCGCACCTGCGAAGTGCTGGAATGCTGCCTGCGCATTGCGGCGGCTTCAGCGGGCGCATTCGATCCGACCGTAGCAGGAACACAATCCTTGCGTGGCGCGTTGCCGGTTCCGGCGTCGGCCTTCGTTCCCGATGCGCGCGCGAGTTGGCGCGATATCGACTTGCTCGATGGTGAGCGCGTGCGCTTGCGCAAGCCGCTGTGGGTCGATCTGGGCGGTATCGCGAAAGGCTATGCCGTGGATCGTGCGATCGAGGTGTTGCGTGCGCATGGTGTCACCCAGGCCTGCGTGAATGCCGGTGGCGATCTGCGCGTATGTGGTCCGCGCGGCGAACCGGTGGCCGTGTGCACCGCGACGGGCGCCGTCTTCCCGACGCTGGAGCTGGCCGACGCTGCACTGGCGACGAGCAGTGCAACAGGCGGACAACACGTACACGGCGTATCGCGCGAGCCCATTGGCGATGGACGCACGGTGAGCGTGGCGGCCGCACGTTGCATGGTCGCCGATGCCCTGACCAAAATCGTGCTGGTAGACGAACAGGCCGCGTGCACAGTGCTCGATCTCTTCGAGGCTCAAGCCTGGGTGCACGATTCCCGACGGGGCTGGCAAACGCTCCGCCTCGCCGCATGAGACGCAGCGTTCACCATGGTCCATCCACGCGCCAGTATCTGACGCGGCGCCAGAAGTTTGGCATCTATGGCGTGCTTGGCACGTTGTGGGGCAGCGGTGTGCTTTGGCTGCTCGTGCATTACTGGTTGCCGCAGCATGGACCCTTCGGTGACGTGCCGAATCCCGCTGAGCATTGGCTCATCGTCGTGCATGGCGCGGCTGCCTTCGCCACGCTGTGGCTGGGCGGCTGGATGTGGCGCGCGCATGTGATGCCGTGGCGCCGTAGCGGTATGCGCAGGCGCAGCGGTGAAACGCTGCTCTGGGTTGGCGGCGTGTTGATCATTACCGGGTATCTGCTGTATTACGCAGCGGACGAAATGACGCGCCATTGGATTTCGCTGGTGCACTGGATCGTGGGATTGTCGTTGGCCGGCGTGCTGCTGGTGCACGCGCTGCGCAGTTGGCGCTACCGCGCAGTTCCCTGAGTTTCGGTCGGGACGAAGCGCGCAATAAGCACCTCGCCGCCGCCGTCGATCACCATGCGATCGCCATCCGCATCCGGCAGCAGCAGAACCGATTCGCCGGCTTCGATCGACTGTGCAGATCCCGGCGTCTTCACGGTCGCATCGCCACTGACCAGATACACAAACCATGTGGCATCCGCAAAGAACACCATCGGCCCGACCAGCGGCCGGTGCATGACGTCGGCGTGATACGCGTCGCGGCGCACGATGACGTTGAAATCGCGCACCGGCCCGGAGATCAACTTGCCAAAGGTGGATGTCTCGCCGGCGAACCGGACGAACTGCAAGCGTCGGTCCAGCACTACCGGATCGGCCGCATCGAAACGCAATTGCATGCCGATGCCGTCGAGCAAGGCGATGTGCCGATCACAATCTGGAAATGTGGAAAATGCACCATCGCTCTCGATCTCGGCGATGCTCACGCGCCATTTGAACGGCGTGTCCGTGCCGGTGTCGGGCTCCGGAAACACGGCCAACTGCGTGGTCCAGCCGCCGCCGTTCTTCCAGCGCATGCGCTGGTAATCGACGGAATGCAGGATGCGCGCGGGCATCAGGGCAGGCCCAGCATGCCGTGCAGTTGCGCGGTCGAGCGCGCCAGGCTTTCGTGCCAACTGAAGCCGATAATCGCCTCGCCGCTGGTCGCGTCGCAAAAATCCTCCGCCTGTCCGGGCGCAAGCAGATGACGGTAGTCGACGGTAATTTCGGTGTCGGGCGCGAGATCGGCCAGCGCGAACACGAAGCCCAGATGCCACAACCCGGTTGGTGCGAAGGAGTGGTTGATATAGCACTCGTCGGGCCATTCGGGCGTTACCGTGTAGCGATCCTCGAACCAGCGCACCGTGGCGGCGAGCAGTTGCGCCGCGTTCGGCAACGCTTCTACTTCGTTCCATTTGTATACTTTGCGGATGTCGTCGGGCGCGGTGATCAGACGTCCGGCGGCAACGTCTTCATCGAGGAACAGGCCTTTCCCGGCGCCGGGAATGCGCGAAGCGGCGACGTGATACTGAGGCAGGATCATCTGGGCATCCGTGAATTTCCGCGCCGCGAAGTCTAGCAGGATGCGCCGCGACGATACGGCAGGTAAACTGTGCAGATTGCCAGCTTCGGGTGTCGTATGGATTCCGTCAAGATTCGCAACAGCGTTTCCGCCCTGTGGGACAGCCAGATCGTTCCGCAACTCGTGGAGTACATCCGTATCCCGAACAAGTCGCCGATGTTCGACTCGAAGTGGGCCGAACACGGCTACATGGACAAGGCGGTCGCCCAACTGGCCGCCTGGGCCAAGGCGCAGCCGATCGCGGGCATGCAGCTTGAAATTGTGCGCTTGCCGGGACGGACGCCACTGATATTTATTGATATCCCCGCTGCGAGGCGCAGCGGCGGGATCGATATCCCGGCATCCGACGGCGACGATGCCAGCGAAGATTGTGTACTTTTATACGGTCACCTGGACAAGCAGCCGGAAATGACCGGCTGGGCCGCTCATCTGGGGCCGTGGACGCCGGTAATCGAAGGCGATCGTCTGTACGGCCGTGGCGGCGCCGACGACGGTTACGCGATCTTCGGTTCGCTCGCCGCGATTCTTGCGTTGCAGGAGCAAGGTGTGCCGCACGCGCGCTGCGTAGTGCTGATCGAGGCCTGCGAAGAATCGGGCAGCTACGATTTGCCGTACTACGTCGATCATCTGGCCACACACATCGGCAAGCCGTCGCTGATTGTGTGTCTGGATTCGGGTTGCGGCAACTACGATCAACTCTGGCTGACGACCTCGTTGCGTGGCTTGTCCGGAGGCAACCTTACGGTCAAGGTGCTGGAAGAGGGCGTGCATTCGGGCGATGCCTCCGGCGTGGTGCCGTCCAGCTTCCGCATTCTGCGGGGCATCCTGTCACGGCTGGAAGATGCAGCAACCGGCAACATCGTGCCGCCGGAACTATATGTGGACATTCCCGCGCAGCGCGTCGAGCAGGCCAAGCAAACCGCCAAGGTGCTCGGTGATGCGGTGTATTCCAAGTTTCCATTCGTTGATGGAATGCGCCCGATCGCGACCGATCCGGTCGAACTCGTGCTCAACCGCACCTGGCGGCCGGCGTTGTCCATTACCGGCATCGGCGGCATGCCGTCGCTGGATTCCGCCGGCAACGTGCTGCGGCCGTTCACCGCGGTCAAACTCTCGCTACGCCTGCCGCCAACGCTCGACGGCGATACCGCCGGCGCTCTGGTCAAGCGCTTGCTCGAATCCGATCCGCCGTATGGCTGCAAGGTCGAATTCGCGGTAGAGAAAGCCTCGTCCGGCTGGAATGCGCCGCCGTTGGCGACGTGGCTGGAAGCGGCGGTGGACAAGGCTTCGCGCGAATTCTTCGGCCCACCGCCGGCCTACAATGGCGAGGGCGGCAGCATTCCGTTCATGGGCATGCTCGGCGAGAAATTCCCCGGCGCGCAATTTCTCATTACCGGCGTGCTCGGCCCGCAGTCGAATGCGCACGGACCGAACGAATTCCTGCACATTCCCACCGGCAAGCGCGTGAGCATGTGCGTGGCGCAAGTCGTTGCCGAGCATTTTCATGCCCAGCAACAGGGCCTGACGGCCGGCGTCGCGGCCAGCGCCGCGCATTCGCACCATGACGCGGCCTGTTGCTGAACCTGCGCGGCAGGGTAATCAGAGGTTTCCTAGCGCGTGCCGCTGGGGCGTGGCGGCAGTGTGTGCAGATAGGCCCAGAGTGCGTTCAGCTCGGTATCGGTCAACGCTGAAAACGCCCGCCACGGCATGAACGGGTTGATTGTCGAGCCGTCCGGCCGTTTGCCGGTGCGGATCGCGGCAATGAAATCCGCCTGGGTCCACTTGCCGAGGCCACCAACCGGATTCGGCGTGATGTTCTGCGCCGCCGGGAAGCTAGGCGGCAATCCGGGTATCGGACCACCGCTGAAATGCTCGCCGTGACAGCCGGTGCATGCCTGTGCAAGGTAACGGCCATAGTCTGCGCTCGGTTCTGGCGTCAACGCGGCGACGTGCGCGGCGTGCTGATCGATCTGGAGTGCGGAGACAAGCGGCACCTTGCCGAACACGAACAGAGTACGCAGCAGCGGGCCCGGGGCGACAGCAGGCACTTGCCGATCCACCGGCGGCACTGATTGCACAAACGCAATCAAATCGGCCGTATCGGCATCCGTCAAGGCGGAAAAGTCGGTTGAGGGCATGAACAACAACATCCGCCCTTCTGCGCCGAGGCCGTGGCGAATCGCCCGTTCCATCAGTGTCGGCGTCAAACTTGCGCCAACGCCACCCATGCCGCGCGTCAGGTTTGGCCCGGCGATCACTCCCACCGGAAAAGAATCGATCAGAACATCCCCGCCCAGATCCGCGCCATGACAACCGGTGCAGCCGCGTAACGCCGCCAGGCGCTTGCCTTGTGCGATGGCCGCCGCGTTGGTCGGAATGGCCAGCGCAGGTTCGTCGACGATGATGCGTTGCGCCAGCAGATGGTTGCTGCGCCAGTATACGAAGATCATTGCGACGACGACGAGGATAACCAGAACGGCTACCGCGCGCAGAACCCAACGAATCAATCGTTTCATGGTTTTCCCCAATTGCCCGGATGCCTGCCTATTGACGCAAGGCCGGAATCTGGAGCTTGCCATAGCGGCAACTATTGCGCACCGGCCCCGTGCATGCTTGCGCTGCCAGCGTGCCCTTGTTGAGGCACACGCGGACTTCGGTCAACTCGTCGCCATCGTGACACACGATGCTGAGCATACTGTTGCCTAGCCCTGGATTGGCGTGGAGAAACGCCTGCCGCACGTCGTTCGCGGTCATCGACGGCGGCGAGCGTGGCGTAGTCAGCGCCGGCGGAATCTTCACGCTGGCAAAAGCGCGATCGGCCAGGCCGAAATACTCGGCCGGATCCAGCCCGCTGCAACTGCCGTGGGTCTGCCACTCGTGCTCGATCAGGTGCTGGCTCGGCATGAAGGCCAGAGCGCGCTGGATTACCGCATCGTCTGGAATGGCATCGGTTCGGCAATTTTCGGGGCCCAATCCGTTGCGACCCTGTGGCCACAAACCGTGCAGGACGAAACCGTAGCCTTTGTGGCGGCATTGGCGCTGGTCGCCCGGATGGGTCGCGCAGTAACTCGGCGACCACGACAACGACATCAGATAATAGTCGAACTGCCCGGTCGCGCCGGCAGCGGTGCGATGGCCGTGGCCACGGGCCAACGCGACTGTAGCGATTACACACAACGCAAGCACAGACAAAAGACGTGATCCACGCATGTTCGGCCGCTCCGGGGTGGTGTCAGCGTTGCAGGTATTCGCGCAGCGCGACGGCATTGTTGTGCTCGGTGTCGGCGGCGTTGAAGATCAGCACGACCGGACCCTTGCCGATCAGTTCGCGCAGCGGCTCGAGCGCCGCGGTGTTTCGGTCGAGCTCGGCGAAGTATTTCTTGCGGAATTGCGGCCATTTTACCGGATCGTGGCCGAACCACTGGCGCAGTTCGGTACTCGGCGCGATGTCGCGCAGCCACAGATCCAGTTTCAGAGTTTCCTTGGATTTGCCGCGCGGCCACAGGCGGTCTACCAATACCCGTTTACCGTCGCCGCGCTTGGGCGGCTCGTTGGCACGGCGCAGATTGATTTTATTTGCCATCGGTTCGACTCCCGTAACGATGCTGCAAGATTCCGCCGATCGTCGGGGCAGGTCAAGCCGAACGGTTGCGATATAATGGTCGACTCGCAATCCATCCTTTGCCGTATGACACGACGAATCCTTCGACGCCGCTCGCCGATCCACGGCAACGGCGTCTTCGCCGCCCGCGATCTGCCCGCCCGCACCGAGGTCATCGAATACCGTGGTCGCCGTCTGACTCATGCCCAGGCCAATCGGGTCTACGGCGATGACACCGACAGCGGACACACGTTTCTGTTCACGCTCAACGAAAAATACCTGATCGACGCCAACATCGACGGCAACGACGCGCGTTGGATCAACCACAGTTGCGCGCCGAACTGCCAAGCCTGGGTGATCGAACATGACAGCGGCGATCCGCGTCGCGATCGCGTCGTCATCGAAACCCGGCGTCGTATCCATCGCGGCGAGGAACTCACCTACGATTACGGTATTCGTCTGGAAGAGCGCCAGTCGGCCCGCCTCAAGCGCATCTGGGCATGCCGTTGCGGCGCGCGCAATTGCACGGGCACGTTGCTCAAATCCAAGCGTTGAACACGTTTTAATTTGGCGTTTCGCCGCGGCCAATCCGCAAGTATGCCGTCAGCGCCAGGGCCAGCAATGCGCCGGCGACGATCAGTCCCAGCCAGAATGTGTACCCATCCGGTGCCTCGCCACGGCCGCCGCCGGCATTGGTTGCCGTAGTACTGGTTGGCGTGGCCGCGGGTTTTTCTGCCGCCGTTGGCGCCGGCGCGGGTTTGGTCACCACTCGCGGCGGTTTGTTGACGACGGTGGGCGCGGACGCTGCTGGCGTCGATACGGATCTCGGCGGTGGCGGTTCCGCAGCAGGCTCGGTATTTGTGCTGCGATTGAGTGGACGCATCCGCGATTCGTAGTTCGGTGGTGGTGGCGGCGGAGCGGCTGGAGTTGCGGGATTTTCTGCGCCATTCGCGTGTCCCGCAGCGGCATTGACGTCGGTCGAGGATCCTGCCGGATCGCCCGCAGCCGATGCGCCCGACTCACCCGCTTGTACGCCACCTGCTGCCGTTCCCGGCATGGCAATGCCGTTCTGCAACTGCTGATTGGCCGCGACAAATCCAGACGATTGCTGCTGTACGTCGGTGGATGGCGCATTCGGGTCCGTCGTGGTGACACCGGCCGACGTCGTGCCGGCATTGGCGAACACGGACGCACTGCAAACCAGCCCGGCGAATGCCAAAAGAGTACAGGTAGCAATACGCATCGCAATCGGCCCGCTGAAATGACCACGGTATCTTAGCGGGATTTGGTGGGCAGTACAGGGATCGAACCTGTGACCCCTACCATGTCAAGGTAGTGCTCTACCGCTGAGCTAACTGCCCACTGGATGGCGGCGTGGTGGATGCCACGGCCTTGCCGATACGAGGATCGGGCCGCGCAGTGTAGCGGGATCGTTGTGTTGGCTCAAATCCGGTGGCGCCGGCGTTGACGCAGCGCGGGGGCTGCACTAAGTTTGCAATCCTCGAGATGAAAATGGCAAAGGTGGCCCGCGGGCAACTGCCGGTCGAGCGTGCGACATGGAGACTACGACCCTTTGATTCGATCCGTTCGCGGCTCCTGAAGGACGCCTCACGCGTCTTTTTTTATGCGTGCGCGATTGATCCCATTCTTCGTCACCCCGGCGCAAGCGGGGCCCAGTGCCTTGGATCCTGCTTCAGAGTCACTGGGTTCCGGCTTTCGGCGGAATGACGACGTAATTTCCCGATTCCATGGTTGTTGACTCATGATCACGATCACGCTCCCCGACAACAGCACCAAATCCTTTGACGCGCCACCGAGCGTCCGCGATATCGCAGCGTCCATCGGCGCCGGACTCGCCAAGGCCGCGCTGGCCGGCAAGGTCGACGGCAAGCTGGTGGATCTTTCGCGCACGGTCGACCACGACGCGCGCGTCGAAATCGTCACCGAGAAATCGCCCGAAGCGTTGGAAGTCATCCGCCACTCGACCGCGCATCTGCTGGCGCAGGCGGTGCAGCGTCTTTATCCCGGCACCCAGGTGACGATCGGGCCGGTGATCGAAGACGGCTTCTTTTACGACTTCGCGCCCAAGGGCGAGCCGTTCAAGCCCGAGGATCTGCCCGCAATCGAGGTCGAGATGCAGAAGATCGCCAAGGAATCGCTGCCGCTGTCGCGCAGCGTGAAGTCGCGCGATGACGCGGTGAACTTCTTTCGTGGCATCGGTGAGGCCTACAAGGCCGAGATCATCGAATCGATTCCCGCCAACGAGGAACTGTCGTTGTACTCGCAGGGCGAGTTCACCGACCTGTGCCGCGGCCCGCACGTGCCGGATACCGGACGGCTGAAGGCATTCAAGCTGATGAAGACCGCCGGCGCCTACTGGCGCGGCAATTCCGACAACGCGATGTTGAGTCGCATCTACGGCACGGCATGGCTCAACGACAAGGATCTCAAGGCGTATCTCACGCGCGTCGAGGAAGCCGAAAAACGCGACCACCGCAAGCTCGGCAAGCAGCTCGACCTGTTCCACATGCAGGAAGAAGCGCCCGGCATGGCGTTCTGGCATCCCAAGGGCTGGACGCTGTGGCAGCAGGTCGAGCAGTACATGCGCAAGGTTTATCGCGATTCCAGTTACGACGAAGTGCGTTGTCCGTCGATCCTCGATGTGTCGCTGTGGAAGAAATCGGGCCACTGGGACAACTACAAGGACAACATGTTCTTCACCGAGTCGGAGAAGCGCACCTACGCGGTGAAACCGATGAATTGCCCCGGCCACGTTCAGATTTTCAAGCAGGGCCTGCACAGCTATCGCGACCTGCCTATCCGCATCGGCGAATTCGGCGGCTGCACGCGCAACGAACCTTCTGGCGCGCTGCACGGCCTGCTGCGCGTGCGCAACTTCACCCAGGACGACGGCCACATCTTCTGTACCGAAGACCAGATCGAATCCGAAGTGGTGGAGTTCCATCGGCAGGCTCTGAAGGTGTACGAGGATTTCGGCTTCAAGGACGTGGAATTGATGCTGGCACTGCGTCCCGATGCGCGCATCGGCGACGACGCGATCTGGGACAAGTCCGAGGAGGCGCTGCGCTCGGCGCTGCGCAAGGCTGGGGCGGAATGGACGGAATTGCCGGACGAAGGCGCGTTCTACGGCCCCAAGATCGAATACCACCTGCGCGACGCCATCGGCCGCGACTGGCAGCTCGGCACCATGCAGGTCGATTTCTCGATGCCGGGCCGGCTGGGCGCCGAATACGTGGGCGAGGATTCCCAGCGCCATGTGCCTGTGATGCTGCACCGGGCCATCGTGGGCTCGATGGAAAGGTTCATCGGCATCCTGATCGAACACCACGCCGGCAACTTCCCGACCTGGCTGGCGCCGGTCCAGGTGGTGGTGCTGAATATCACCGGCGCACAGGCCGACTATGCTGCGGAAGTGGCCAAGCGCCTGAACGAAACCGGCTTCCGGGCGGTGGCCGATTTGCGTAACGAGAAAATCGGCTATAAAATCCGCGAGCATACGTTGCAAAAGGTGCCTTGGCTCCTCGTGATCGGTGATCGCGAGAAGGAGAAGGGCGCCATTTCCGTGCGTACGCGCTCCGGGGAAGACCTTGGCAGCATGCCGCTGTCGGCCTTCATGGAGCGCTTGCAGACCGAGTCCGGCCCGCAGTGACGGAATGCACGCCAGGCATCGCTGGCGAACTTGAGCAGGAGAAGACGGTATCGCTACCGAAAACAAAGGCAATCGGCGCAATCAAGACATCCGGGTCCCGCGTGTGCGGGTCATCGGCGCCGATGGCGAACAGGTTGGGGTCCTCGAACGCGACGAGGCATTGGCGATGGCCGAGGAAGCGGGCCTGGATCTGGTCGAAATCCAGCCGACCGCCGAGCCGCCCGTTTGCCGGATCATGGATTTCGGCAAGTTCAAGTTCGAGCAGCAGAAAAAGGCCAACGCGGCGCGCAAGAAGTCCAAGCAGGTCGAAATCAAGGAACTGAAGTTCCGCCCGACCACGGACATCGGCGACTACAACATCAAGCTGCGCAACATGCAGCGGTTCCTGGACGAAGGCGACAAGGTCAAGGTCAACATCCGTTTCCGCGGCCGCGAAATGCGGCATCAGGAACTGGGGATGGAGCTGGCCCATCGCATCCAGAACGACATCACGGAAATCGGTGTCGTCGACCAGTTCCCGCGCATGGAAGGGCGGCAGATGACCATGATGATCAGCCCCAAAAAGAAGTAGTTTTGCAAGTTGAGAA
>JBOHYL010000034.1:0-8878 GCA_050737915.1 Rudaea sp.
CAATACATCGCCGCGGAGTTTAAGTCGGCGTGCGGCAAGACCAACCTGGCGATGCTGATTCCACCGGACAGCTATCGCAAGGCCGGCTGGAAAGTGTGGACGGTCGGCGACGATATCTGCTGGATGACGCCCGGCGCGGACGGGCGTCTGTGGGCGATCAATCCGGAAGCCGGCTATTTCGGCGTTGCGCCAGGCACCAGCGAAAAGACCAATCCGAATGCGCTGGCGATGCTCAATCACGATGCGATCTTCACCAACGTGGCCGTGACCGCGGACAGCGATCCGTGGTGGGAAGGCCTGCCCGACGGCGTGCCGGTCAAGGACTGGCAGGGCCGCGATTACCTGCCGGCGAACGGGCCGGCGGCGCATCCGAATTCGCGTTTTACCGTGTCGGCGCGCCAGTGCCCGAGCTGGTCGCCACAGGCCGAGGCCGCACACGGTGTGCCAATCAGCGCGATCGTGTTCGGCGGACGCCGCGAGCATCTGGTGCCGCTCGTGTTCGAGGCGCGCGACTGGACGCACGGTGTGCTGGTCGGCGCCTCGATGGGTTCGGAAACCACCGCCGCCGCGACCGGTGCGGTGGGCGTGTTGCGCCGCGATTCGATGGCGATGAAGCCGTTCTGCGGCTACAACTTCGGCGATTATTTCGCGCACTGGCTGAGTCTGGACAAGCCCGGCGCGAAGCTGCCGAAGATTTTCCACGTCAACTGGTTCCGCAAGGGCGGGGATGGCAAATTTCTGTGGCCGGGCTTTGGCGACAACATGCGTGTGCTGGAATGGATACTTGGCCGCTGCAATGGCAGCGAAGGTGCGCTGGAAACCGTGATCGGCAATCTGCCGCGCGCGCAGGATCTGAATCTGGATGGACTTGAGCTCGCGCCCGCCAAACTCGAAGCGCTGTTGCACGTGGATACCGAAAGCTGGGCCACGGAATACGAAAGCATTGGCGAATACCTGGCGTCCTACGGCGCGCGCATGCCACGCAAATTGCTGGACGAGCAGCAGCGCATTGCGGCGTTGCTGGCCGAGGATGAAGTGGCGTCGGAAACGCCGGGCACGCCTTGATGAATCCCTCTCCTCCACTGAGGTAGTAGGAAAGGGAGCTGACCATGGTCACCCCTTAAACCTGTTGTCTTTGTGCCGCATCCAACCTCGCAAATGGACGGCGCCGCCCTCAGCATGAATCCAGTATCGCCCCAGGCGCTGCCAGTAGCCGATAGTTCGGCCCTGGTGCGGCGTGCGGTTGCCGGTGATGTTGCGGCGTTCGAGCGGTTGTATCGCGATCATGTCGGCCGCGTGCACGGCACGATCCTGCGCCTGGTCGGCATGGATCGCGCACGCGCCGAGGAGCTGACCCAGGAAGCTTTTGTGCGCGCGTGGCAGAAACTGGCCGGCTTTCGCTTCGAGAGCGCGTTCTCGACCTGGTTGCACCGGTTGGGCGTGAACACGGCGTTGATGGATTTGCGCGTGCCGCGTGAGGAAGACGCCATGGGCGCCGACGAGTTGCAGGCTGCTGCGGGCGCGCAGGTGCCGTTCTGCGCGGCCGAACGCGGCGAGCTGGAACGCGCCGTGGCCGCACTGCCGCCGCGCGCACGCGCCGTGCTGGTGTTGCACGATGTGGAAGGATTCAAGCACGAGGAAATCGCTGCGGAACTGGGTATGGCGGTGGGTTCCTCGAAAGCGCAATTGCATCGCGCACGCGGCCTGTTGCGGCGCAGGCTCGGAGACTCGACATGAACGACGAATTCGCATGGCGCAACGGATTGGGCAAACTCGGCGGCGACGTCGAGCCGGCGCACGATCTGTGGCCGCCAATCGCCGCACGCATCGCGCCGCGTTTCGCACGTCGCTGGCGGGCGGGATTGGGTCTGGCGGCGGCGTTGGCCGCGGCCGTGGCGGCGGGTGCTTTCGTCTGGCGCGCGCAGCCAACGCCCGCTCCATCCGCCGTGGTTGTGGCGGCTGCCCCGACACCGCTTCCCGCCGCGTCAGCGCCGCTGGCGTGGGCGATGCCGGCCGATCCGGCACTGGCCGCCGCTGCGCACGATCTGGACGAGGCGACTGTGAAATTGCAGCAGGCGATGGAGAGCGATCCGCGGGCCGTGTTTCTGGTCGGCCTGCTCAACCGCACCAATGACCAGCGTATGCGGCTGCTGCGGCAATCCGCGTTCGCAGGCTGAACGACAACAAAGGCGATGTCATGAACACAAAAATTATCCACATTGTTGCAATGTGCGCATTGTTCGCTGCCGCCGGTTCGGTGCGTGCCGCTGCGCCAGCCCCGACGAATGGCAACATCGTTGCGGGTGACGCAGCGAAACCATTGGACTCGACTTGGGACGTGGCCGCGGATGTCCGCATCCGCATCGATAACGTGCGCGGCAAGGTCGAAGTGACCGGGTGGGATCGCCCGCAGGCGAAACTGGATGGCAGCCTCGGTGCCGGCTCGACGCTGGTAATCGCCGCTGGCAGCGACAAGCTCGACCTGCGTGTCAAGAGCGAGCGTTCCGGCTGGTTCGGCAGCGAAGGCCCTGCGCGCGACAGCCATCTGATCCTGCACGTTCCGCGTGGGGCGGTTCTTGAACTGCACGTGGTCAGTGCCGATGCCAGCGTAGGCGGCATGGCGGGAAAATCATTGCAGGCCGGCAGTGTCAGCGGCACGCTGGATATTGCCAGCACCGCGCCCGATCTGGATATCGACAGCGTTAGTGGCGACGTGAAGATCGCCGCGACCGGCCTCGACGCGACCGCCGCGCGCGCGCATGTGCAAACTGTCAGTGGCGACATCCAGGCGACCGGTCTGGCCGGGCGCATCAAGCTGGAAACGGTATCCGGCAATATCCGCTGCGCGTGCGGTTCGGTGCGCGATCTGGACACTGGTACCGTCTCCGGCGACGCCGACGTCCGCGTCAATCCCGTGGCGAACGCGCGCCTGCACCTGGAATCCATGAGCGGCGGTATCCGTCTGCACTTGCCGGCGGTGTTGTCCGCGCGCATCGACGCCTCATCCTTCAGCGGCGACATCGCCAGCGACTTCGGCAAGGTGCAGGAAGCCGGACACGGCCCGGGCAGCAGCATGAATGCGACCGTGGGCAATGGCGACGCGCGGATTCAGGTGCAATCCTTCAGCGGCGATATCCAGTTGCGCAAACAGTAACGGTGCATGGATGTGCGTCACTCCGGGAACCGCGAACTGAGTTCCGGCAGATACGGCACATAGGCGCGCCAACGCCCGATCGAGCGTGCATGCACCGGTTGGCGGGCCTGCCAGACACTGGCGGTGGCGATGGCTTGTGCCGGAGTGCCTGTGAGAGTTCCAGCCGGCAACACTCCCAAGCCCAGAAATTCAGCGAGTTTTTGCGTGGTCGCTTCCGTGTCGGATGTCAGCGCTGAATAATCCAGTTCGAAGATCGGCAGGTTCAGCGCCTTGCGCCAATGTGCGAATAACTGCCGGTAGCCATGTGCGAACTCGGAGATGGCCGAGAAATCGTAGGCGAAGCCCAGATCCGCGTGAGCGAAATGCTGCATCCATAACGACAGCGCCGCATCGCGAAGCTCGCGCGTGCAATGGATGATTTTCGCTTGCGGAAACAATGCGGCGATGAGATCCAGATACCGAAAATTCAATGGATTCTTGTCGATGTAGAATCGTGCCGGCGTATCGTCACGACGCATCTGCGCGGCTACCAGTTGGGCTACCTTCTCCAGCGCGGCCGGATCGCCCAGCCGGTCCTGCGCATCGAGCATGCGATACATGCCGTCGATCCAGTTCAGCTCGCCACGCTCGCGCACGTACTCGCTGCGCCCGAGCAAGGTTGCAAGCAGGGTGGTGCCTGTGCGCGGCAGGCCGACGATGAAGACCGGTGTAAAATCCTCACATGCCGCAACGCTGGGCAGCGTTGCCGACTTCAGTCGCATTTTGACGAAACGCCGCCAGTCTTGGACGCTCCAGTTCGCCTGCACAGCTGCCATTGCATTGGCCTGTCGCAGCACATTCACCGCACCTGCGCAGTCGGCCAGATCGTCCAGCGCCTTGCCGAGAGCAAAGCCGGCGCATGTGCGCGCCTGCTCACTCAGCATCGGGTTGTGCCAGGCGTTTTCTATGCGTCGCAGATCGGGATCGTCGCGCCGCAGGTAACGTTGGCAATAGCCGAGCCGCAACCAGCTCGCGCTGTTGCCGGGGTCTTCCGTCAGCGCTGTACGCAGGCAGTCGCGGGCACTTTCGAATGCGCCGATCGCAAGCGCGAATTCGCCCGCCAGCGCGGCAATTCCGGCATTGTTTGGCCAACGCTGCAAGGCTTGCTGGGCCAAAGCGTGCGCTTGAGAGTAGTTGCCGCACTCGCGCAGAAAGACGAGTGCTGAGCGGATTTCTTCGACATCGCTGTTGCGTGCGTGCAACGACGCAACCAGTACCTCGCCTGCGGCCAACATGCGGCCTTGCTCGCGCAACAGGTGCGCCAGCGATAACGCCGCATCTCGGTGCTCGGGCGCCTGTTCAAGCACAACGCGCAATGCACTTTCGGCAGCGACCGGTTGCGCGCTCAGGCGTAACGCGTTGCCTCGCCAGTAGCGCAAGTCGAGCGCTTGCGGGGAACGCGCGATGGCGGCATCAGCGACGGCCACGGCGGCAACCGCTTGGCCGCGCCTGAGCAAGCCGCCAATGACCTGCTGCGACAGTTCGACGGTATCGGTATTGGCCGCAACAAGGCGCAAGTTTAATGCGCGTATGGCGATGGCGACACCGTCACCCGCGGCTTGTGCGATGAACGAGTCGAGCAGAGTATCCACTGGCAATGTGGGGTCGGACATGCGGGCATTATCGGCGTATGTGCCCCGTGGTGCATCTGTATGCGCAGTACCTCGCCAGCCGGTATCGCAGCAGGAATATAAAAACCCACCGTGCTGCGCGCCGGTAATCCAGTCGCATCGCAACCGCAGCGCATGCGATGATTGCGCCATGAGTACGCACTCGCGCCTGCACGGGCTATCTCCGGCCGCAGCCCAATGGATCGTCGCCACTGCACAGGCCCTGGATGCCGGCCGTGCCGATGAAGCCGCACGCGCGCTGGCCGGCGCGCTCGCCAGCCACCCGGATCATCCCGAAGCCTTGCGCCTGGAAGCGGGAATCCTGAGCCTGCGTGGCCAGCACGCGGAAGCGGCACGGGCGATGCGACGCGCACTGGCGCAGCGGCCGGACGATGCGCTGTATCACAACACGTTGGGCAGCGTGCTCGCCGATGCCGGCGAGTTCGACGCAGCGATCGCTGCGTTGCGCCGCGCTTGTGAATTGCAGCCGGGACTTGCCGCAGCCTGGTACAACCTCGGCATCGTGTTCACGCGTTGCGTGCGCTATGTCGATGCTGCCGACGCCTTGCGTCGGGCAGTGCGGCTGGATCCGCAGCATGCGGCCGCGCGCGCGCAACTGGCCGATGCGCTCAAGGTGAGCGGGCACATCGACGAAGCCGCCGCCGAATACCGCAAGGTGCTCGCCGTAAACCCCTGTGCCGGCATGGCGTGGTGGGGACTGGCCAACATCAAGACGCTGCGCTTGAGCGCGACCGATTTGGATGCGTTGCGCGCCGCCGGTTCTGATCCACGCGCCAGCGACGACGATCGCATCGCCATCGGTTTCGCGCTGGCGCGAGCGCTGGACGATCAACGGCAATATGCGCAATCGCTGGTCGCACTCGAGCGCGCCAATGCCATCGCGCGGCAGCGCAGGAGATGGGACGCCGCAGCGTTCGCGACGCAGCTCGCCGCTCTGGAAGCTGCATTCACACCGCCGCCTGTGGAAGCCGTAGACCCGACGCTGGGTCGCGAAGTGATCTTCGTGGTTGGTTTGCCGCGTTCCGGAACGACGCTGGTCGAACAGATTCTGGCCTCGCATTCGCTGGTCGAGGGTGCCGGTGAATTACCCGATCTGGGCCTGACTCTCAATGAGGAATCGCAGCGGCAGGGCGCGCCTTTTCCACGCTGGGTATCGACCTTGGCACCAGCGGATTGGACGCGCTTGGGAAACCGCTATCTGGAACGCGCCGCGCATTGGCGTCAGCGCAAGCCGCGTTTCGTCGACAAGATGCCGAACAACTGGCTGCAGATTGGCGCGATCCGCGCGATGTTGCCGGCGGCGCGCATTGTGGTGTGCCGGCGCGACCGGCTGGAAACCTGCTTTTCCTGCTACCGCCAGCATTTCGCCGGCAACGACTGGACGCGCACGTTCGTCGATCTGGCCGGCTACTGGCATGCATTCGACCGCACGGCGCGACATGCGAGCGCACTGCATCCGGAACACGTCATGACCCACGAATACGAGCAATTGATCGCGCATTCGGAGGATCGAATTCGCATGCTTTTGGAATTCTGCTCACTGCCGTTCGAGGATGCCTGTTTGCACTTTCACGAAACCGCGCGTGAGGTGCGCTCGCCGAGTGCAGCGCAAGTGCGCCAACCGCTACGCGCCGATACCGCGCGCGTCGTCGATTACGGCACACTGCTCGATCCTTTGCGCCGCGCGCTGCAATTGCCCGCCACCGGAGACGCCGAGCATGCCGGTTGAGACACAAGCACTCGCTGCGGTGCGCGCCGCCGGATTGCGCGCCGATTGGGCGGGTGCCGAGCGCCTCGCCGGTGCTGGCCTGACCGAGTATCCGCATTCGCAGGAACTTCGCCGCGCGCTGGCCGGCATCTACCGACAAACGCAGCGCGAGACGCAAGCCGAAACGTTGTTGCGCGAAGTGCTGGAGCAGGCGCCGGACGATATGGCCGCCGCGTTCACTCTCGCTGAAATGCTGATCGAAAGCGGCCGCGGCGCGATGGCTGGGAAGGTGCTGGAGACGAGTTTTTCGCACGCCAGCATCGATGCCGAGCTGGCGATCCGTGCAATCGAGCTGCTCGACGAGGCTGGCCGCAAGCGCGCGGCTGCAGGGATCGCCGAAACTGCACTCGCTGCTTATCCGGCAGACACTCGGCTGCACGCTTACGCTGGCATGCTCGAAGTGCAACTCGGCGAATTCGCTCAGGCGCGTGAACATTACTTGTATGCGCTCGAGCAAGACACGCGCGCCTGCGAATGGCATGTGCCGCATGGACTGTCCAGTGTGCAACGCTACTCCGACGCCACGCATGCGGATTTTGCGCGCTTTCGCGCATACCTGCGGCGGACGGATCTGAGCGACAAGGCGCGCTCGACCCTGCTGTTCGCGCTCGGCAAGGCGCATGACGATGTTGGCGATTATGCGCAGGCCACCGGATATTTCCGCCAGGCCAATGCGCTGGCCCATGGGTTGACGGCGTGGTCGCGCAAGAACTGGCGCCGCGCCATCGAATCGCGTCTGGCTGTCAAACCCTTTGCGCAACGCCTGCCGCCAGCGGAATTTACGCCGGTATTCATTGTCGGCATGCCGCGTTCGGGCACCACGCTCGCGGCTGAGCTGCTGGCACGCCATCCGCTCCTGCGCAACCGCGGCGAGCTGCCATGGCTGGCCAGGCTTGCGCAATCGCCGGCGCTGGCAGGCAATCCGCCACGCGCCGCGCTGGAACGCTGCGCCACGACTTATGCCGCGCAGTTGTGCCAGGACGATTCCGGCGACGCGCAGTGGTTCATCGACAAGCAGCCGCTGAATGTCCGTTACGTCGATTTGATCATGGCGCTATGGCCGAACGCTCGCATCGTGCATTGTCAACGCAACGCGCGCGACACCGCGCTGTCGCTGTGGACGCAATCCTTTCTCGAGGACGTGCAAGGCTACGCCTTCGATTTCGCCAATATCGCGCTGGTGATGCGCGATGAGCAGCGCTTGATGGCGCATTGGCGCAAGCACTACCCGGCAGCGATCCGCGAGTTGCGCTACGAGGAACTGGCGCCCGATCCGGAGCAACAGATCGCGCAACTCGCAGCCTGGCTTGGCTTGCCAGATGCAGCAACCGCGCAGACAAATGCAACCGCGGAATCGATCGGCACCGCGAGCTTGTGGCAGGCGCGCCAACCGGTGTATACGCGCTCGGTGGAGCGCTGGCGCAACTACGTGCCGTTCCTGCCGGAACTGGAAAAGTTCGCCGCGCAGTGATTGCGCCTACGCCGGATCGACCGAATAGCCCCAGTGATCGAGCATGGGTTGCAGTATCGGCAATACCGGCTCGAAATATTCGCGGTAACGCTGCCAGCGGTTCAGGCCCTTGGCGTTGATGGGTTCAATGACCTGGCTGTAACTGGGCGTGGCGATATAGCCTTTCTCGCGCGCGCGTTGGTCGAAGCCGAGCATCGGCGCGGCATCCTCCAATTCCAGGAAATCGGCGATGCGTCTGGCGTTCGGTTCAACCTTGGCGACCAGGTCCTCGTAACGCGATACCAGCACGTTGGGCTGGAATATCTCCACGTTGTGCAGCCAGCAGCGCATCGTTTCCACATACGCGGCGGCAAGGCGTTCCAAACTTGTGCAGGCCGCGGCGAGAATGACCGAACGGAAGTTCTGCGTATAGCACGACAGCAGCACATCGCACGGATGGCGAACACAGACAATGATTTTCGCCTGCGGGAACAAACGGTAAATGAACGGCAGCCACAGCATGTTCAGTGGATTCTTGTCCACCAGCTGAGTGTTCCAGCGGCGCTGCACTTTTTCCGCGACCAAAATCTGGTAGCGTTTGCGCAGTTCGTCGCAATCGTATTGGCGCAGCACGGCAAGATCATCGAGGATGCGTTCGTCGTGCGAGCGCAACTTCATGGCCAGGCGCTCGAAGAACGGGTTTTCGTCCATCGATTGCAGGCCGGGGTGGGCGTCCAGCATCTGTTCGAGCAAGGTGGTGCCCGAGCGCGGGAAGCCGACGATGAAAACCGGTGAATTACGGGCGTCCGGCGAGCGATGGCGCGGCCAAGCGCGGA
>JBOHYL010000035.1:0-26324 GCA_050737915.1 Rudaea sp.
AGTATCGCGTCGCACAGCGCATGGATGACCACGTCGCCGTCCGAATGCGCCTGCACGCCCTGTGTGTGTGCGATGCGAACACCGCCCAACAAGACGTGATCGCCGTCGCCAAATGCATGTACGTCAAAACCCTGACCGATGCGCATCAAGCCGTCCTCGCCAATAGATATTCCGCCAGCGCGAAATCCGTTGGCGCTGTCACCTTGATATTGCTCTCGGCGCCTTCGATCAGCAACGGCCGGTGTCCCATGCGTTCCATCGCCATCGCCTCATCGGTCACGTCCACGCCCGCCCCACGCGCAGATTGCAGTGCCGCTACAAGCTCGCCGTAACGAAACAATTGCGGCGTCAGCGCTCGCCAGCGCGCCTGGCGCGGTTCGGTGGCGGCCACGCGGTTGTGTTCATCCGCGCACTTGAGCGTATCGCGCAGTGGCACCGCGAGCAGTGCACCATTGGCGGGAATGCCCGTGTCGAGCAATCGGGAAATATCCTCAACACGCACGCAGGGCCGCGCTGCATCATGCACGAGGACGAATTCGTCGTCGGCCACGCGATCGCGCAACGCGATAAGCCCGGCCAGCACGGAATCGGACCGCTCCGCGCCGCCGATTGTGGTCGCCAGCGGTTTCCCTGCGCATTGCTCGATGCGCGGCCAATGCGCATCGCCATCGGCCAGCACCACCATCAAACCGGCGATGCGCGGATGTGCGCCAAGACGTTCGAGGGTATGCAGCAGCATGGGTTTGCCGGCGATCGGCAGATATTGTTTGGGCACCTCGCGGCCAACGCGCACGCCGCGCCCGGCCGCAGGTACCACACACCAAAGGACGGCATCAGTGGTTGCCATCGGCGGATTTCTTCGTGCCCGGCGCGGGTTCGACGACCTGATAGAACACCTCGCCGGGCTTGATCAAGCCAAGTTCCGAGCGCGCGCGTTCCTCGATCACATCCTTACCGGATTTGAGATCCTGCACTTCCGCCGATAGCGCTTCGTTGCGCTGCTTGAGCTTCGCGTTTTCCTGTTTCTGCTCGAAGAGACGATGTTGCAGGCGCCAGACATCACGCATCCCGCCTTCGCCGGTCCAGAGTTTGACCTGCAACGCGATCAGCAGCATCAGCAGGATCAGGGCGATATAGCGCAGCACACGCGAGCGCTCAGGCGACCAGTCCCGGCACGTTCGCAAACGCGGCGCGGCCGGCGTACTGCGCAGCATTGCCCAGGGCCTGTTCAATACGCAGCAACTGGTTGTACTTGGCCACGCGATCGGAACGGCACAGTGATCCGGTCTTGATCTGCGTCGCCGAGGTTGCCACGGCAATGTCGGCGATGGTCGTATCCTCGGTTTCGCCGGAGCGGTGCGAAATCACCGCCGCGTAATTGGCCTTGTCGGCCATCGCGATGGTTTCCAGGGTTTCGCTCAGGGTGCCAATCTGGTTGACCTTGACCAGAATGGCATTGGCGATGCCATCAGCAATGCCGGCGCGAAAGATCGCCGGGTTGGTGACGAAGTTGTCATCGCCGACCAACTGTATACGTTTACCCAATTTCGCGGTCAGCGCCTTCCAGCCGTCGCGATCCTGCTCGGCGACGCCGTCTTCAATGCTGATGATCGGATACTTGGCGCACCAGCCTGCATAGAATTCAATCAACTGCGCGGATGACAGCTTCTTGCCTTCGCCAGCCAGATCGTAGACACCGTTCTCGTAAAACTCGGAACTGGCCGCATCCAGGCCAAGATAAACGTCCTTGCCGGCCTTGTAGCCGGTAATCGCAATCGCCTCAAGGATGGTTTCGATGGCCTGCTCGTTGGTTTTCAGATTCGGCGCGAAGCCGCCTTCGTCGCCAATCGTGGTGCCAAGGCCGCGCTTCTTCAACACAGATTTCAAGCTGTGGAAAATCTCCACACCGGCGCGCAGGCTTTCAGAAAAACTTGGCAAACCGACCGGCAGTATCATGAATTCCTGCATGTCGATGTTGTTGTCGGCGTGGGCGCCGCCGTTGACGATATTCATCTGCGGCACGGGCAGCGACGGCGTGCGCGGGCCGGCGAGATATTTCCACAACGGGATTTTTTTCGATGCCGCCATCGCGTGCGCGTTTGCCAGCGAAATACCGAGCAGCGCATTCGCGCCGAGCCGATTTTTGTTCGGCGTGCCGTCGAGCGCGATCAGCTTCGCATCCAGTCCGGCCTGATCGGCCGCATCGAAACCGGCCAGCGCCCTGGCGATTTCGCCATTGACGTTGGCCACCGCGTTGCGCACGCCTTTGCCCGAATAGCGCGATTTGTCGCCATCGCGTAATTCCACTGCTTCACGCGAACCAGTCGAAGCACCGCTCGGCACTGCAGCGCGACCAAACGAGCCGTCGGCGAGAGTGACTTCTGCTTCCAAAGTTGGATTGCCGCGCGAATCGAGGATTTCGCGGGCGTGGATGGCGGTAATCGTAGTCATGGGCAAGCAACCGATCAGAATGTAGATTCGAGCAATCCACCGCGTTTTGTTGCGCGATCCAGCACAAGCAACGTTTCCAACAGCGCCGCCATCTTCCCCAGCGGCCACGCATTCGGGCCGTCGGATAGCGCCTTGTCCGGATCCGGATGCGTTTCCATGAAGATGCCGGCGATGCCGACCGCGACCGCCGCGCGCGCCAGCACCGGCACGAACTCGCGCTGGCCGCCGGATTTGCCGTCCGCGCCGCCGGGCAATTGCACCGAGTGGGTGGCGTCGAACACCACCGGACAACCGGTGTCACGCATCACGGCGAGACTGCGCATGTCCGAGACCAGGTTGTTGTAGCCGAAACTCGCGCCGCGCTCGCAAACCATGATCTGCTCGTTGCCGGCTGCCTTCGCTTTCGCGGCGACGTGCTTCATTTCCCACGGCGACAGGAACTGACCCTTCTTGATGTTGACCGGCTTGCCGGCGCGGGCCACGTTCTGGATGAAATCGGTTTGCCGGCACAGGAAGGCCGGCGTCTGCAACACATCCACGACAGCGGCCACTTCATCAAGTGGGGTGTATTCGTGCACGTCGGTGAGCACCGGCACGCCGATCTGCTTTTTCACTTCGCCGAGGATACGCAAACCCTCTTCGATCCCCGGGCCGCGAAAACTCGTGGCCGAGGTGCGATTGGCCTTGTCGAAGCTCGACTTGAAGATAAAGGGAATGCCGAGCTTGCCGGTGATTTCCTTGAGCGTGCCGGCGGTGTCGATCTGCAACTGTGCCGATTCGATCACGCAGGGGCCGGCGATCAGGAACAGCGGCTGGTCGAGGCCGACAGTAAAGCCACATAGTTTCATAGAGCTCTCCCTGCGCTGCGCCCGTTCGACGTCCATGTCTCACCATCAATTGGCTGTCGCCGATTTCGATCGCACAGTTTCATGCCGTCGCTGCCTGCGCCAGACGCGGTGCGGTGCGCATGACCTTGTGCTCGCGTGCCGCACGCACAAAGCCGATGAACAGCGGATGGCCATCACGCGGGGTCGAGGTGAATTCCGGGTGGAACTGGCAAGCCACGAACCAGGGATGTTGCTGCTCGGGAAACTCCACGATTTCGACCAGCAGGTCGTCCATCGACTTGCCGGCGATGACCAGGCCAAGATCCTCGAACTTCTGCCGGTAGCGATTGTTGAATTCGTAGCGGTGGCGATGGCGCTCGCGGATAACGTCCTGACCGTACAACGCACGTGAGATTGAACCGGTCTTGAGCCGGCATTCCTGCGCGCCCAGACGCATGGTACCGCCCTTGTCGGAAGCCTCGTCGCGCGTCTCGACATCGCCAGTACCCGTGGTCCATTCGGTGATCAACGCAATGACCGGATCGGCACAGTGCTTGTCGTTTTCGCTGGAACTGGCACCCGGCAGGCCAGCGATGCTGCGCGCGAAATCGACCACGGCCGCATGCATGCCGTAGCAGATGCCAAAGTAGGGAATGCGATTCTCGCGCGCGAACTTCGCTGCCGCGACCTTGCCCTCGAAACCGCGCTTGCCGAACCCGCCCGGCACGAGAATGCCATCGACATCGGCAAGCGCGTCAGTGCCGCGCGCCTCCAGATCCTCCGATTCCAACCAGCGCAAATTCACGCGCGTGGCCTGTTTCAGGCCGCCGTGACGTAGCGCCTCGCCCAGCGACTTGTAGGCATCCTTGTGTTCGACGTACTTGCCGATGATGGCGATGGTGACTTCGTCTTTCGGGTGCTCCACCGCTTCGACGGTGCGCTCCCACTCGCCCAGACTTGCCGGTTTCGCATCGAGTTTCAGGTGCGCGACGACGATGTCGTCCAAGCCCTGCGCGTGCAGCCACAACGGCAGTTTGTAGATCGTATCCACGTCCACCGCGCTGATCACCGCCGGCTCCGGCACATTCGTGAACAGCGCAATCTTGCGCCGGTCCGCCTGCGGCAGCGGTTGCTCGCAACGGGCCAGCAGCACGTCAGCCTGGATGCCGAGCGCACGCAATTCCTTGACCGAATGCTGGGTCGGCTTGGTCTTGATCTCGCCGGCGGCCTTGATGTACGGCACAAGGGTCAGGTGCATGAACAGACAGCGATCGGCGCCCTGCTCGATGCGGATTTGGCGGATCGCCTCGAGGAACGGCTGCGATTCGATGTCGCCAACCGTGCCGCCGATTTCGACCAGGGCAACATCGTAGCCGCGCGTGGCTTCGTCGATGCAGCGCTTGATCTCGTCGGTGATGTGCGGGATCACCTGCACGGTCGCGCCCAGGTAATCGCCGCGGCGCTCCTTGCGGATCACCGCCTCGTAGATTTTGCCGGTGGTGATCGAATTCTTGCCGGTCAGGCGCGTGCGTACGAAGCGCTCGTAGTGACCCAGGTCCAGATCCGTTTCGGCGCCGTCGTCGGTGACGTACACCTCGCCATGCTGGAACGGACTCATCGTGCCCGGATCGACATTGATGTACGGGTCGAGCTTCATCATCGTCACGCGCAGACCGCGCGCTTCGAGGATGGCCGCAAGCGAGGCGGAGGCGATGCCCTTGCCGAGAGAGGACACCACGCCACCGGTAACGAAAATCAGGGGAGTCATCAGCACGATTCCAATGCTGGTAAAGGCGTATTCTACCGGCAGACGAAAATCAGCGCGAGTGTCTTGAATTTTGCCGCGCAAGCACCGAGGATGCCCACCCCTGCAGAGTACTCGCGCGCATGAATTCCCGTTACAACGCCGCCGATATTGAAGTCCTGTCCGGTCTGGAGCCGGTCAAACGCCGCCAGGGCATGTATACCGACACCACGCGCCCGAATCATCTGGTGCAGGAAGTCGTCGACAACTCGGTGGACGAGGCGCTGGCCGGCCACGCGAGCCGCATCGAAGTGATCGTGCATAGCGACGGTTCGGTCGAGGTCAGCGACGACGGCCGCGGCATGCCGGTGGACATCCATCCCGAGGAAGGCATCCCGGGCGTGGAACTGATCCTCACGCGCCTGCACGCGGGCGGCAAGTTCTCGAACAAGAACTACCGGTTTTCCGGCGGCCTTCACGGTGTGGGCGTATCGGTGGTGAATGCCTTGTCGCGCAAGGTCGAGGTCACCATTCGTCGCGATGGCGAGGTCTGGCGCATGGACTTCGCCCATGGCGATCGCACAAGCAAATTGAAGGTCATTGGCAGCGTGCCGAAGAAGCAGACCGGTACCACACTGCGCTTCTGGCCGGAAGATAAATACTTCGATACATCAAAGATTTCCATTCCAAAGCTCAAGCATGTTCTCCGCGCGAAGGCAGTGTTGTGCGCGGGCCTGAGTGTGCGCCTGCTGGATGAGGCGAGCGGCGAGACGGAAGAATGGCATTACGAGGACGGCCTGCGCGACTATCTGCGCTCGATGCTCGGTGAAGCCGGTTACCTGCCGAGCGATTTGTACCTCGGCACCCACAAACGCGACACCGGCACAGTGGATTTTGCACTGGCGTGGTTGCCTGAGGGTGAACTGACGCAGGAATCCTACGTCAACCTGATTCCTACCGTACAGGGCGGCACCCATGTCAACGGCCTGCGTTCAGGTCTGACTTCGGCGCTGCGCGAATTCTGCGATATCCGCAACTTGCTGCCCCGTGGCGTGAAACTGGCGCCGGAAGACGTGTGGGATCGGCTGTGCTTCGTGCTGTCGCTGAAGGTGCTCGATCCGCAGTTTTCTGGCCAGACCAAGGAACGTCTGTCCTCACGCGATGCCGTGGGCTTCGTCGAGAATGCCGTGCACGACGGTTTTTCGCTGTTCCTGAACCAGCACGTGGAATTGGGCGAACGCATCGCGCAGATCGCGATCGAGCGTGCGACGCAGCGCCTGAAGGCGGAAAAGCAGATCGTGCGCAAGAAAATTACGCAAGGCCCTGCCCTGCCCGGCAAACTGGCCGATTGCGCTTCCACCGATTTGTCGCGCACGGAATTGTTCCTCGTCGAGGGCGATTCGGCGGGCGGTTCGGCCAAGCAGGCGCGCGACAAGGATTTTCAGGCGATCCTGCCGTTGCGCGGGAAAATCCTGAACACCTGGGAAGTCGAATCCGGCAGCGTGCTCGCCTCGCAGGAAGTGCACGATCTGGCTGTGGCGATCGGCTGCGATCCGGGCAAGGACGATATTTCCGGACTGCGCTACGGCAAGGTGATCGTACTGGCCGATGCCGACTCCGACGGCCTGCACATCGCCACGCTGTTGTCGGCATTGTTCCTTAAACACTTCCCGGCGCTGGTACGCGAAGGCCACGTGTTCGTGGCAATGCCACCCCTGTTCCGCGTCGATGTGGGCAAACAGGTTTTTTATTGCCTGGACGAAGCCGAGCGCGATGCAAGGCTCACCCGCATTGCGCGAGAAAAGACCAAGGGCACGGTGAACGTGACCCGCTTCAAGGGCCTGGGCGAGATGAACCCCCCGCAATTGCGCGAATCGACCATGCACCCGGATACGCGCCGACTCGTGCAACTCACGATCGAGGCCGACGACGGCACCGGCCCGCTCATGGACATGTTGCTGTCGAAGAAGCGCGCCGCGGATCGCAAGGAGTGGCTGGAGACGAAAGGCGATCTGGCGTCGCTGGAAGTTTGACTACAGTAAACAACCGTTGTTGACGCGGTCACGCGATATAGGCAAGCAGCCGACAAATGTCCTGGAACAGCAATCACTCGGCAGATCGCCGAGCGATTGCTACCAGCACAAAGTTCAATCTTTCTTGCCGGGTCGCCAACCGGGTTCGCCGGCACGCCAGAAGATGAAGGCAATCCAGTCGGTGGTCAGCTCATCGGTCTGTGACCGGTTCGAGCCGATGCCGTGGCCAGCCTTGGCGTCGATCCGCAACAGCACCGGGTTGGGAGTGCCCGAGGCTTGCAACGCGGCTGCGAACTTGGCAGGTTCCCAGGGCGAAACGCGCGGATCGTTCAAACCAGTGGTAATCATCACCGCAGGATACGCGACGCCTTGCTTCACGTGCTGGAGCGAGTCCATCGCGTAGAGGTTCTTGAAGCCTTGCTCGTCTTTCACTGTACCGAACTCGGGTATGTTCGGTGGACCGTTCGGCGAGAACTCCGAGCGTAGCGTATTGGCCGCCGGCACCAAATCAAGCACGCCGGCGAACAGGTCGGGGCGTTCGGTCATCGCGCGACCCATGGTGATGCCACCAGCCGAGCCGCCAATGATGAACAGCTTGGCCTTCGTGGTGATACCGCGCGCGATCAGACCCTCGCCGCAGGCAATCAGGTCTTCCCAGGTGTGGTGCTTGTTGGCGTCCTTGCCACCGAGGCGCCAGGCCTCACCGTTTTCGCCACCGCCGCGCACATGACAGATGCCATACGTGATGCCTTCGCGCATTGCCGCGGCGCGACGCGTGCTGAAGTCCGCAAGATTGGAGATGCCGTAGGAACCATACGCCTCGATCAGGGTGATCTGCGGGCCCTTGGCATCCTTCGGCTGGATCAGGCTCAGCGGCACCATCACGCCATCGTTCGCTTTCGCTTCGAGATCGCTGACCTTGAATGCAGCCGGATCCATGTCGCCGCGATATCCAATGTTCAGGGCGGCGAATTTCTTCGTGGAGGAGTCATAACGGAACGCGGTTGGTTGCACCACCCAACTCGACAAGTCGAGCGTGATGCCCGGCTGGCGTGGATCAGTAAATGCCTCGCCGATGTGGCCCTCGAATGGCAACGCAACCTGCTCGGCCTTGTCGCTGCCTGTCGGGATGCGCAGCAATTGCGAATACGCGCCCTTGCGCGTGAGCACGTACAAGGCATCTGCAGCAGCGGCAATCTTCTCGATCACGCGATCGGGTTGCGCAGCCACCAGAGTCTTTGCCGCCGACAGAGGTTCTCCGGCCTTCATCTCCAGTACCTTGAAGGTCGGCGCATCCTTGTGCGACAGCAGGTAGATCTGATCGCCACGCGCATCCATGCTGGTAACGTCGTCGCTGCGATCGACGAACAGCTTCCAAACGGTCTTCGGATTTGCCACGTCCGCGGCAGGCGTTATCCAAGCCTTCCATTCGTTCTGCACACCATTGATTGAAAGCGCCAGCGCCTCGGTAGAACCGGGGGTGATGCCGAGTACGGGAAATTCCTCGGGGGCGAACTTCGGGCCATGACCGACGCTGCTGCCGAGCACCGCGAAAGGTTTGCCCTTGAGGTTCCAGCCATACAGTGTGGAGTTTTTGTAGGTGTCGGTTCCTGGCGCTCCTGGTTTCAATTTCGCCAGGCGGTTGTAGTACACCGTCTTCGAATCGTTGCTCCACGCGGTCGCCCCAAACTGCACGCGATCGAGCGGGCCTGCGATTATTTTGCCGGTCGCCGCATCGTAGACGGTCATCGAAGCGTTTTCTGAACCACCCTCGGACACACCGACCGCGACCTTGCTGCCATCCAGCGACGCAAGAAACCAGTTGATCGCATACGGCTTGCCGGTGTTCGCCGCGCGCAGGGCATCGACATCGACCAGCTTGCGGGTGCCGGCGGCATCCCGCACCATCAGGTCGAAATCGTCCGCACCCGGTGCACGTTCCTCATAGAACGCGCGACCGCCGTAGGACACGTAGCCCTGCACGAAACCGAAACTGCCAGTGAATGCGGAGACCCGCTTCTGCAGCGCCGCCAGTGGCGCGATCGCATCCAGCACGTTTCGCGTGTAAGCGCCCTCGGACTTCATCCAGTCAAGCGTCGCCGGGTCGAGCTTCTCCATGTAGCGGTAGTTGTCTGTCACCTTGACGCCATAGAGCGTTTCCGTGACTGGCTTGATCGGGGCGGTGGCCGGCGACGCGCGTACACCAACCGGAGCCAGCGGGTCGGTGACGGCTAGCGCGGACGACGCTGCGCCGAGCGCCAGCAACCATGTGGAAACCGAGATCACAACCGGATTTACGCAGCGCATGTACGAACCTCCCGGAAAATAGTCGTCGAAGTCTACCGGTTCGGTGCGGGAAAGCCACTGCTTTTGGTAACGGCTCAACCGGTTGCTTCCAGCAATTGCCGGATCAACGTCTGCGTCGGCCCCGCACGCGCCGTGTTCCAGGCGAACGTGTCCTCATCCATGTAATTGCACTGCGCCAGTTCAAGTTGGACGGCGTCGATGTCTGCGTTCGGATTGCCGTAGTTGCGCGTGATGTAGCCACCCTTGAAGCGGCCGTTGACGATAGAAGTATACTCACGCTGTGCTTGCAGCACCTTGGTCAATCGTTGCTGCAATTGCGGTGAGCAACTGGTGCCATTGGCGGTGCCAAGATTGAAATCCGGCAGACGTCCGTCGAACAGGAATGGCACGACGCTGCGGATCGAATGGCCTTCCCACAAGACCATGCTCCCATGGGCGGCCTTGATGCGTGCAATTTCGGCGGCGAGTGCGTCGTGATACGGACGCCAGTAGCGTTCGACACGCGCGCTGATTTCGCCCGGCGTCGGTTCCTGCCCTGGCAGATAAACCGTTTCACCGGTGAACTGTTTTACCGGACACAAGCCGGTGGTGTTTTGGCCCGGATATAGCGATACGTCGTCCTGTGGGCGATTCAGATCAACGACGTAGCGCGAGAATTTCGGCACGATCATCGATGCGCCCAGCTCGCGCGCGAACGCGTACAGGCGCGCAACGTGCCAGTCGGTATCCGGCACGCGCCGCGCGGCTTGTGTCATGCGTGCGGCGATGTCCTCTGGAAGCGCCGTGCCATCGTGCGGCAGCGAAACCAGCAGCGACGCAGTCCCGCGATGCAGGGTATAGGTTTCCACCTCAGTGCTTGTTCGCTGCCTCCGCGGCAGCGATGGGAACGTATAGCGCACTGTCATGCTGCGCGTCGTGGTACAGATTCACCGTCACCGTACGCGCGTCTTTGGCGGTTTCGTCAGCTACGACGCCGCCAGAATTGTAGTTCTTCTCGCTTTGCAGCGAATTCATCGGCGCGATGACAAGACGCAGGCGGCTGCCGGCCTGGATGCGGCGCGCGACGAAGGTGAAGTGATCGAAGTCGTAGCGCAGGATTTTCCCCTTCGGCACCAGCTGCGCCTTGCGCTGACTGTCGCGATAGCGCGCGCGCAGCAGATCGTCGCTCAGGAACACATTGGTGCCATCCGGCTGGATTTCGAACACGGCGACATGAAAATCCGTATCCGGCTGATCCAGCGCAATCCACGCCGAGAACTTGAAGAATCCGGCAATATCGATTGCCTGCCGGAACGGTGCCGTGTGGTAAACGAGGTATTTCCCGCTTTGCTGCAGTATCCAGTGCTGATCGGTGAGCATGTTCGGCACATCCAGAGAATCCACGGCCGCCGAACTCGTATCCAGCGGATCGTAGACATAGCGATCGGGCTTGGCGCTGTCTGCCTTGCCGGACTGCAACGTGCCGGCGTCGAAGACGTCGTTGGCCAGGCCGTCGCGCGATTGCAGGTACAGCGGCCGCGATTCGGCCGTGACCGCGTCCAGCGAATCCGCGTAGCGCCAATCCTCGGCGCCTTCGCCGAGCACGTAATACGCGACGCGATCCTTCAAAAATGCGGGCTTGGCTCCGGATTTCATTGTCCAGTCGTACCACTGCCGGTGCAGATCGTTCAGATCGAGCAGGCTGGCCTTGCCGAATTTCAATCCGCCCACCTCTGCTTGCGGCGTGCGCGTACCGGGGTGATCCCACGGTCCGATAATGAGGTAATGCCGCGCTTTCGCGGCGGCTGATCCGTACTGCATGTGATCGCGATAGAACGTGAGCGCACCGGGTTGATCGCCGTCGTACTGACCGGTGATGGTGAGGATCGGCAGATCGATTTTGGCGAATTGCGCCGGCGTCGGGTTGTAGCTGTCCCAATACGCATCCACCGCCGGATGCGCCACCCAGGTCTGGAAGATTGGCGACGGATCGCCGACCAGGGTGTCCAGCGTGCGAAATGCCAGATGCCCCACGTACAACTGCTTGAAGCGGGATATCCAGAATGCATCGTCGCCGAAGATTTTTTCCTGTCCGGTATGGCCGGCGGTAAGCAGCAACCATTGCATGTCATAGGGGTACGCGATGTTGTTCCGACGCGGAAAATCCACGCCCGCGAATGGCGATGCCACCGGCACGATGGTGGCCAGATGCGGTGGAAACTCCTTGGCCGTGGCCCATTGATCGTAACCCGCGTACGAGCCGCCCCACATCGTCACCTTGCCGTTGCAATACGGCTGCCTGGCCAGCCATTCGACCACGTCGTGGCCGTCGCGCGCCTCCTGCAGCAGCGGCGTGAACGTACCTTGCGAATTGCCTCGCCCGCGCACATCGATGGTGAGAAATACATAACCGTGCGCTGCGAAATACATGCCACGATCGTGATAGCTCTGCGCGATGTACGGCGTGAGCGTGAACACGCACGGCAGCGGCGCTTTTTGATTCTGCGGACGATACAGCGTCGCATTGAGTGCAACGCCGTCGCGCAGCGGGATCTTCACCCCCCACTGCAAATCGACGGGCGCGGCCGATTTGTCCGGCGTCGCCGCAACAGCACCGATGCAATACGTAAGTGCGATGGAGGACAGGAAAATGCGCAATGCGGTCATGGGTCTTCTCACAGGTTGAATCGGGCTGGCGCAAACGGCGCCGGATCCAGCGAGGTTTCGCCTCCGCCGATGCATTCGGCAATCAGGCGTCCGCTGACTGCGGACAGGGTAATGCCAAGCATGCCGTGCCCGGTGGCCAGGACCAGATTGTGCAGTGTCGCGCTGCGTCCAAGAATGGGCAAGTCGTCATGGGTCATCGGGCGCCAGCCATACCATTCCTCGACGACTTGCGGACCTTCGGGCTCGATCAGGTATTCGGCAGCACCGCGCCGCAATGCATCCAGACGAATGCGGTTCAGGCTGGCGTCGTAGCCGGCAAACTCCATCGTGCTGCCAAGTCGGAACCCGGATTCCCAGCCGGTCACGCACACGGCGCGTTCCTTCAGGGTCAGCGGAATGCGCGGACAACGCGCAGGCCGCGTGTAGGTGATCGAATAGCCCTTGCCAGGCTGGATCGGTATGCGCAGATCGAGCTGGCGCGCAAGCAGCGGCGACCACGCGCCGAGTGCGAGCACGACATCGCGACCGCTGAATTCGCCGCGATCAGTAACGACGCCTTCGACCTTGTCGGCGGCCGTGCGGAAACCCGCAATCGTGGTCGATTCACGGATCTGTCCGCCGTGGGCGACAACCGCGCGGGCCAGTTCCGCACAGTATCGATCCGGACGCAGGTGCGCGTCCTGCGGATGGAAATAACCGCCGACGATGCGCCCGTTAAGCGCCGGCTCGCGCGCACGACAGGCGTCGCCATCGAGCGTTTCCACCGGCACTCCACATTCGGCGGCCAGCTGCACCAGGACATGCGACTGCTCGAATGCGCGCGCATCGCGGTACACGTTCAAGGTGCCGAGCGTGCGGAATTCGCAATCCAGCGGTTCCCTGCGGATAAGCCGCTCCAATTCCTCGCGCCCAAGTCGCAGCAGGGGTGCCTTGATCTCGGTAACCCTTCGGCATTCGGCCTCGTTGCAGCGTCGCGCGAATTGCAACAGCCATTCGAACAGGGCGAAATCCAGCCGCGGCGCCAGGCGCAGAGGCGCGTCCTTTTTCAGCATCCAGCGCAGCGCCTGCGCGATCGTTCCCGGCGCGGCCAGCGGCGTGGTGTGACTGGGCGTAATCGTGCCGCAGTTGCCGTGCGAGGTCGCCCCACCCGCATGGCCTTGCTCGAGCACGGTCACGCCACGGCCGGCGCGCAGCAGATACAGCGCGCAGGCCAGACCCACCGCGCCGCCACCGAGAACCAGGACGTCGCTCCGGCGCATGTTCATGACGTGCAGCGGCTGTCGCTAATTGACGCAGTGCGCGCTGCAAAACGCGTAACTCGCCGCATTCGACACTGGGCAATGCCCGTAAAATGGCTTGGCGTCGCGCGATAACCAACGTGCGACGACCGTTGGCATCGAATCTGCATAATCCCACGCGTCGGCGCTATTGCCGGCATGCAATCCGGGATCCGACCATGCAAGCGTCCCCCAACGAACTGCTGCTCGCGTTGCGCAGCCCGACGTCCGGCTGGCTCGCCACCATGATTTGTGCGCTCGAAGAAGCGCTGCGCGATACGGATTTCAACGAACATCACCGCGCCATGGTCCAACAACTTCTGGAACAGGGTGCGGTAGCCACTGCCGTCGCCGAGGCCGCCGAGGAGCGCCTTACCCGCTTCGAACAAAACGTGGCCGCAACCCAGGCCAATCTGGCTGCCGCGGTTGCGGCAACCGCCACCACGCCCCGGCCGAAGCTGACCCTCGTCAGCAACGCCGCGTAAACCGAATCGCAAGGGGAGTCCGGAAAGGCCCGGTAATCGCCGGGCCTTTCCTCTTTTATTTTGTGTATCAGTGGTGAGCGCCATCGGGTCCATGCGCATGCCCATGCGCAAGCTCTTCTTCCGTGGCATCGCGCACACCGGTGATCTCGACCTCGAAGCGCAAGGTCTTGCCCGACAGCGGGTGGTTCAGATCCACATCGACTACGCTCGACCCCAGCTTGATCACCGTCACCGAACGCGCGCCGTCTCGAGTGCTCAGTGTCGTGGCCATCCCCGGCTTGAGGTGCTCGCCCTCGCGGAAATATTTCTTTGGCACGCGCTGGACGAAATCCTCGCGGCGTTCGCCGTAGGCCTGCGCCGGTGGGATCACCGTCTCGAATCGTTCGCCTTCGGCGCGTCCGGCAATGGCCTGCTCGAGCCCGGGGATGATATGGCCGTGACCGAACAAAAACGCCATCGGCGCGCGCCCGTGAGAAGTTTCCACTTCGGCGCCGGGTTCTTCGCTGACCCGGTAATGGAAGCTCACTACTTTGTCTTTTTCCGCCTGCATGGCACCCTCATGTGCAATCTGTCGCAAATACGCCGTGGGAACCTCGACATAACCGTCGCGAGCGAAGGCATCATGCCGAATTGAATCGGGTGTGCCACCGGAGCGCAGAAACCGGAGTTTGCTTGAGGGCAAATGAGGATTTCGAGCACCGCCGGCACGCAAGCTGTCGAGCACAGCAGGTTAGTCAGAGGTTCCCGTGCATGGTATCCGCTTTTGCCGTCCCAGCGAAGATTGACAGCCCATGCGCATTGACCGACTGTGCACGGATGCGAAACCTGCGTGGTACGTTCCGCTACCTTCGCGTTGTTCTGGCGGCGTGTGTTCTCGCCGGCTGCGGCAGACATGTCGTCAGAACACCGGCCGCAGTGCACTATCCACCAGCTGCCACGCACGGCGCCAACGCCAACGATATCCTGTTTCGCGCGATCGGCCTGGTCGGCACGCCGTACCGCTATGGCGGCAACACGCCGCGCGGCGGATTCGATTGCAGCGGCCTGGTCGATTACGTGTTCCGTGAGGTTGCCGGCATCGAGCTGCCACGCACCGCGGAGGGAATCAGCCGCATCGACGCACCCAAGGTGCCGCGTGACGCACTCGAATCGGGCGATTTGGTGTTTTTCCACCATAACAACCGACAGGTGAGTCACGTCGGCATCTACGTAGGCAAAGGCCGTTTCGTGCACGCGCCGAACGCAGGCGGTACCGTGCGCCTGGACGAACTGGCAGCGCCGTATTGGCGTGAACATTACAGTGGCGCAAAACGGGTGCTGCGCTAGCCGGCGTATTTCATTTCACGGATTTGTCCGGCAGGGCCGTGCGCAGATTGTCCAGGATTGGCGTAGTCGGGCGCTGAATAACCAGAAAATCAATGCCCGCGGCGCGATGACAGCCTGTGCACACGGCGGATAACCCATCGTACGCTTTCTCGAATTGCGCCTTGCTGTGGTGATCGATGGCGTCACGCAACGCCTTGACCGGGCCGTTCGTCATCGCCGGCAGAATATCGGCCAGACGCTGCGGCTGGAAATTCGCATTGTCGGGATTTTGTTCCACCACCGCTTCGAAGGCTTCGCGCAATTCGTTCACCTCGAAAGCTGCAAGATTCCAGTTCTGCGCTGCACCCGCAAACCACAGACGTGCGTGGCGAATCTGGAGTTCCAACATCTGCTGCCCGAGTTCCGGGTGATAAGCGGATTTCCTGAGCTGCTCGATTTGCTGCTTCAAAGCGGCGATTTCGGCGTGATCGTCTGTCGACGCGGCCAGAGCCGATGCACTGCAGGCGAACAAAAACCCGATAAACAACCACGGGTATACGCGTTTCATGAACACCTCTCAGACTTGCCCGTAACGCAGCCACACTTCCGCTTCACGTTCGCTGCCGAACACGCGCAGGGTAAATCCGGCTTCGCGGAAGATCAATTCGCCGTGTTCCACAACGCGCAAATGCTCGCTCACCGGCTCGTGAAACGCGATACGCACAGTCCGCAATTCGTGGCTATCGAGTGCGCTTACCAGACGCTGGAACTGCCCGATGCTGGCTGGCTCCCCGCGCAGGCCGTCGCACACCAGCAAGCGGCGGGTTCCGCGGCGGTGGCATTCGGCGCTCACCTCGCGCCAGTAGGCAATAGTGATTGCGGACGAATCTTCCGGTCCGTCGACCGCGGCGTACAGATAATCGCCGCGGTCTTCAAAATGCAGGTGCCAGGAATGATTGGCAGTGGTTCCGGAAGTGTCCGCTGTCATCGCTAACCGATTGGAATGGGGCCGACGATCCACGTCAGCCCCCGTTGCGCCGACGACGAATGGTGCGCTTCGATTCTAGCCTAAATGCGCGAGCGCGACGAGACTTCGTGCCCGCCCTGCCGCGCCGTCATCTCTTCGCGGAACTCGTTCAACTCGCGCAGCAGGGTTTCGATATTCACTTCGTTCTTGAGATTGACGTTGAAATCGGATTCCGCGCGTGCGCGATCCTTGTGCGCCTGCCGGTTCTGGCTCATCACGATGAGCGGTCCCTGCAAGCTGACCAGGATTCCCAATGCGAGATTGAAAAACTGGTACGGATACGGATCCGGTGCATTGCCCATCCACTGGCTGTTGCCGAAACACCAGACCGCCGTCAGCGCGACCAGAAACAGGATGAACTTCCAGCTGCCGTTGAGCTCGGCAACCTTGTCGGCGAGGTGGTCGCTCCAGGACAGGTGCTTTTCGAATTCCGCGTCGACATTACGCGTGGCGCGCGCCGTCAACAGCATGTTGGTCTCGCGCAAGCGTCCACTGATCGTACGCAGGATCGCCAGTGCCGCGCGCGGCCGTTGTTCCAGATAATCGCCTAGCGTCTTGTGCGCCAATTCGAGCAACACGCAATCGGTGGTTGCGAGCGCGCTGGCGCTGCGCGGCTTTTCGTCGAATACCGCCAGTTCGCCGAAGAACTGGCCGCGGCTCAGGTCCTCCAGCGAGATGCGGTGCGAATCCTCGCCGGGCAGGAAGATGTTCACATCGCCGCTGACGACGATGTACATCGCGTCGCCGGCATCGTCTTGCGCGAAAATCTGCGTACCAGCCGGGAAGCTGCGCTCGCGCAGATACTCGGTCGACAATGCGTGCAGATCATCGTCGTCCAGGGCGTCGAACAGGGGAATCGAGCGCAGCAGCGATGTCGTATCCATATCCGCAAATCCCGTATCAATCAAAGTGCTTGCCCCGCGCCTCGGGGCCGAGCCAGGTCACGAGCGCCAATCCGATCGCGACCACAGCGATGAAACTCGCCATCGCCAGGGCAAAATCGCCGCCATGTCGCGCAGCGAACCAGGCCAGCAGCGGCGCCGTGAACGAAGCCAGCAAATTGCCGCCCTGGTAGGCGAATCCGGGCAGCGTGCCGCGCACGCCGTCCGGGGACAACTCGTTCAGGTGTACAGGCACCACGCCCCACGCGCCCTGCACCATCACCTGCAAGCCGAATACGCCGATGCCGAGCAAAACCGCCGAGCCGCCGTACGCCCACAGCGGAATCATCGGCACCGCCAGAAGCGCGGCAATCGTGATCGCGCGACGCCGACCAACGTGCTCGGACCACGCACCGAAGAACAGGCCGCCCACGATCGCGCCAAGATTGAGCACGATCGTCAAGACACTCACCCTGGCCGTATCCATATGCAGTTGCTGTTTCAGGAAAGTCGGATACAAATCCTGCGAACCATGGCTGAACATGTTGAACAACATCATCAGCACGACCAGATACAGAAAGGTTTTCCAGTGGCCGCGCATCACTGCAGACCAACTGCGCGGGGCGACGCCGTCGCGCTGCCCGGCCTGCCATGCCGGCGATTCCGGCACGCGTCGCCGAATGTAGAACACCAGCAACGCCGGCAGAATACCCAGTGCGAACATGCCACGCCAGCCGATATGCTCGAACGCCAGCCAATACGCCAGCGCGCCGAGCAGATAGCCGACGGCATAGCCCTCCTGCAGGATACCCGAAACGATACCGCGCGCTTTCGCCGGAATGGACTCCATCGCCAGCGATGCACCGATGCCCCACTCGCCGCCCATGGCAATGCCGAACAGGGCACGCACGATCAGCAACACGGTGAGCGAAGGCGCCAGCGCCGACGCCGCCTCGAACACCGCGAACAGGATCACGTCCAGCATCAGCATTGGACGCCGACCAAAGCGATCGGCGAGACGCCCGAAGATCAGCGCCCCGAGCGGGCGCATGGCCAGGGTCAGGGTCAGCGAGAACGCGACTTCCTCGATGCTGGCGTGGAAATCGCGAGCCACTTCGGGTATCACGAATACCAGCAGGAAATAATCGAACGCATCCAGCGTCCAGCCGAGAAAGCTGGCAGCCACAACGTGGCGCTGCTCGACATTCAACTCGCGTAGTGCGGACACAAACCGCATCTGACCCCCTTGCCGGCCCGCCGGCAGCCTGCGAGGCTAGGCGGACGCGCCGCCAGCGTCAATACTTGCTTGTGCACTTCACCACGATTGCTGGTATACTTGTCCGGTTGTATCGCGTCGCATCCGTTTTTCCCTTTCGGCGAACCGCCTGTGGCCCTCGGCCGCGGCATTTGCCCGCACCACTCGGTATCGACGCCCTTCCGAATTGCCCGCAATCGACGGGCAGCTAGGCATTCTGCCTGCGGCGCGGTTCATCGGGAACGCTCCGGGTTTTTGATTCACTTGGAGCTTTCACAATGTCATTCGACTCTCTCGGGCTTGCGCCCGCGTTATTGCGCGCGCTTGCCGAACAGGGCTATACCGCGCCCACCCCCATTCAGTCCGCCGCGATTCCGGTGGCGCTGAGCGCACGCGATCTGCTAGCGGGCGCGCAAACCGGTACGGGCAAAACGGCTGCGTTCGCGCTGCCGCTGTTGCAGCGCCTGTTTGTTGAAAACCCCGCGCCCGCCGGCGGCAAACGCCGTCCACGTGCGCTCATCCTCACGCCCACGCGCGAGCTTGCCGCCCAGGTGCATGAAAGCCTGCGCGGGTACGCGAAGTTCCTGCACCTGCACAGCACGACCATCTTCGGTGGCGTCGGCATGGGATCGCAGATGGATGCGCTGCGCCGCGGCGTCGAGGTGCTGGTCGCCACGCCCGGACGCTTGATCGACCACATGCAACGCCGTACGGTCGATCTGTCCGGCATCGAAATCCTCGTTCTCGACGAAGCCGACCGCATGCTCGACATGGGCTTTTTGCCGGCCATCCGGCGCATCCTCGGCGCACTACCGAAGCAACGCCAGACCCTGCTGTTCTCGGCCACGTTTGCCGACGAAATCAAGCAAATTGCCACTCAGTTCATGCGCGATCCGGCTGAAATCCAGGTCGCCGCGCGCAACAGCGTCGTCGCCACGATCACGCACTGCGTGCATCCGGTGGACGCCGCGCGCAAGCGCGACCTGCTGCTGCATCTGCTCAGCCAGGACAGTCGTCGCCAGACGCTGGTGTTCAGTCGCACCAAGCACGGCGCCGACAAGTTGTGCAAGTTTCTGGATGCCTCTGGCCTGCGTACGGCCGCGATCCACGGCAACAAGAGCCAGGGTGCACGCACCAAGGCACTGAAGGAATTCAAGAACGGCAAGATCACCGTGCTGGTTGCCACCGACATCGCTGCACGCGGCCTCGACATCGACCAGTTGCCGATCGTGGTCAATTTCGATTTGCCGATGGTCGCCGAAGACTACATCCACAGTATCGGCCGCACGGGCCGCGCCGGAGCGGAAGGTCTGGCCGTATCGCTGGTTGCGCCGGAAGAAGGCCGGTTGCTGCGCGACATCAAGCGCTTGCTCAAGCAGGAGATCGCGCTGGAGAATGTTGCCGGCTTCGAACCCAGCCGCGCGCTGAATCTGGACGGCCCGCGCCCGGTCAATGGCAAGCCACGCAATGCGAACCACGCACGCCGTCCGCATTCGCAGGCGCCGAAAAAACCGCACGCCAGCGCGAACAAGCAACATCGCCCATGGCGTGGCGGGCGCGACGCGCGCAAGGCGTAGTGGTCTTTCCCCCTCTCCCGCCTGCGGGAGAGGGTCGGGGTGAGGGTGGCAGCGATCGAGTACGGCGCATTCAACCACCCTCATCCGCCCTTCGGGCACCTTCTCCCGCCAGCGGGAGAAGGCAAACCTACCGCAGCGACGCGTTGATCTTGGCCAGCGTGGCCGCGCCGGGGCTCAGGTCCTTCGACGCCAATCGATTGAACGGCGTGGGAACGGTAGCCAGGTGCTCGTGCAGATCGTGCGCGTCCTCGTCCACGTAGAGCAGGCCGGTGACGACTTCGCCCTTGGCGCTGCGTTCGTGCAGGTAATTCATCGCTGAAACGCGGTCATGCGGACTGTAGTTCGCGGCGAGTTTGCGCAGACGTATTACGTTGCCGTCGTGCTGGGTCACGTCGATCAGTTCGCCGGCGGCATAATCGACCGTAATTTCTTCGCGGCCATCGACGAAGTCGAGCCGATTCGCTGCCGCGTTGTGCTCGCGCACGTAGTCGTAACTCTTGGTGCTGCCGGGATGGTTGTTGAACGCCACGCACGGGCTGATCACGTCGAGGAACGACGCGCCCTTGTGCTTGATCGCCGCCTTGATCAGCGGTACCAGTTGCGGCTTGTCGCCAGAGAATCCGCGCGCGACGAAGCTCGCGCCAAGCTGCAAGGCGAGGCCAACCATGTCCAGCGGCGAGTCCGTATTGGTCACGCCCTTCTTCGATTGCGAACCCAGGTCCGCGGTCGCCGAAAACTGGCCCTTGGTCAAACCATACACACCGTTGTTCTCGACGATGTAGACCATGTTCACGCCACGCCGGATCGCGTGCACGAATTGGCCGATGCCGATCGACGCGGAATCACCGTCGCCGGAAACCCCAAGATACAAAAGCTCCTTGTTCGCCAGATTCGCACCAGTCAGTACCGAAGGCATGCGCCCATGCACCGTGTTGAAGCCGTGCGACTGACCGAGAAAGTACGTCGGCGTCTTGCTGCTGCAGCCGATGCCGGAAAGTTTGGCTACGCGGTGCGGTTCGATATCCAGTTCCCAGCAGGCCTGAATGATCGCGGCGGAAATCGAATCGTGGCCGCAGCCGGCGCATAAGGTGGACACCGCGCCTTCGTAGTCGCGCCGGGTGAATCCGGCCGCGTTGCACGAAAGCGTCGGATGATGCAGCTTGGGTTTGGCGATCCAGGTCATGAGCGCAGCGCCTTGGCTTCGATGGGTACGACGTTGGCAGCCTGCATGCGCTTGCCGATCGCGCCGGCGATAAAGCGTGCCGTGATTGGCGTACCGTCGTAGTGCAGGATCGGCACCAGCCGCGCCGGGTCGATGCCGAATTCGTTCACGACAAAGCCGCGCAATTGCGCGTCGCGGTTCTGCTCAATGACGAACACGGTTTCGTGCGCGGCGATGAAATCGGCGACCGCATCGGGAAACGGGAATGCACGCACGCGCAGCGCATCCAGATGCAACCCACCCGCTTCGAGCGCTGCCAACGCTTCGTCCATCGCCGGACTCGTGGAACCGTAATAGATCGCGCCGTAGCGAGTCTTGCCCTGCGCCATGCGCAACAGCGGCTGCGGCACCAGCGCCTTTGCGGTATCGAACTTCTTCTGCAGACGCTGCATGTTGTACAGATAGTCGTCGCCACGCTCCGAATAGCGCGCTTCAGGATTCTTGCTGGTGCCACGAGTGAAGAAACTGCCGCGTTTGGGATGCGTTGCCGGATAGGTGCGCCACGGGATGCCGTCGCCGTCCACGTCCTTGTAGCGGCCGAATGCCTTGCCGGCTTCGAGTTCCGCGGCGGTCATCACCTTGCCGCGGTCGTACTCGCGCGCGTCGTCCCACGCGAATGGCGCACACAGGCGCTGGTTCATGCCGATGTCCAGATCGCTGAGCACGAAGATCGGCGTCTGCAAGCGATCGGCCAGATCCAGCGCCTGCGCGGAAAACGCGAAGCACTCGTGCGGATCTTCCGGAAACAGGAGCACGTGCTTGGTATCGCCGTGCGAAGCATACGCACAGGCGAGCACATCCGACTGCTGCGTGCGCGTGGGCATGCCGGTGGACGGACCGCCGCGTTGCACATCGATGATCGTCACCGGGATTTCGGCGAAATACGCCAGGCCGATGAATTCGTTCATCAGCGAAATACCCGGACCGGACGTGGTGGTGAATGCGCGCGCGCCGTTCCAGCCGGCGCCAACGACCATGCCGATGGAGGCGATCTCGTCCTCGGCCTGCACGATGGCGAATTGGTTCGTGCCCGGCTCCCCCGGATTGGGTCCGGGCTTGACGCGATACTTCTGACAATACTTGGTGAACGCCTCCGCCAGCGATGACGACGGCGTGATCGGATACCACGCGCACACCGTCGCACCGCCGTACACGCAGCCGAGCGCCGCGGCAGAATTGCCATCGACGAAGATGCGCTCGCCAACTGCATCGGCGCGGCGCACTTTCAATCCGATCGGCGCCAGATGCTCTTGCGCATAATCGCGTGCAAGATGCAGCGCCTTGACGTTGGAATCGAGCAGCTTTTCCTTGCCCTTGTATTGCTCGCCGAAGAGTTTTTCGATCACCGCCGGATCGATGCCGAGCAGCACCGACAGCGCGCCGATGTACATGATGTTCTTGAACAGCTGGCGCTGGCGTGCGTCGGCATAGGTACGATTGCAGATCGCGGTCAGCGGCATGCCGATGACGTTGATGTCATCGCGAAATTTCGATGGCGGCAGCGGCCGGGTGTTGTCGTAGAACAGATAGCCGCCCGGCTCGATTTCCTGGACATCCACATCCCAGGTTTGCGGATTCATCGCCACCATGAGATCGATGCCGCCGCGCCGGCCCAGCCAGCCCTCCTCGGTGACGCGCACCTCGTACCAGGTCGGCAAGCCCTGGATGTTCGACGGAAAGATGTTGCGCGGACTGACCGGCACGCCCATGCGCAGGATCGCCTTGGCGAACAGCTCGTTCGCCGAAGCCGAACCGGAGCCATTGACGTTGGCGAACTTGACGACGAAGTCGTTGACGGCTTCGATGCTGATTTTAGTAGATCCGGTCATGCGGCTTCCCGCTTCGCATGCTTGTGGCAGCCCGGCCCTGCGTTCGTCATCTCGATCAGGAATTTGCGCATGTCCCAGGCACCGGTCGGGCAGCGTTCGGCGCACAAGCCACAGTGCAGGCAAACGTCTTCATCCTTGACCATCACGCGACCGGTCTTGAGCGTGTCCGATACATACAACGCCTGGGTGAGATTCAATGCCGGCGCGGACAAATGCGTGCGCAATGTCGCTTCGTCGTCATTGCCGGTGAAGCTGATGCAATCCATCGGGCAGATGTCCACGCAGGCATCGCACTCGATGCAGACATCCTTGCTGAAAACGGTCTGCACATCGCAGTTCAAGCACCGCTGCGCCTCGGCAAGCGCGCTGGTGGCATCGAAACCAAGTTCGACTTCGACCTTGATGCTCTTGAGTGTCGTTTCCTTGTCCCGCCACGGCACCGCGTAGCGCACATCGTTGGAAATGTCGTTGTCGTAACCCCACTCGTGGATGCCCATCTTCTGCGACATCAGGCTCACGCCCGGTTCCGGCCGCTCGTGAAGGTTCCCGCCGCTGAGCTGTTTGTCGATCGACACCGCCGCATCGTGGCCGTGCGCCACCGCCCAGATGATGTTCTTCGGGCCAAACGCCGCGTCGCCACCGAAAAAAACGTTCGGGTTCGACGATTGCATCGTGATCTTGTCGACCTTGGGCAGGCCCCATTCGTCGAATTCAATGCCGACATCGCGCTCGATCCACGGAAACGCGTTCTCCTGACCAATGGCGATCAGCACGTCGTCGCATTCGAAGAAAGCGTCCGGCTCGCCGGTCGGGACCAGTTTGCGCCGGCCTTTGGCGTCGTGCTCGGCATGCACCTTCTCGAACGTCATGCCGGTGAGCTTGCCGCCTTCGTGCACGAAGGTTTTCGGCACCAGATAATTGAGGATGGGAATGCCTTCGTGCTGCGCATCCTCTTTTTCCCACGGCGAGGCCTTCATCTCCTCGAAGCCCGAACGCACGATCACTTTCACGTCCTCGCCACCCAGACGCCGCGACGAGCGGCAACAATCCATCGCCGTGTTGCCGCCGCCGAGCACGATCACGCGCCGGCCGATTTTCTTGATGTGCTCGAAATACACTGACGCCAGCCAATCCAGACCGATATGGATATTGGCCGCGGCTTCGCGGCGACCGGGAATCTCGAGATCGCGGCCGCGCGGCGCGCCGGAACCGACGAAGACCGCGTCGTATTTCTGCGTGAGCAGATCCCGCATTGAATCAATGCGCGCATTACCGCGAAATTCCACACCCAGATCCAGGATGTAACCGACTTCCTCGTCGATCACCGCTTCGGGCAGGCGAAACCGCGGCACCTGGGTGCGCATGAAACCACCGCCCTTGGCGTCCGCCTCGAACACGGTGACGTGGTAGCCCAGCGGTGACAGATCGCGCGCGACCGTGAGGGAGGCCGGCCCGGCGCCGACGCAGGCGATACGCTTGCCGTTTTTCTTCGCCGCCGGTTTTGGCATGCGCGCGCGGACTGCATCCGCATCCTTGTTGTCCGCGCAGACGCGCTTCAAGCGGCAGATGGCGACGGGTTCTGGTTTTTCGCCATTGTTTTCCTCGACGCGCCCGCGCCGGCACGCTGGTTCGCAGGGGCGATCGCAGGTGCGGCCCAGGATTCCCGGAAACACATTCGATTTCCAGTTCACCATGTAGGCATCTTCATGGCGACCGGCCGCGATCAGCCGGATATATTCGGGCACCGGTGTGTGCGAAGGACAAGCCCACTGGCAATCGACGACTTTGTGAAAATAGTCGGGAACGCGAATATCGGTAGGCTTCATCGTTTGACGTCCTAGTTTCCCGATTCGAGTCTACTCGTGCGCGCGGCGTCTGCAAAGATTGTCCTTTGCTGATCCGTCAGCCATTGAAGATAACCGTTCGTGCTGAGCGTAGCGCAGCGAAGTCGAAGCACCCCCTTCGACTTCGTGCCTGCGGCACTACGCTCAGGGCGAACGGAGACTGGTCAATAATTCGCGCTGGTTCAGTAGGGGGTGCGCGTGCGGGAAAAATCCGCCACAATGCGCGGCCGGCATCGATCCGGCCTGCCCGGAATACCGATGCTGTATCAACTGCACGAATTCAACCGCACCCTGTTCAATCCGCTTCTGTCCTGGTCACAGGCCGGCGCGAAGATGCTCTCCTCCCCCGATAGCTGGCTGTCGCAGCTGCCATTCGCGCAAGGTGTCGCGGCCAATTGCGAGCTGGTCTACCGACTCGGCAAGGAATACGAGAAGCCCACATTCGGCATCACCTCGGTGCAGGCCCACGGGCGCGAAACGGCGATCGTCGAGCAGATCGCACTGGCCAAACCATTTTGCAATCTGCTGCGCTTCAAGCGCTACAGCGACGATGTCGCCACCCTGGCGGCTCTGAAGAAAGATCCCGTCGTGTTGGTGGTCGCCCCACTGTCCGGGCACCACTCCACCCTGCTGCGCGACACCGTGCGCACCCTGCTGCCCGAACACAAGGTGTATATCACCGACTGGATCGACGCGCGCATGGTGCCGGCTGAGACCGGACCGTTTCATCTGGACGACTATGTCGCCTACATGCGCGATTTCATTTCCCATATCGGCGCGAAAAACCTGCATGTCATTTCCGTGTGTCAGCCGACCGTGCCGGTGCTCGCGGCTATTTCCCTGATGGCCAGCAACGGCGAACCCGTGCCGCGCACGATGACCCTGATGGGCGGCCCGATCGACACGCGCCACAGCCCGACCAGCGTGGACGATCTGGCCACGCACAAATCGCTGTCGTGGTTTGAAAACACCCTGGTGCAGGAAGTACCCGAGAATTATCCGGGTCGCGGCCGCCGCGTGTATCCCGGATTCTTGCAGCACACCGGATTCCTCGCGATGAATCCCGGCCGGCATTTCCTGTCGCATTGGGACTTCTATGAAAACCTGTGCCGCGGCGACGAAGAAGACGCCGAAGCGCACCGCCGCTTCTACGACGAATACAACGCCGTGCTCGACATGCCCGCCGAGTATTACCTCGACACCATCCGCACCGTATTCCAGGAACACGCGCTGCCGCTGGGTACCTGGCGCGTGGCCGGCGAGCCGGTACAGCCGCAGGCCATCAAACGTACTGCCTTGTTCACCATCGAAGGCGAACTCGACGACATCTCCGGACTCGGCCAGACCCGCGCCGCACACGACCTGTGCACCGGCATCGCATCCGCGCACAAGCGCCATCTCACCGTCGAAGGCGCCGGCCACTACGGAATATTCAGTGGGCGTCGCTGGCGCAATCTCGTCTATCCGCAGGTGCGGGATTTTATTCGCGCGCACGCCTGACCGGCGCTCGGCGGTTTTCCGTTCGCGTCCGGTGAGCCCTAAGCTCGTCATTCCGGCATGGATTGCCGGAATCCAGGACCATGGACGGCATGCACTGGATTACTGATACTGCAT
>JBOHYL010000036.1:0-1605 GCA_050737915.1 Rudaea sp.
TGCGCATATATCGCTCGTAAGGGCGCGTGGGAAGGGGAAAAAGTGTGGGCCTACTCAGTGCAAAAGCGCCGCCGCTGATCGGGGTCGATATCAGTTCGACGGCCGTGAAGTTGTTGCAGTTGACGCAGTCCGGCAACAAGTATCGCGTCGAGCATTACGCGGTCGAACCGTTGCCTCCCAACGCTGTCGTCGAAAAAAACATCGTCGAGGTGGAAGCTGTCGGCGAAGCGATCCGGCGTGCGCTCAACCGCTCCGGCGCGAAAACCAAATTTGCTTGCGCGGCCGTCGCGGGTTCCGCAGTGATCACCAAGATCATCCCGATGCCCGCGGATCTGTCCGAGGAAGATCTCGATGCGCAGATCCAGTCCGAGGCCAATCAGTACATTCCCTATCCGATCGAGGACGTCAGCCTCGATTTCGAAGTCGTCGGTCCGGTGAAGGACAACCCGGAAATGATGAATGTCCTGCTCGCGGCTTCGCGCACCGAGAACGTGGACCTGCGCGTGGCGGCACTCGATCTGGGAGGCTTGACCGCACGCGTGGTGGAAGTCGAGGCATTCGCGATGGAGAATGCGTTCAAGCTGGTCGCCGACCAGCTCGCCGTGCCCAAGGATGCGGTCGTCGCGGTCGCCGACATCGGCGCCACCATGACTACGCTGATCGTGCTCAAGAACCAGCGCACCATCTATTCGCGCGAACAGGTATTCGGCGGCAAGCAGCTTACCGACGAGGTGATGCGCCGCTATGGCCTGTCGTACGAGGAAGCCGGTCTCGCCAAGCGCCAGGGTGGCCTGCCCGAATCCTACGAGATCGAGGTGCTTGAGCCGTTCAAGGAAGCGATGGTGCAGCAGGTCAGTCGCCTGCTGCAATTCTTCTTCGCCGGAAGCGAATACAACAAGGTGGATCAGATCGTGCTTGCCGGCGGATGCGCTTCGATCGCCGGTGTCGCCGAAATGGTGGAAGAACAACTCGGCGTACCCTGTGTGGTCGCCAATCCGCTTGCCAACATGTCGCTGTCATCGCGCGTGCAGGCCCAGACGCTGGCCCAGGACGCGCCCGCGCTGATGATCGCCTGCGGTCTCGCGCTGAGGAGTTTCGACTGATGGCCAAGATAAATCTATTGCCTTGGCGCGACGAGCTGCGCAAGCAGCGCCAGCGCGAGTTCTATGTAATGCTGGCCGGCGCCGCCATCGCCGCGCTGTTCGTGGTGTTCGTCTGGTGGTACTGGATGGGCATGCGCCTGGACAACCAGGATGCACGCAATGCCTATCTCAAGGATCAGATCCACCTGCTCGACGACAAGCTGACCGAGATCCAGCAGCTGGAGACGACGAAATCCAAGTTGCTGGCGCGCAAGGAAATCATCGAGAAGCTGCAGGCGAGCCGCTCGCAGATGGTGCACTTGTTCGATGAACTGGTCAAAACCATCCCGGACGGTGTGCGTTTGCTCAGCATGAAGCAGAACGGCGACACCCTAACGCTGGACGGCGTGGCGCAATCCAACGCCAGCGTCGCCAGCTACATGCGCAATCTGGATGCTTCGCCCTGGCTGACCCATTCGGATCTGGTAAAGACCGAAGCCAAGAAGAACGACAAGCGCGATCG
>JBOHYL010000037.1:0-21490 GCA_050737915.1 Rudaea sp.
AGCGGCGATTCGCTTTGCTGCACCAGAATGCCGCCGTGACGCAGCGCTTTCAGACACGAACGGTAGAACGCCTCATTGAACAGGCCTTCGGCCGGGCCGATCGGATCGGTCGAATCCACAATCACGATATCGAGCGTTTCCGGTTCGCACTCGGCCATCCATTGGATGCCGTCGATGAACAGCAGTTGCGCGCGCGGATCGGAGTTGGATTCGCACAATTCCGGAAAATATTTTTCCGACAAACGGGTCACGCGCTCATCGATTTCGACCTGGATCGCGCTTTCCACCTCGTCGTGCTTGAGCACTTCGCGCAGCGTGCCGCAGTCGCCGCCGCCGATGATGACCACGCGCTTGGCGCGCGGATGCGTAAACAGCGCCGGGTGCGACATCATCTCGTGATAGAAGAAATTGTCGCGTGTGGTGACCATCATGCAGCCGTCGATCACCATCAGCTTGCCCCAGTCGGTGCTGTCGTAGATCTCGATCGATTGGAACGGCGTCTGCTCGGCATGCAGGCGTTTGTGCACGCGAAAGCCGATGGCCGAGCCGGAATACTCGTGCTGCTCGTTGAACCACTGTTCGGGTTGCGTCGACATGGCAGATTCCGCGTTGCGCTGGATGAAACGGGCGGCGATTGTAGCGGTTCCCGCGGGTGCGGACACGCAGTTACAATAGCGCGGCGGCGGCCCCGCGGCGTATCAAGGCTTCCGGCCGCCGCGGATTCACCGTCAAGGCCCGCCGCTGCGACGTTCTTCGGTTGTCGAGGAGAATTGCGATGACAACGACGTGGAACGCCGATTCCGCCCGCGCCCAATACGCGATCGCGCACTGGGGCGAAAATTATTTCGATGTCGATGATGCCGGCCGGTTGCTGGTGCGCCCGCGTGGTGCAAACGGCCCTGCGCTGGCCTTGCCCGAGATCGTCGACGCGGCCTGCGCGAAAGGTTCGCGCCTGCCACTGCTGGTGCGCTTTGCCGATATCCTCGCCAATCGCCTCGCGCGTTTGCAAGGCGCCTTCGCGCAAGCGATGCGCGAGTGGGAGTACGCCGGCGGCTACACCGCGGCCTATCCGGTGAAGGTCAACCAGCAACACGGCGTGGTCAGTGAGCTGGTGCGTGCGGGCAACGACGGCTTCGGCATGGAAGCCGGTTCCAAACCCGAATTGATGGCGGTGCTGGCGCTGGCCAAACCCGGCAGCATCGTCATCTGCAACGGCTACAAGGATCGCGAATATCTGCGTCTGGCCCTGATCGGTCGCAAACTCGGCCTGCGCGTGTTCATCGTGATCGAAAAGCCATCCGAGTTGTCGCCGGCGCTGGAAGAAGCCAAAGCACTCGGCGTCGAACCGCTGTTCGGGGTGCGCATGCGCCTGACCAGTCTGGGCGCGGGGAAATGGCAGAACACCGGCGGCGAAAAATCCAAGTTTGGCCTGACGCCACGACAATTGCTGACCCTGATCGACCAACTCAAGTCTGCGCATCTGACCCAATCTCTGCAATTGCTGCACGTGTTCATGGGATCGCAGATTTCCAACGTGCGCGACATCGCCGCCGGCATGCGCGAAGCGACCCGTTATTTTGTGGAAATGTGCACAATGGGAATTCCGCTGGGCTACGTCGATGTCGGCGGCGGCTTGGGCGTGGACTACGAAGGCACGCGTTCGCGCTCGGCCTGTTCGATCAATTATGGTCTGGATCAATATGCCGCCACCGTGGTGCAGCCGCTGGCCGAAGCCTGCGCCGCACACGGACTCAAGGCGCCGCACGTGATCAGCGAAACCGGCCGCGCGATGGTCGCGCATCACGCCGTGCTGGTGGTCAATGTCAGCGATATCGAACGCGCGCCGGAAGGCCGTGTGCCGTCGGCCGACGCGGACGAGCCGCTGGTGTTGCGCCGCTTGCGCGAAATTCACGGCGAACTTGCCACGCGCTCGGTGATCGAGCTCTACCACGAGGCTGCGCATCAGTGGAGCGAAGGCCACGCCCTGTTCGCGTTGGGCCAGTTGAGCCTACGCCAGCGTGCGCGACTGGACGATTTGTATTACGCCATCGTTCACGCGCTGCGCCCGCGGCTGAAACCGGAGGAGCGCGCGCATCGACAAGCGCTGGACGAGTTGAACGAGAAGCTCGTCGACAAATATTTTGTAAACTTTTCTATTTTCGAATCGATTCCCGATGCCTGGGCCATCGACCAGATTTTTCCGATCGTGCCGATTGCGGGACTGGATCGCGCCCCGGATCGGCGCGGCGTGATCGCCGACCTGACTTGCGATTCGGATGGCCGCATCGACGCCTATGTCGATGCCGACGGCGTTGATGTCAGCTTGCCTCTGCACTCGCCCGAGCCGGGCAAACCGTACCGGCTCGGCATCTTTCTCGTTGGCGCCTATCAGGAAGCGCTCGGCGACATCCACAATCTGTTCGGCGATACCGATGCGGTCAATGTGCGCCTTAACGACAACGGCTATGCGTTCTCGCATAGCAAGCGCGGCGACACCACCGACGTGATGCTCGACTATGTCGGCTACAACCTCGATGCGCTGCGTGCGGCGTATCGCGACAAGATTGCCGCTGCCGGTCTCACTGGAGATGCGGCGCAAAGCATCGCGGCGACGCTGGAAGCGGGATTGACCGGATACACGTATCTGACGGAAAGCTGAGCCACGCGATCGCCGTCCTCAATCGCGTGCGACCTGCAATCCAGCGAACGACTGGCTGACCGGCATCACTTCGATGCGGTTGACGTTCAGGTGCGGCGGCAGGTTCGCGATCCACCAGATGGTTTGCGCGATGTCGTCGTCGGTGATCGGATGCGCGCCGGCGTAGAGTTTGTCCGACGCAGCCTGATCGCCGCCGGTGCGCACCAGGGTGAATTCGGTTTCGGCCATGCCCGGTTCCACCGACGTCACGCGCACACCGGTGCCGTGCAAGTCGCAGCGCAGGCCGAGCGAGAACTGGGTGACGAAGGCCTTGGTCGCGCCGTAGACGTTGCCACCGGTATAGGGATACGTCGCCGAGATCGAGCTGATGTTGACGATCGCGCCGCGGCGTTCGATCAGGCCCGGCAACAGCTTGTGCGTGAGCGTGGCCAGTGCGGTGACGTTTGTGTCGATCATCTGCTGCCATTGGACAAGATCGCACTGCGGCGCCTTTGCGGCGCCAAGCGCGAGCCCGGCGTTGTTGACCAGCACGTCGATGGTGCGAAAATCCGCCGGCAGCGCATCGAGCGCAGCCTGCATCTCGTTCGCGTTGCGGATGTCGAACACCGCCGCGTGCACGCGATCGGCGCCGTATCGTTCGACGAGTTGCGCGAGACGATCGCCGCGGCGTGCGCAGGCGATCACACGCCAGCCGGCGGCGGCGAAGCAGCGCGTGGTAGCGGCGCCGAAGCCTGCGCTGGCGCCGGTGACGAGGATGGTTTTGGCATTCATCTCGGCATTCCAAAGAAAAAATCCAACGATACAGGATACGACGATCGGGCGCTGCGGCAACACACGGTCCGGCACTGTGACCGGGCTTACAAAAACTTCACCGGGAACGGCGTATCAAGGGCGCATCGCCGCTCGCGTGGAGGTTGTATGCAGACCCGCATCCTGTTTCTGGTGGCGTTGCTGTGGGCCGCGCCGGTAGGCGCGCAAGTGCCGGCGGATTTGATGCTGGTCGATGCCGCCCCGAATTACAGCTTCGATCAACCGCTGGCGGTGCGCAGCCCGCACGACGGCTCGGGTCGTCTGTTCGTGGTCGAGAAGTGTGGAACGATTCAAATCGTCAAGAACGGTGTGGTCAATGCAACTGCATTCCTCGATCTGAATGTCGCCTGCAACAGCGAACAGGGTCTTCTCGGCCTGGCGTTTTCTCCAGACTATGCCAGTAACGGCGTTTTCTACGTGACGTATACCGATCCGGTGGGTGCGATTGGCAGCAGTCACGATCAGTTGCTGGCGCGCTTCACCGTTTCGAGCAATCCGGATGTCGCCAACCCGGGCGGAACCGTGGTGTTGCGCCTGCCGGATATCGCCGACAACCATAATGGTGGCGACATCCATTTTGGTGCAGATGGTTACCTGTACTGGTCGATGGGCGACGGCGGCGTGCAGCCCGATCCCAACGGTTTCGCTCAATGCCTGTGGAAAAAGCACGCCGACAGCAACCCTGGAAATTGCAGTACCACAGGGGGAAGCGGCGCGCTCTACTACCTGCTCGGCAAGATCATGCGCCTTGATGTCGATCACTCGACGGTCAACGCCCAAGCCAATGCGTGCGGAGCAACGCCGGGGGCATTTGCGGAATATTCGATTCCGGCGACCAATCCATTTGCCGATCTCAGTGATACCAACAACGCCACCAAGTGCGCCGAGATTTGGGCTTACGGTCTGCGCAATCCGTTCCGCTTCAGCTTCGATCGCCTCACGCACGACATGTTGATTGGCGATGTCGGCTACAACACCACCGAGGAAGTGGATTTTCAAGCAGCGACCACCAGCGCAACCGACGCCTACAACTATGGTTGGCGAGATTGCGAAGGCCCCTTCCCGCGCGGCATGACTTCGGGTACATGCAGCACCGGTATCCTGCCGATCCTGTATTACTTTCACTCCAGCGGCGTAATCACCGGTTGTGCGGTGATCGGCGGTTATCGTTATCGTGGCCCGTTGGCACGCCTCGACGGAACCTACTTGTTCGGCGATCTGTGCGGCGTGCTGCTCGTTGGTACCCAGAACGGGTCCAGCTGGACACTGTCGGAATTCTCACCCAGCGGTGTCTCGGCCAATTCGCCGTACGGCTTCGGTGAGGATGAGGGGGGTAATGTCTATGTCACCGACGGCGGCGGGAAACTGTATCGCTATACGCTCGATGAAATCTTCCTCGACGGTTTCGATGGCTCGTGAGATTACTGTCCCGCCGCCTGCTTCATCGGAATCGCCTTGACGCCGTTGTCGGCTAGCGTTTTCTTCGCCGCTTCGGTGTCGCTGGCGTTGGCGTAGGGGCCGACCATGACCCGGTTCCAGGTCTTGCCGTTGATTGTGATCGATTGCACCTTGGCGACGATGCCGAGCAGGGCCAGCTTGGCCTTGGCCTCGTCAGCGGCCTTCGGGTCGGCAAACGATCCTGCCAGCAGCACGTAACGCCCGCCGGCTTCGGTTACGGGCGGCGTTGTCGCGGTCGCCGGCGCGCCCGGATGCGCCGCTTGTGCCTGCGCTGCTGCCAAGGCCTGACGCTGCTGCTCGGCCTTGGCCTTGGCCGACAATTCGGCATCGGGAATGACGACCTCCATCTCCGGCAAGACCGAATAAAAATCGTAGGTTTTCTTCGGTGGCGCTGGTGGTTCGCTGTCGGCAACCCCCTGATCGGCATCCTTGGGCGCGACCGCTTCGGCATTGGGTTGCGGCAGATTCTGCCTGCGCAGCATCGGCGCCCAGTCCTTGATCAGGATCAGGGCCGACAGGGCGAGTCCGAGCAGGACGCCGATGCCGAGCCAGATCCACGCCGGCCAGCCTTGTCGTTCGTTGCCGCGATAGGCCTGTTTGTGAGATTTACCTGCCATTACATGCTCTCCGGAGCGCCAACGCCGAGCAGATCCAGGCCGTTGCGCAATACCTGACGCGCGGCCACGATCAGGGCCAGGCGCGCGTCGCGCAGATCGGCGTCGTCGACGATGAACGGATGCGCGTGATAGTAGCTGTGCAGCGCGTTGGCCAACTCGCGCAGATAGTGTGCGACCAGTTGCGGTTCCAGATTCGCCGCAGCCGTCTCGACGATTTCAGGATAGCGCGAAAGTTCGGTCAGCAGCGCCGCCTCGTGCGTGTGGTCAAGGCGTGTCAGGTGGGCGAGACCATTGTCGCGGTTCCATTGCAGGCCACGTTCGACCATCTGGCGCAGCACGCTGCACACACGTGCATGAGCGTATTGAATGTAGTAGACGGGATTGTCGTTGGATTGCGAGCGCGCCAGGTCGATGTCGAATACCAGTTGTGAATCGGCTTTGCGCGCGATCAGAAAATAACGCGTCGCGTCGCGGCCGACTTCTTCGATCAGCTCGCGCAGGGTGACGTAACTGCCGGCGCGTTTGGACAGCTTCACTTCCTCGCCACCGCGCATCACCGTCACCATCTGGTACAGCATGTAGTCTGGATAGCCCTTGGGAATGCCGCAATCAAGGGCCTGCAGGCCGGCCTTCACCCGCGCCAGCGAGCCGTGGTGATCGGAGCCGAGCACGGTGATTGCACGCTCATAGCCGCGCTGCCATTTGCTGCGGTGATAGGCAACATCCGGCACGAAATACGTGTAACTGCCGTCGGACTTGCGCATGACGCGGTCTTTGTCGTCACCGAAGTCCGTTGTGCGCAGCCATAGCGCGCCGCCGTCCGCGTAAGTGTGGCCGTGGGCGATGAGTTCGCGCACGGTTTCATCGACCTTGGCGTCAGCGTACAGCGAGGATTCGAGGAAGTACGTATCGAACACGACGCCGAACGCGGACAGATCTGCGTTCTGTTCGCGGCGCAGCCAGGCCACGGCGAAATGGCGGATCGCGTCCAGATCGTGCGGATCCTTCGCGCCAGCGACGACGTGGCCATCGATCTCGACGCTGGCGCCGTCGAGATAAGCCTGCGCGACGTCCCTGATGTATTCGCCACGGTAGCCGTCTTCGGGCCAGCCAGTCTCGTCTGGACCCTTGCCGAGTGCACGTGCCTGCACCGAAATCGCAAGATTGGCGATCTGCGCGCCGGCGTCGTTGTAATAGAACTCGCGCTTGACGTTCCAGCCGTTCGCGGTGAGCACGCGCGCTATGCAATCGCCGATCGCGGCGTTGCGGCCATGGCCCACGTGCAGCGGTCCAGTTGGGTTGGCGGAAACGAATTCCACGCCAGCTGCGTGGCCCGCGCCGTTCGCATTGCGGCCGTAGCGCTCGGCGTCGGCATGGATGCGGCGCACCTCAGCATGGTAGGCGGCTGGCGCGAGGAAGAAATTGACGAAGCCGGGGCCGGCAATTTCCACTTTGCTAATTTGTGCACTTTGTGGCAGCGCGGCTACCAGCGCCTGCGCCAGTGCACGCGGGTTCATGCGCGCGGGTTTGGCCAGCAGCAGCGCTGCGTTCGTGGCGAAGTCGCCGTGCTCGACGCTGCGCGCGCGTTCAATCGCGAACGCCGCGGCGATGTCGGCGGGCAACACGCCTTGTTCCCGCAGACGCTCAATGGCCTGCAGAACGAGTTGGTACAAGGAGTCTTTCACGCGAGGAGTTTCCGGAAAACGCCGGCTATTGTAGTCGGCACTGCGCTGGCGCCGAAAGCGCCGTGGCGCGAACGCGGACGCTGCGCACGCCAAAATTGCCGGATTGGCGCGGTTTTCCGCGGCTTCTCACGACCTGTGGATAAGTCTGTGTGTATTGCTCACACCGTCGGCACATATTTTGTTTTCGAGGTGGGGGGGAATTCTTGCCCACATGTGGCGAATTTTTGTAACATGTTGATTTACAACATGAAAATATCCATGGCCGCGTAGGACGGTGGTGCGCAATGCAACAAATGCAGCCAATGCAGCATTGTGTATAAATCCACCGCAGCAAAGCGCGATCTGACGCGAAAATCCATGGGTCAGGTCGGCCGAGACGCGAGTGCGCGGAACGCCGCCAGCACATCGTTGCCGGTGTGCGGCGCAGGCACCGCGACGCGCAGATCGCGGATCAGGTCGCGCACCGCCTGCGTGTTCGCCTGTTTGGCGGCGGCGAATGCGGTGCGACCCTGCACGGAATTGAAACAGTGCAGGTCGAAGAAATAATGTTCCTGTCCGGTGGTGAGGAAATCCCGCATCGGCTGCGCCGATGCGGTGCTCGCCGGATCGCGGTGGCTGCGCATCTCGCGTTCCAGACATAGACGCTCAGCGCTGGCCATGAACAGCGGGAAATCCTCGGCGACGTTGGCGGTGTCGAGGTCCGCCGCGATGGATGCCAGTTCCAGTGCGTGCACGATGCGCGTGTCCGCGCGCCAACCCGGCGCGTGCTTGTCCAGCTTGACATCAAGTCTTTGCGCCAATGCGCCGCCGGATTCGACCACCAGCTCCGCCGAATTGAATTCGAGCGCGTGCATCGCCGGGCGCGCATCGAACGTGCTGCCGGCGATCATCAGTTCGATGGCGAGAAACACCTCGGCGTCGTGCTGCTCGTCGAAGCCGCAGGCGTGCAGGATGCGGAAGGTTTCTTCGATGCTGGCGCGCTCATTGCTACCGATGCCGGCGGCGAATTGCGGCACTTCGCGCTGACGCAGATCGTGGGTGGCGGCGAACAGGGCCAGCAGGAACCAGTCGCGTAGGGTCAGCGCATCCAGGCCAATCGCATCGATCAGACGCTCCACGCGCGGACCGAGAATCTCGAAGATGTGGCCTTCGTTGTGGTATGCGTGGAAATCCTCGCCCCAGGTGCCGTGGCGGAACGCGAGGCGGCAGAACGCAATCAGCACGGCATTCTCGGCGCCGGTCACCTGCGGCACGTCGCCGCGCGCGCGGATCAACGCCGCGAAACGCTCGCGCCGGTGCGCGAGCAGCTCGAGCATTTGCGGACTGCGTTCGCCGACCAGGCGCCGTGCCGTGGCCGCGTCCGCCACCCGCTGCTCGACCGCGTCGGCTGGAAACTGCGTGGGATATCCGAAGATCAAGGCGCGCGCATCCTCCCCGGGGCGAGTATACCGGGATGTGCATGGCGCGGTGCGCGGCGGCTCGCAGGTTGTCGCGAGCAACGGGCCTGCTCAGAGGTTTCCTAAATCAGCCCGCGCGCGGCCAACGAGGTCGGGGCGCCGTGTCCGACAATAAAATGATCAAGCACGCGTACCTCAATCAGGGCGAGCGCGCGCGTGAGCTCGGCGGTAATGGCGCGGTCGGCCTGGCTGGGTTCGCTCACGCCGGATGGATGGTTGTGCGCGAGCACGACGGCGGCGGCGTTGTGGGCGAGGCAGCGCCGCACGACCTCGCGCGGATGTACGCTGGCGCCATCGATTGTGCCGCGGAACAGTTCTTCGCAGGCAAGCACGCGATGACGGTTGTCGAGAAATACGCAGGCGAACACCTCGTACGGATAGGCAGCCAGGCGCGCGTGCAGGTAGTCGGCGCACACGGACGGATTGGCAAGCGCGTCAGTGCGCTGCAACTCACAGGCGAGGTAACGGCGGCCGAGTTCCAGCGCCGCGTGCAGGCGGCAGGCCTTGGCCGGGCCGATGCCGGGTGCGGCGGCGAGCGCGGAGGCGTCGCCCTCGAGCAGGTTTTTCAGATTGCCGTGGCGGGCGAGCAATTCACGGCCCAGGTCCACTGCGGTCAGTCCACGCCGTCCCGAGCCGATGAACAGCGCCAGCAGTTCGGCGTCCGATAACGCCGCCGCACCGCGCGCGAGCAGCTTTTCGCGGGGGCGTTCGGATTCGGGCCAGTCGCGGATGCGCATGCCGGCAGGATGCCCGCGGTGGACTCCTGCGTCAGCCGGAAACGGCGGGAATTCCGGTAAGCTATCGGCCCGTTGTGTTGTCGGAATTTTCCCGCATGCGCGCACCGGCGCTGGCCAATCTGAGAATCCTGCTCGGCGTTAGTGGCGGCATCGCCGCTTACAAGGCGGCTGAGTTGACCCGGCGTCTGCGTGAGGCGGGTGCGGACGTGCAAATCGTGCTGACGGCCAACGCCACGCGTTTTGTCACCCCGCTCACATTTCAGGCGCTGTCCGGGCATTCGGTGCGCAGCGGTTTGTGGGACGAAGCCGCAGAGGCCGCGATGGGGCATATCGAGCTGGCGCGCTGGGCACAGCGCATCCTGATCGCGCCGGCCAGCGCCAATACGCTGGCGCGTCTCGCACACGGCCTGGCCGATGATCTGCTCACCACGTTGTGTCTGGCCAGTGCCGCACCGCTGGCGATCGCGCCGGCGATGAACCAACAGATGTGGTCCCATGCCGCCACGCAAGCGAATTTGGCCACATTGTGCGCACGCGGCGTGGACGTGCTCGGGCCGGGCTTCGGCGATCAGGCTTGCGGCGACGTCGGCGCAGGGCGCCTGCTCGAAGCCGATGCCATCGTGGCGGAACTGGTGCGTCTGCACGGACCCAAGCCGCTCCTGGACGTGCGCGTCGTGGTCAGCGCCGGGCCGACCTGTGAGGACATCGATCCGGTGCGTTTTCTTGGCAACCGCAGTTCCGGGCGCATGGGTTTCGCCATCGCGCAGGCCGCCGTCGAGCAGGGCGCGAGCGTGCATCTGGTCGCCGGACCGGTGCAGCTGCCCGCGCCCGCGGGCGCGACGCGCGAGGACGTGCGCAGTGCGCGGCAAATGCGCACGGCAGTGATGCGGCAAATTCCACAATGCGACGTTTTCATCGCAGCCGCGGCGGTGGGCGATTATCGCCCGGCGCAGATCGCCGAGCACAAGTTGAAAAAAACCGGCCGGGGCCTGACCCTGCAACTGACCGAGAATCCCGATATCGTCGCTGAAGTGGCGGCGCGCAAAAAAAAACCCTTCGTGGTCGGATTCGCGGCGGAAACCGATAATCTGGAATGCCACGCTCGTGCCAAGCTCGAGCGCAAAGGTCTGGACCTGATCGCGGCCAATCGCGTCGGCGCCGGCGCGGGCTTTGACGCCGATGACAACGAACTGACCCTGATCTGGCCCGGCGGCCGCGAACGCTTGCAGCGCGCCGACAAGCTCGTGTTGGCGCACGCCTTGCTGGTGCGCATCGCCGCCTTGCGCGCGGCCAAAACAAAAGCGAAGCGACGATGATCCAGGTAGAGCTGAAGATCCTCGATCCGCGCCTGGGTGGCGAAATTCCACTGCCGGCAGCGGCCACGTCGGGTTCGGCCGGCATGGATTTGCGCGCCGCGCTGGACGCCCCGCTCACGCTCACGCCGGGCGCAAGTGCGCTGATTCCGACCGGTATCGCGATCCATATCGGCGATCCGGGCTATTGCGCCGTGATCCTGCCGCGGTCGGGCCTGGGTCACAAGCACGGCATCGTGCTCGGCAATCTCACCGGCCTGATCGACGCTGACTATCAGGGGCCGTTGATGATTTCCTGCTGGAACCGGGGGCAGGCGCCCTATACCATTGCGCTTGGGGAACGTATCGCGCAACTGGTGTTCGTGCCGGTTGCGCGCGCACAATTCCGGGTAGTGGACGAGTTTACGACGAGCCAGCGCGGCACGGGCGGATTCGGTCACACCGGTGCGCGTTGATACGGGTGATGCACGGGATCCGATGATGGCGAACAAGTCCGGCAACAAGACCTCTGCTTTGCAACGCTCGCAGGAGCAGGCGCGCGGGCCGGGCGGGCTGGCGCGGTTGCTGGATCCGCGCGCGCTGTGGTTTTTCGGCGCCTGTCTCGCGTTCGTCGCCTGTGCGTTCTGCGCATGGCAGGCCTGGCTGATGTACGCCAAGATCAGCGGCGCGCAGCAAATCGATGCGGTCACGCGCAGCGAGGTCGAATCCCTGAACCGGTTTGTCAGCGATACCCGCCTGCGCGTGATTCATGCCATCGACGATGATGCGATCGCCGCCGCACTGGCGACGCCGGATGCCTCCGGCCAAAGTGCTGCCGTGCAGGCGCTGAAACAGGCCCTGCCTGATCTGCTTGCGACGGATTTCTACCGAGCGGACTTGAGCGACGTGCTCGGCACCGACTTTGCCAAATTCGGCTATGCCAAGGCGGCCATGCTGGTGCAGGCGCACCAGACCGGTCGCGCCGCGCCGTTGCAATCGCATCTGATCGGCGGCAAGCGCCGGGTGCTTGCGCTGGCGCTGCCGGTGAGGCGCGCCAACCAGACGCTGGCGTATGCCTACGTGGAACTGCCGTACGAGCCGTTGCTGCAGATTTTCCAAGATCAGCAGCTATCGGACGCGCGCATGGACCTGCGCCAGGGCGAAGGTCGTGGCGATCTGGTACTGGCCAGCCTCGGCGATCGGCACACGTCCGATTCGCTGACCGACACCGGCATTGGCATCGCCGGCAGCCTGTTCCGTATCGGCAGCACGCCGGAAGAGTTCCCGATCCTGTTGCCGAACAAGTTGTGGATGGTGTTGCCCGCCATGCTGGTGCTGTTCGGCATCGGCGTGTTCCTGCTGCGCGCACGCACGCTGGGCCTGCACGAGGCATGGGAACGCTTTCTACGCCGTCCCGAAGCGCCCAAAGTCGCCGAGCAGACGTTGGTGCAAGCCATGGCCAAGCCGGCAGTGGCCGTCGCGGCAAAACCCAAACCCGAGCTGGCCAAGCCCGCCGATGTCGCAGTCGATCGCAGTATTTTCCGCGCCTACGACATCCGTGGCGTACTCGGCAAAACGCTGACGGCTGGTGTCGCGCGCCAGATTGGTCTGGCGATCGGCAGCGAGGCGCAGCAGCGCGGCCTGGACGAAGTTGTGGTCGGTCGCGATGGACGCCTTTCGGGGCCGGAATTGTCCGCCGCCTTGATCGACGGCTTGCGCAGCACCGGCTGCAACGTGATCGACATTGGCGCGGTGCCGACACCGGTGCTGTACTTCGCCACGTATCATTTGAACGCGGGCTCCGGAGTAATGGTCACCGGCAGCCACAATCCGCCGGACTACAACGGCTTCAAGATCGTGCTCGGCGGCGAAACCCTGGCCGAAGATGCGATCCAGGGTTTGTACACGCGCATCAGCGAAAACCGCTTCGCCACCGGCAGCGGTGGGCTGCAAACGATGGACGTGAGCAAGGATTACATCGAACGAATCACTGGCGACGTGCTGATCGAGCGCAAGCTCAAGGTGGTCATCGATTGCGGTAATGGCATTCCCGGCGCGGTCGCGCCGGCGGTGCTTGAAGGGATCGGCTGCGAGGTGCAACCGCTGTATTGCGAAGTCGACGGCACGTTTCCGAATCATCATCCGGATCCGTCCGATCCGAAAAATTTGCAGGACCTGATCCTTTCGGTCAAACAGATGCATGCGGATCTCGGCCTCGCCTTCGACGGCGACGGCGACCGCCTCGGCGTCGTCACCGCCAAGGGCGAAATCATCTATCCGGATCGCGTGCTCATGCTGTTCGCGCGCGACGTGCTCACGCGCAATCCTGGCGCCACGATCATCTACGACGTCAAGTGCACCGGCAAGTTGCAGTCGCTGATCCTGCAGGCCGGTGGCAGTCCGATCATGTGGAAGACCGGACATTCGCTGATCAAGTCGAAGATGCGCGAAACCGGCGCGGAACTGGCCGGCGAGATGAGCGGGCATTTCTTCTTCCGCGAACGCTGGTACGGCTTCGACGACGGCATCTACGCGGCCGCGCGACTGATGGAGATTCTTGCCGCCGATGCCGAAGGCCGCGAACCGCAGGCCGTGTTCGACAGCCTGCCCAAGGGTGTGTCGACGCCGGAACTGAAAATCGACATGGCCGAAGGCGAACACTACCGCTTCATCGAAAAGTTCCGCGAAAAGGCCAGCTTCGAGGGCGCGCGCGTGACCACGATCGACGGCGTGCGCGCGGACTGGCCGGATGGCTGGGGCCTGGTGCGCGCATCCAATACAACGCCTGTGCTGGTCTTGCGTTTCGATGCCGACAACGAGACCGTGCTTGCGCGCATCCAGGATACGTTCCGCAGGCAGCTGCTCGCACTGGACGCGAATATCAAGCTGCCGTTTTAACCTAGTTATGGTTGTTTCGGCGTACTACGCAACGCGCGGTAGTGGGCCAGCTCGTCGGCAAACTGCTTCGCACTGTCGAGCTTCTCCTGCTGCTTGCCGACGATATAGGCCTTCTGTTTTTCGATATTGGTACGCAACGATTCGATCTGCTGCGCGAGCGTGGTCGGCACCGGCTTGCCGGCGCGCTCCAGATCGGCGGCATGGGCAAGATTGTCGGCGAGGCTCTTTTCCTGGCTTTGCAGGCTGATCTGGGTCGCCTCGATGTACTGGTCGATCATGCCCAGTTGCGCCTTCTGCGCATCCACCAGATCCCGTTCGTTCGGATACGCCACCAGCATCTGCTTGTCTTCCATCGCCTGGTGGGCGGCCGCCCGTGCAGCCACGTTCTTCTCCGCATCCGCTTTGGCGTCGGCCTTGATCTGCGCATCCGTTTTTGGCGGGGCGACGTGGCGGATCACCAAGCCGTTGCCATTGACCACGTCGTAACCGAATTGCAGCGCCTCGTTGGGCAGAGCGTCGTCATAATGCAAGTTCCCTTGCGCGTCCTTCCAGCGGTAGCGGTTGTGCGTGGTGCTGGCCGCCAGCGCGGCGGCGGCGAACATGAGCAGAAAAACGACGGCAATGAACGATCCGGTGCGGCGCATGGACGTTTCCTCCGGAAGTCAGTATAGGTCAGAGCTGACCCGCTTCATACGCCGTAACGACTGCGATAGGCCGCCAGATGCTCGCCATGCACGGCCAGTTCCGGGCGCGCGGCGATGAGGGCGAACAATTCGTCGAGGCGCGCGATGGCGAGCACCGGAACGCCGAACTGCGCAGTGATTTCCTGCGCGGCCGATTGCACGCCCTGGCCGCGTTCCTGTCGGTCCAGCGCGATCAGCACGCCGACGGGTGTGGCGCCGTGGCTGCGGATCAAGGCTATGGATTCGCGCGTGGCGGTGCCGGCGCTGATGACGTCGTCGACGATCAACACGCGCCCGGCCAACGGCGCCCCGATCAGTACGCCGCCCTCGCCATGATCTTTGGCTTCCTTGCGGTTGAACGCCAGTAGTACGTCGCGGTCGTGGTCGCGCGCAAGTGCGACAGCCACGGCCGTGGCCAGTGCAATGCCCTTGTAGGCCGGTCCGAACAGCAGGTCGAAACCGATGCCGGAATCGATGGCAGCCTGGGCGTAGGCGCGACCGAGCGTAGCCAGTGCGGCGCCCGAGTCGAACATTCCCGCATTGAAGAAATACGGACTGACGCGACCGGATTTGAGCGTGAACTGGCCGAAACGCAGCGCGTCCTTGGCCAGGGCAAGTTCGAGGAATTCGTGTTGGTAGGCGCGCATCGGGGTCGGTGGATTCGGGAATCGGGCTATTATCCACGAGTCCCGGGGCCGGAGCCGCAAATACCGTGAGAATCGTCAGCTTCAACGCCAACGGCATACGTTCCGCGGCGAACAAGGATTTTTTCGACTGGCTGAAAAAACAGCGTGCCGATGTCGTGTGCGTACAGGAAACCAAGGCGCAGGAAGAACAGCTGACTGATCCGATGTTTCGCCCGGACGGGCACCACTGTTTTTATCGCGATGCGACGACGAAGAAAGGCTACAGCGGCGTGGCGATTTATGCGCGTCGTGAACCCGACGAAGTGCGCACGGCGTTGGGCTGGGCGCCGTTCGACGACGAGGGCCGTTATCTCGAAGCGCGCTTCGGCAAACTTAGCGTAGTGTCCTTGTACGTGCCGTCGGGTTCGTCCGGCGAGGAACGCCAGCGTTTCAAGTTCAAGGCGATGGACTTTCTCGCGCCGATTTTCGCGGAATGGCGTAAAAACAAGCGCGAGTATGTATTGTGCGGTGACTGGAACATCGTGCGCAGCGAAAAAGACATTCGCAACTGGAAATCCAACCAGAAGAATTCCGGCTGTCTGCCCGCGGAGCGCGACTGGCTCAATGCACTGATCGAAGCGCACGGCTGGGTCGACAGCTATCGCATGCTCAAACCCGAGGGCGAAGACTACACCTGGTGGTCGAACCGCGGCGCGGCGCGCGCGAACAATGTCGGCTGGCGCATCGATTACCAGATCGTCACGCCCGGAATGGGAGCAAAATTGAAAACCTGCGCAATCGCGCCGACGCCGCGGTTTTCCGATCACGCACCGTTTACGGTTGATTATGCCGACTGAGGTGGTGTCCACCGCACCCAAGCCGTCGGTGTGGCGTGCCTTCGCGCAACCGGCAGCGTGGACGATGCTGTTTTTCGGGTTTTCCTCCGGATTGCCGTTTCTGCTCGTGGCCGGCACGCTGGCATACTGGCTCAAGCAGCGGGGCATCGCAATTCGCGATATCACGATGATCGCAAGCGCCGGCATGGCCTATGCGTTCAAGTTCTTGTGGGCGCCGCTGCTGGATCACTGGCGGCTGCCCGGATTCCAGAGTCTGGGTCGGCGACGCGGCTGGTTGCTGTTTGCTCAGTTGGGCGTAGTCGCCGGATTGCTGGCGATGGCGCTGCTTACACCGGATCAACTCGATGCTTTTGTCGCTGCGACAGTGGCGGTCGCGATTTTCGGCGCCACGCAGGACATCGCCGTCGATGCCTACCGTATCGAGATCGCCCCGGTGGAAGACCAAGGCGCGTTGGTGGCCACCTATTCATTGGGCTACCGCATCGGCCTGCTGGTGGCCGGCGCGCTGGCGTTGATCCTGGCCGACCACTGGGCGTGGCGCAGCGTCTATGTGTTGATGGCGCTGACGATGGTCGTGCCGATAGCGGCCAATTTGTTGGCGCGCGAACCGGACGCGATCCAGCACGCGCAACTATCCTGGCGCGCTGCGATGCGCGTCGGCGTAGCCGAGCCGTTCGCGGATTTTTTCCGTCGCTACCACTGGCTGCTGGCTGTGGTCACGTTGGCGTTCATTCTGGTGTTCAAGATTCCGGAACAGGCCACCATTGGCGGCGTGATGAGTCCGTTCTACCGCGATATGGGTTTTTCCCTGACCGCGATCGGCACGATCACCAAGATCTACGGCGTCGCCATCGGCATTACCGGCGTGTTCGTCGGCGGCGCCGCGGTGGCGCGTTTCGGCGTATGGCCGAGTCTGCTCGCGGCGATCGTGGTGTGTGGCTGCAGCAATCTGCTGTACCTGTCGTTGATGGCGCACCCCGGCAACCTGTGGGTATTGACGGCAGTGATATCCGGCGAAAATTTCACCCTCGGGCTACTCGGGCCACCGACGGTCGCTTTTCTGTCGATGCTGGTCAATCGCGAACACACCGCCACGCAATACGCCCTGCTCGCCTCGCTGGTGAATCTGCCAGGCAAGGTGCTGGGATTTTTCGCCGGCACTATCGTTGCAGCGGCCGGTTACGCCACATTCTTCGTGATCACGGTGCTGGCCGTGCTGCCGGCGGTGGCGTTGTGCCTGTGGCTGTGGCCACGGTACCGGCAATGGGAGCGCGCGCGCACACAGGCGTGAAATCCGTCGCGATTGCTGCCAGAATTCGCGTTACGGGGGTGGCAACACAACGGATACGGGCAACGTGCCGGACATACTCGTGCGCAATATCGACGAGGCGGTCGCCGAGCGGATCAAGACGATCGCGCGCGAACGCGGCTGGTCAATCAACGAAGTCATCGTGCATGTGCTGCGGCACAGTCTCGGCTTCGGCGGCGAAGACATCGTGCGCCGCGAAATCCACGACGTCGCCGAGCTCGGTGGCACCTGGAATCCGCAGGAATCGACCGCGTTCCGCAAGGCGCTGGAAGCGTTCGAGCGGATCGACGGCGAGCCGTTGTTCGTCGGCGATCCGAAAGCGCCGGGTCAGGCACCGAAATAGATTGCGCCGAGCACGCGTGGACCGCGTGCGCCGGTGACTTCGTATACATTTTCCACAGCGCGGCCGGCCACACGTTCGCGCGCCAGCCAGGCGATGAGCATCGCTTCGACGAAATCCGGATCGATGCCGCGCGAGGCCGTGCTTGCCACCGGCAGCGGTGCCAGTGCCGCACCGATAGTCGCCATCAGCACGCGATTGTGTACCCCGCCGCCGCATACCAGTACTTCGCACGCAGTGGGCGCATACGTGCGCACGGCGTCGCCGATGCTGTGCGCTGTCAGCGCGACCAGTGTCGCCTGCACGTCGGCCGGGGCAAGGGAAGATTCGCGCACATGCGCGCGCAACCAGGGCAAATGGAAGACTTCGCGGCCGGTACTTTTCGGCGGGGGCTTGGCGAAATAGGACTCGCTGAGCAAAAGCGCGAGTAGAGCGGCGTCGGCGCGGCCCTGTGCGGCGAATGCGCCGTCGCGATCGAACGCTTCGCCGCGATGTTGCTGAGTCCACGCATCGAGCAGGCAACTCGCCGGGCCGGTATCGAAACCACGCAAGGGTGCATCGGCATCGCCGGAAATGATGCTGATGTTGGCGATGCCGCCAAGATTGAGTACGACGCGGGTCGCGCCGTCGCGCGGTAGCATCGCCGCATGGAACGCTGGCGCAAGCGGCGCGCCCTGACCGCCTGCAGCAATGTCACGGCGACGCAGATCGGCGACAGTCGTGATGCCGGTGATCTCTGCGATGATGTTCGGATCGCCCAGCTGCAGGGTGTAGGGGGGCATGAGCTGCGGGCGATGGCGCACAGTCTGGCCGTGCGAGCCGAGCGCAACGACGGCGGATGCCGCGATGCGTTCGCGACGCAACAGTTTTTGCGCAGCATTGGCAAAGCAATGCGCGATTTCCACATCCAGCGCGCCGAGTTCGTCCAGCGCGATACGGCCGTCGCCCTGGGCGAGTGCGAGAATGCGCCGGCGCAGGTCGTCCGGATACGGATCGGTCAATGCGGCCTGCAGGCGCGGCTGCGGATCGAAATCCGCCAGTGCTGCGTCAATGCCGTCGGCGCTGGTGCCGGAGATGAGGCCGAGATAGAGCGCGGGCGGCGCCACGAACCGGTTATTTCGCCGACGCCAATTGCAGGCTTTCGAGTGTGCTCAATTTCGCCAGCAACGGCGCGGACTGGTGCTTGAAACGCGCCAGCTCGGTGCCTGGCAGCGGTTCGGGTTTCGGCAGGGTAACGGTGAGCGGGTTGCGATGTGCGCCGTCGACGCGGAATTCGTAATGCAGATGCGGTCCGGTGGCGAGGCCGGTCATGCCGACATAGCCGATGGTCTGGCCCTGGCGCACATGCTGGCCGACGCGGATCGCGGCAAACCGCGACATGTGGCCGTACAAGGTGCTGTAGTGGCGACCGTGGTCGATGATGACGACATTGCCGTAGCCGTGCTGCCAGCCGCGAAAAACGATGCGGCCATCGCCGGCGGCGTGGATCGGCGTGCCGGTCGGTGCGGCATAGTCCACGCCCTGGTGCGCGCGCGTGTAGCCCAGGATCGGATGCTTGCGCGCCAGGCTGAAAAACGAGGAAATGCGCGTGAACGCAACCGGTGTGCGCAGGAACGACTTGCGCAATGGCCTGCCGTCAGCACTGTACATCGCGGCGTTGCCGTGGCTGTCGGTGTAGCGGATAGCGGAAAAACGCCTGCCGCGGTTGACGAAGTACGCCGCCTGGATGTCGCCGTCGCGCAGTTTTTCCCCTTCGCGCCAGGCGCTGTTGTAGATCACGGTGAAGCTGTCGCCGGGGCGCAGGTCTTGGGCGAAATCGATGTCGTAGCCGAATGCGTCGGCGAGTTTGATCACCATCGCGTCGTCCATGCCGGCGCGGTTGGCGGCATCGAACAGCGAATCCTCGATGACGCCGTAGGCGACCTGGGTGCGCATCTCCACGTCGCGAGCGGCCGTACCCTCGTGCATGCCGGAGGCGTCGAATGTGACCGTGACCCGGGTGCGATCATCGCGGTCGAAACGCAGTCCGGTCAGGTGGCCGTCGGCGGCATGCGCGAACCCGAACTCCTCGCCGGGGCGGATGTGCACGAGCGCATTGGTGTTGTCCGCTTCGTCGAGCAGGCTTTGCAGGTCGGTGCCGGATACCCCTTGCTCGCGGAAGATGGCGCCGACGGTTTGCCCGGCGCGCACGCCGACGGTGTGCCAGTCCCTATCATCGTCTAGCGATGTAGCAACGACGGCATCGGTGGGCAATGGTGGAACCTGCAGGTTGAGCGTGATGAGTGCACTGGCCACCGGATCGCGCGTTGCATTGGCGCCTCGTGGTGCAATCAGGCCGACGGCCGCGACCGTGACGAGCAGCAACGCGGCGAGCAGCCAGTGGCGATGCCGCCAATTCAGCGGCGCGGCTGCCGCCTTGAGTAGCCAGGAACGCACGCTTTTTGAGGGGTAAAAATGGAAATGTCGGCGCGGCAGGCGCCGCCCGCGCGTCGCACGGTGGGCAGTGAGTCGGATAAAATGCGCAACGCGGTTGGTTTGGGGCACGAGCTGTAATCCGGCGAACGCGCCGTACCTTAGCGGCTGGATCGACCCCCGTCAACGCGAGGCGCGGTAGGGCTTTGCGCCAGGTTTTTGGTTAACAAATAATTAACGCCGCATGCCGCTTTCGGCGCGGAAACGAGGCCTTCAGGAACCGCCATGAATGACATTACGGCAGCGTTGGAACAGATCGCTCGCGGCGCCGAGGAAATCATCAAGCACGAAGATCTGCAGGCGCGGCTCAAGCTCGGCCGGGCGTTGCGCGTGAAAGCGGGCTTTGATCCGACGGCACCCGACCTGCATCTGGGACATACCGTGCTGCTGAACAAGATGCGCCAGTTCCAGGACCTGGGGCATCAGGTCATTTTCCTGATCGGCGATTTCACCGGCATGATCGGCGATCCGAGCGGCAAGAACATCACACGCAAGCCGCTCACGCGCGAAGATGTACTCGTGAACGCCGAAACCTATGCAGCACAGGTATACAAAGTGCTGGATCGTGAACGCACCGAACTGCGCTTCAATTCGGAGTGGTTCGGTGCGATGGATGCCGCCGGCATGATCAAGCTCGCGGCCAAGCATACGGTCGCGCGCATGCTCGAGCGCGACGATTTCGACAAGCGGTATAAAAGTGGACAGCCGATCGCGATCCACGAGTTTCTTTATCCGCTGGTGCAGGGATACGATTCGGTCGCGCTCAAGGCTGATGTCGAACTCGGCGGCACGGATCAGAAATTCAATCTGCTGGTTGGACGCCAGTTACAGGAAGACGTTGGCCAGCCGCCGCAGATCGTGCTGACGATGCCGCTGCTGGAAGGCACCGATGGCGTCAACAAGATGAGCAAATCGCTCGGCAACTACATCGGTATCAACGAGCCGCCGAACGAGATCTTCGGCAAGATCATGCGCCTGTCGGACAAGCTGATGTGGCGTTACTACGAACTGTTGTCGTTCGACAAGTCGCTGGCGGCGTTGGCGCACATGCGCGAGGAAGTGGCGGCGGGCAAGAATCCGCGCGACTACAAGATGGAACTCGCCGCGGAACTCACCGCACGTTTCCATGACCAGGCGGCGGCGCACGGCGCGATCGCGCATTGGAATGAAGTCGTGCAGGGCGGCGGCGTGCCGCAGGATCTGAAAGCCATCGATATCGCAACGCCCGCGGAGGGTATCCGCATCGGCGCGTTGCTCAAGACTGTCGGCCTCGCGCCGAGCACATCCGAAGCCTTGCGCAAGCTTGGCGAACGCGCGGTGCGCGTGGACGGTGTCGTGGTCGAAAATCGCGACCTGACGCTGCTGCCGGGCGGCGAGCATCTGTTGCAGCTGGGCAAACGCGGTTTCGCGCGGGTGCGGCTGGTTGCGGCATAGCGAATTCGGTGCTCTGCAATTGTTGACCGCCCTGCAACTGAATGTATAATACGCGGCTCGCTCGGGCGAAAGGCTCGTTGGTTGCTGGTGTTGAACTGGCGCGGAAAAGCTCATTGACAGTGTGCGCAGGTGACTTGTGTGGGCGCCTTGGGATGG
>JBOHYL010000038.1:0-9378 GCA_050737915.1 Rudaea sp.
GAACCAAGGCGCACGATACAATACGTCGATGCACATCGGCCCCTACTCCATTGATCCGCCCATCGGCCTGGCGCCGATGGCGGGCGTTACCGACAAACCGTTTCGGCTGCTGTGCAAGCGGCTGGGCGCGGGCTTGGCGACGACGGAGATGACGACGTCGGACCCGCGCCTGTGGTCGACGCGCAAGTCGCTGCAGCGCATGGATCACGCCGGAGAACCCGAGCCGGTCAGTGTGCAGATTGCCGGCTACGATCCGGCGATGCTGGCCGATGCGGCGCGTTACAACGCCGATCTGGGCGCGCAGATCATCGACATCAACATGGGTTGCCCGGCGAAGAAAGTCTGCAATGTCTATGCAGGTTCGGCGCTGATGCAGGACGAAGCGTTGGTCGCGCGAATTCTGCCCGCCGTGGTCGCTGCCGTGGATATTCCGGTGACGCTGAAAATCCGCACTGGCTGGAATCGCGACAACAAGAACGGCTTGCGCATAGCACAGATTGCGCAGGAAAGCGGAATCGCCGCGCTGGCCGTGCATGGGCGCACGCGCACCGATCTTTACAACGGCGAGGCCGAATACGACTCCATCGCCGCGATCAAACAGGCCGTGACGATTCCCGTGTTCGCCAACGGCGATGTCGACTCGCCGCAAAAGGCGCGCCAGGTGCTCGAATACACCCAATGCGACGGCCTGCTGATCGGCCGCGCCGCGCAAGGTCGTCCGTGGATTTTTCGCGAGATCGCGCATTTTCTGGCGACCGGTGAAATTCTGGCTGCGCCGACTGCCGATGAGGTATGCGGGATTCTCTGCGGCCACCTGGAAGCGCTGTATGCGTTTTACGGCGAGATGGCTGGCGTGCGCATCGCCCGCAAGCACTTGAGCTGGTACGCAAAAGATCGTTCTGAAAATACTGCGTTTCGTGCCGTGGTCAATCGCGCCGAATCCGCCAGAGAGCAATTGCGTCTTACCCGCGATTATTTTGCAGCGCTTGCCGCGGACTGGCCACTTGCCGCATAGCCGTCTAGATGTCCAAGTAAACAAGCCATGAACGCCCGCACTACGCAGCCGAAACAAGCTGCAAAGCCGACCCATCCGTTGTATGATGCGCGGCCTTTTATCCATCCTTTGCGCGAGTGTCCGTCACGATGAGCAGCTACCTTTTCACCTCCGAATCCGTGTCCGAAGGCCATCCGGACAAGGTCGCCGACCAGATTTCCGATGCCGTGCTCGACGCCATCCTGGCCCAGGACCAGCGCGCACGCGTGGCCTGCGAAACCATGGTCAAGACCGGCGTGGCGATCGTCGCCGGCGAAGTCACGACCAGCGCGTGGATCGACCTGGAAGCGCTTACGCGCAAGGTAATCCTGGATATCGGCTACAACTCGTCGGATGTCGGCTTCGACGGTGCCACCTGCGGCGTGCTGAACCTGATCGGCAAGCAGTCGCCCGACATCAATCAAGGGGTGGATCGCAAGAACCCGGAAGAACAAGGCGCCGGCGATCAGGGCCTGATGTTCGGCTACGCCACGAACGAAACCAAAACTTTCATGCCGGCGGCGATTCATTTCTCGCATCGGCTGGTTGAACAGCAGGCCAAGGTGCGCAAGGCCGGCAAGCTCAAATGGCTGCGCCCGGATGCGAAATCGCAGGTCACGCTGCGCTATGAGAATGGCAAGGCGGTCGCGATCGACGCTGTGGTGCTTTCGACCCAGCACGATCCGGACATCAAGCAGAAGGATCTGATCGAAGCGGTGCGCACGCACATCATCGATCCGGTGCTGCCGAAGAAATGGCTGCACAAGGGCACCAGGTTCCACATCAATCCGACCGGCAAGTTCGTGATCGGCGGACCGGTGGGCGACTGCGGCCTGACAGGACGCAAGATCATTGTTGACACCTACGGCGGCTGGGCACGTCACGGTGGCGGCGCGTTCTCCGGCAAGGACCCGTCCAAAGTCGATCGCTCGGCCGCTTACGCAGCGCGCTATGTGGCCAAAAATATCATCGCTGCCGGCATCGCCGACCGCTGTGAAGTGCAGGTCAGCTACGCGATCGGCGTGGCGCATCCGACCTCAATCTCGGTGACCACGTTCGGCACCGGCAAGATCAGCGACGACAAAATCGAGAAGCTGATCCGCAAGCATTTCGACCTGCGCCCATACGGCATCCTGCAGATGCTCGATTTGATCCACCCGATGTATCAGCGCACTGCCAGCTACGGCCACTTCGGCCGCGCGCCGCAGGCGATCAACTACAAGGATGGCGCCGGCAAGACGCGCAGCGCGACCGCATTTTCGTGGGAAAAAACGGACAAAGCCGAGGTGCTGCGCGTGGACGCGAAGATCAAGTAGTCCCGAAACGACGATCGCAATACTTACGGGCCGCGTGATGCGGCCCGTTTCGTTTGCGTACGATTCAACCTACGACCGACCCCGCAACACCCGCGCCGGCAGCATGATCAGCGCGTGCAAAAACGCGAACACGCCTTCCACGGCCATGCCGAGCAGGCGGAACGGCAGCAGGATCAGCCAAATAAACGGATACAGGATCAACGCCAGCAAGGCCAGCGGCCAGCAGAACACCAGCAACAGCAGCCAGAGGATGAAGGTCAGCATGGTGGCGACTCCGTAGTGGGCGGTGCAATTGCGCAATATGGGGGCATCCTGCGCGTGTGCAAGGCGCGCCGGCATGTGCCGAAAGACAGGCGCCGGTCGTTCATCGCGGCGTTGACTTCATCGCATCAACTATTTCCACCGTCTCCACGCTCACGCGCGTCACGCGCGCGAGCAGGTCGATGACCTTGTCCTTGTAGTCGGCGAAGCGATAGGTGTTGAATTTGGCGCGGATGGTCGGGTCCTTCGGTTTCTTTTCCTTGTACTGATCCAGAATCCATTCCAGCGCGCTGCGGTTGCCGAGTTTGTAGGTCCAGGCTTCGGGCGGAATGCCGCCGAGCACGGTTTCGGAATCGAGCACGATGCGGCCTCCTTCCTTGTCGGCCTTGAGCATCGCTTTCGGCGCCGCGCCGTTCTTGCGCGCTTTTTCGTCCGGCGTGTCGGTGCGCGTCAACGGCCACGGTTCGACGGTTTCGTAGCCGATGTGCAAATCCATCAGCGCCTTGCCCCATTCGGCCCAGCGCCAGAAATCCGTGTAGAACGGAATGCGCGGAAATTCGCGCTTGAGGTTCTGCGCGTATTTCTCGCGGTACAGCGGATCGTGCAACACCGCGTACACGTAATGAAAAATCGCTTCCTTGTCGATCGCCCGCGCCTTGCTTTTGCCCCCTCTCCCGCTGGCGGGAGAGGGTTGGGGTGAGGGTGGTTCGGATTTGTACCGATCGCGAAACTGCTTCAGCGCCCAGTCGGTGATGTTGTCGATGCGGTTGCCGTTTTCGTATCGATGGAGCGCCAAAACCTGCGCCGCACTTGGCATGAATACATCTTTGTTCGGGACTTGATCGAATGCGATGACGCCGAACTCGCTGCGTTCTTCTGCCGCAAAGCAAAAGGCGCGGTTTGGCCCTGCTTCCGGGCCGAACAATTGCGGAACTTGATAGACCATCTCGTTCAAGCGGCGACTCAGATAGAGCCCGCGTTTGACGAAAGGACGATAAAAACTCGCAACAATTTCGCCGTCGTCAAATGCGTACGCCACTCCATTGGCGAGATCATGCTTTACGGCTCGTGTCCACTTGATCGTGGAATCGAGCGAGTCCGTCAAATCCTTGCGATTGGAGACAGATGACAAACGCTGATTGTCGGCGTTGTAGGTGTCGATGAGATATTGGACTTTTGCGCGCAGGCTTTGTGCATTGTCGTCATAGGTCCATTCGTCACGATTGGTGACGACGCCAAGAGAATAGAGCTTGAAGATGGCTTTTTCGCCCGATGCCTTTTTCGCTTGCTTGGCGACTTTGCTCGCCACCGGCATCAGCGAATCGAAATCGTTGTCGGTGAGGTTCAGCCAATTGTGCTTCGCGTCGGGGCGAATCTCGCTGCGCTCGATGCCATCGAGCTTCGCCTTCGACAGCCACGCGAGTTTTTCCTCGGCGGTTTCCATCTCGGGTCGGCGCGAGTAGAAAATCCGGCAGCCCTGCGCCCTGGCGCGCTTGACGAGAAAGCCGATTGCGACGCCGGTCTGGATGCCGAATACGTTGTGCTTCGTGCCCGACAATTTCGGATTCGCGCGCACGTCGCCGCCGAGGTCGACGAGATGGATTTCACTGAACTCGCGCGTCACCACGTCGCGGAATCCGTCGAACGTGCGCGAATCAATGTAGCTGCGGTTGGTGACGAATGCGACGACGCCGTTTTCCGCAATCCGATCACTCGCCCAGCGGAAAAACCGCGCATACATGTCGTAAAGCTTGGTCTTCTGCGCGGTGGAGGCCTTGATGTAGGTGTCCTTGATGCGCGCGTCGATATCCGGATATTCGCGGTTCTTGTTGTTATCGTTCTCGTTGGCCTGGTTCGCGTTGTAGGGCGGGTTGCCGATGACGACCGAAATCTTGCGCCGGTTCTGGCGCTTGATGCGCTCGATGTTCTCTTCGCCGAGGCCGAACAGATCGCCAACGTGCTGGCCGGTGTAGCGGCGCAGTCCGGCGACGTTGTCGAGCGTATCCACGAAACACAGGTTCGGGTATTCGAGGTACTCGCCGCTGATCGCGGCATAGGTCGCCTCGATATTCAGGTTCGCGACGTAGTACGGCAGGATCGCGACTTCGTTCGCGTGCAGCTCGTTTTCGTATTTGTGCTTGAGCTTGGCCGGCTGGCCGCGAAAGTGTTCGAGCAGCTCGCAGATGAAGGTGCCGGTGCCGGCGGCCGGATCGAGGATTTCGACATCGCGATCGATCAGGTTCCGGTCGAAATGCTGCTCGCACAGCCAATCCGCGGATTCGATCATGAAGCGCACGATCTCGTTCGGCGTGTAGACGACGCCGAGGCGGTCGGCCGCCCTGGGGTTGTAGACCTTGTAGAAGTTTTCATAGACCACCTTGAGGAACGTCTGTTTCTCGTGGTGGCTGGCGATCTGTCCCGCGCTGCGGCGGATCGCGGCGTAGTACGGCTCGAGCGCGCGCAGGGTCTGGTGCTTGGTGTTGCCGGTGAAAAAGGTGTGTTCGAGCCGGTACAGCTCGCGCGCGATGTTGTTGTCCTCGTGGTAGCTCGTGCCCGGGAACACCAGCGCGAAGATTTCCTCGGTGAGGATGTGCTGGATCAGGATTTCGCGCACGTCGGCTTCGGTCAGGGCCGGATTGATCGACTCGTGCGCCTGTTTGAGGAACTTGTCGGCGGCAGCGCGAAATTGCGCGTTGTCCGCGTAGGCTTTCTCGATCATCTCGCGCAACGCGGTGCAGACTGCGGGCAAGTCGGTCTTAAATTGCTCCACCGCCTTGCGGAACTCGGCGATTTCCGGACGTTCGTAGCAGAAGAACAATTCCAGCAGGCGTTGCAGGCGGTCGACGTCGTCGACTGCGCAGCGCAGCACTTCGCGCTTGTTCTGGATCAGCACCGCTTCGCGCGAATCCTCGAAGATGATGTTGTCCTGCGGATAGCCGCGACGAAATTTGTGTTCGATCTCGGCGTCGAGGTCGTCTTTTTCGTCCTTGGCTTCCCAATAGCCGAACGGCAGACGCAAACCGTACAGCAGCGCGCCATCGACGTAACGGCGCTCCTTCGCCGGCGATTCGATTTCGTATTCCGGCACGAAGGTGAGCTCATGCGAGCGCGCCCAGCCTTTGAGCAGATCCTTGAATGCCTCGCGCACCACGCTTTCGCGATGCGTGCCGCCAACCTGACGCAGCTTGGACAGTTCGGCGAGGTAGTGCTGGATCAGCAGGCGGGACATGGGCGTTTTCTTCAGTCTTCCGTTTCGGCCATCAACTCTTCCAATCCCCGCGCGGCATCCCACACGCGTATGACTTCGACGGCATCCGGCCGGTCCATGTAGTACACGAGAATTCGCGGGAACCCGGCAAGCACGTGGAAACGCAGCGGGTGCGGCAGTTCCGGGCAGTAGGGTGCATGACGCTTGGAACCGCTAGCCGGATACTCTGCCAGCAACTCATACGCCGCCTGTACCGCATCGAGAAACTTCATTGCGGCTTGCGCTGAATCGCGCCGCAGCCAGCGGTGGATGGCATCGATATCCGCGTCGGCCTGCGGCCGCTGGACGACGGGTTTGATCGAAGCAGGCCTGCTCATGCGCGCAGTTGTTTGCGCTTCGCGGCCCAGTATTTTTTGTCCACCGCCTGCGGTGCGCCAGAGGCCAGGCCTTCCCCAATCAGCGTGCGCAACTGGTCGACGGCAACGCGTTGCTGATGATTGCGGATCAATTCGCGCACGTAATCCGACGCTCCAGCATAGCCACCGCGTTTGATCTGGCTATCGACGAACTTCTTCAGCGGCTCCGGCAGGGAGATATTCATCGTCGCGGGCATCATGAATTCCTTGGCAATCTTTGCCAAAATGGTAATACTGAAACGCACGCAGTTCAAGCGTCAAATCGCTCTGAAAGCTACAATCTCCCCATGCCCCTGATCCAGCTCAAACGCGCCGACTACAGCGTCGGCGGCCCGCTCCTGCTCGAACAGGTCGATCTGATCATCGATGCGAACGAGCGCGTGTGCGTGGTCGGGCGCAATGGCGAGGGCAAATCCACATTGCTGCGCCTGCTCGCCGGCGAAATCAAACCCGATGATGGCGAGGTGCGAGTGCAAAGTGGCGTGCGCATCGCGCGGCTGACCCAGGAGGTGCCGCAGGATACGGCCGGCAGCGTGTTCGATGTGGTCGCCGCAGGGCTCGGCGAGCTCGGCGCGTTGCTGGCGCAATACCACCATTTGATTGGGCATGGTGACCTGGCTGCGCTCGGTGCGGTGCAGACGAAGATCGAAGCCCAGCACGGCTGGGATCTGGATCGGCGCGTGCAACAGATATTGACGCGGCTGGAACTGCCCGAGGATGCGGACTTCGCCGCGTTGTCCGGCGGCATGAAGCGGCGCGTGCTGCTGGCACAGGCGCTGGTGTGCAATCCGGACGTGTTGTTGCTGGACGAGCCAACGAATCATCTGGATATCGAAGCGATCGCCTGGCTCGAGGAATTCCTGCGCAGTTATTCGGCCAGCCTCGTGTTTGTCACCCATGATCGCAGTTTCCTGCGCGCGCTCGCCACGAGCATTGTCGAGATCGATCGTGGTCAAGTCACATCGTGGCCGGGCGATTACGAAAATTATCTGCGCCGGCGCGAAGAACGCCTGCACGCGCAATCCCAGGCGAATGCGCTGTTCGACAAGAAGCTGGCTGCCGAGGAAGTGTGGATTCGCCAAGGCATCAAGGCACGGCGCACGCGCAACGAGGGCCGTGTGCGCGATCTGAAAGCGCTGCGCCGTGAACGTGCACAGCGTCGGGAGTTGACCGGTAACGCGAAGATGACGCTGGCGACTGCGCAAGCGTCGGGCAAGAAGGTCATCGAGGCGAAGTCGGTGGAGTTCGCGTTTGGCGACAAGACCCTGCTGCGCGATTTCTCCACCACCATCCTGCGCGGCGACCGCGTCGCCATCATCGGCCCGAACGGATCGGGCAAAAGTACACTGCTGAAACTGCTACTGGGCGAACTGGGCCCGCAGCAAGGCAAGATCGTGCGCGGCACCGGCTTGCAGATCGCATATTTCGATCAGCACCGCATCGCCTTGCGTGAAGACATGAATGCGCTGGACAACGTCGCCGGCGGCAGCGAGTACATCGAGCTGGACGGCAGCCGCAAGCATGCGCTCGGTTACCTGCAGGATTTCCTGTTTTCGCCGGAACGTGCGCGTGCGCCGATCACGCGCCTGTCCGGCGGCGAGCGCAATCGCCTGCTGTTGGCCAAACTTTTCGCGCAACCATCGAACCTGCTGGTGATGGACGAACCGACCAACGATCTGGATGTGGAAACGCTGGAGTTGCTCGAAGAATTGCTCGGCGCATACAAAGGCACGCTGCTGCTGGTTTCGCATGATCGCGAATTTCTGGATAACGTCGTCACCAGCACGCTGGTACTCGAAGGCGAGGGTCGCGTTGGTGAATACGTGGGTGGCTATGCCGATTGGCTGCGTCAACGTTCACCGTCGAAGGAAGGAGCACGGCAATTGCCTGAGGGAAAATCGAGACTGACAAACAGGCCGCCACCCGCGCCAGTGGAAAAGGCCGACGCAAAACGCAAACTCAGCTACAAGGACGCGCGCGAACTGGAATCGCTGCCCGCACGTATCGAGGCCCTGGAGGCCGACATTGCCGCGCGCACACAGGCGCTGCAAGACCCAAACTTCTTCCGCCAGGACAACGCCGCCATCGTCGCCGCCAACACGGAACTGGCTGCCCGACAAGCCGACCTGGACGCGGCGTATGCACGCTGGCAGGCGCTGGATGGGTGAGTGTGCAGTACACAGACTGGGATGCCGGGTTCGTCACGAGCTGGACCCCCATTCATCCTTTCATCGCGAATAAGCGATATAATCCCGGCTCGTTGGAGCCGACCGCCTGGTGGCGGCGGCTCAACTCGCTTGAATAATATCCTGCTCCTGCCGAGGGGCGCTGCAAGTCCGCGATGCGGAATCAGGCTCGGTGGGTTTTCGGGTTCCATCACCGAAACCGCGCCCAGTGAAAACTGGAGGCTCCGCCAATGAACGCTGTTTTCAAATCCAACGCCGCCGATTCAAAACACGACTACAAGGTGGCCGATCTGGCCCTCGCCGACTTCGGCCGCAGGGAGATCGACATTGCCGAGCACGAGATGCCGGGGCTGATGTCGATCCGCAGGCAATACGCCGCCAAGCAGCCGCTGAAGGGTGTGCGCGTGACCGGATCGCTGCACATGACGATCCAGACCGCGGTACTGATTGAAACGCTCAAGGACATTGGCGCCGATGTGCGCTGGGCTTCGTGCAATATTTTCTCGACGCAAGACCATGCCGCCGCCGCGATCGCCAGGACCGGCACGCCGGTATTCGCGTGGAAAGGCGAGACGCTGGAAGAATACTGGGATTGCACGCTGGATGCGGTAACCTTCCCTGGTGGCAAAGGGCCGCAGCTCATTGTCGACGACGGCGGCGATGTGACCTTGTTGATCCACAAGGGCTATGAACTCGAGCAAGGCGATCGTTGGGTCGATTCGCCCGCGTCCTCGCACGAGGAACAGGTGATCAAGAACCTGCTCAAGCGTGTGGCGAAAGAGCGCCCCGGATTCTGGACCGGCGTGGTCAAGGACTGGAAAGGCGTTTCCGAGGAAACCACCACCGGCGTGCATCGTCTGTATCAGATGATGGAAGCCGGCAAGCTGCTGGTGCCGGCGATCAACGTCAACGATTCGGTGACCAAGTCCAAGTTCGACAACCTGTACGGCTGCCGCGA
>JBOHYL010000039.1:0-13219 GCA_050737915.1 Rudaea sp.
CCGACGAACGGGGCCAGCTCTGTTCACGCGCCCTAAGAAGTACTCGTGCCGCCCAGATTTGACACTGCTCGGTCCAGGGCATGCCGAGCCAATCGATTGAGTATGTCGGCAATCCGATTTCGTAAATGGCCTGCCGCACATATCCGTCAAATTTGTTATCTGGGCAAATCATCCCGCAGTTATCAGTTGCTGGAGTTTCCGTTACCTCGTACACACTTGGTGATCCAAGCATGCCCCAAGCAGATTGGGGCCCAATACCAACAATGTCGCCACTAATGTTGAGATACCAGTGCGCAGTTGGATTGAGGAAACTTGTTGCCCCGCTTGGAAGACCGCGGATCCTCATCCATCGCGCGCAAAGCTTCACCCAAAGACCACTTGGATCGGCATATCGAGTCGGCGCGTCCAGCGCGTAATCATAGGTGCTAGCCCGCCCTGTAACCCAATCGGATCGCTTTCGACGTACCGCCCGGTGCCCGGCTCGTAGTCGCGATTGAGGTTGTAGTTCAACCCCGTCTCGCTGTCGAAGTACTGGCCCGGAAAGCGCAGGTTGAACGTGATCGTCTGCACGCTCGGCGCGTTCTCGCCGAACGCGCTGCCGAAGTAATCCCACTTCCACACCACCGTATCGCCGCCCGGCTGCACCAGGAGAAATGGGGTCAGAGAACATTTCCTAGTGAGATCGAGGCGGCATTGAGTGCTCGGTCCGGTTACGTCGGCCGGGCAGACCGCGCCGGGTATCCGACGGCCAAAAATAATGTTCTCTGACCCCATATTTTTTTATTTTTTTGCATGCGTGCACTGCTTTCAGTTTCCCGCAATTCGCTGACTTGCAACGGGATTTTGTGGGGAATCCTCAGTCTCTGACCCCATATTCCGGCTCGGTGCTATTGCATGGGAATCGGGCCCAAATTCGAAAACTTGGGGCAGTTTGCGCCGGGAATGAAACTCTGGTCCCAATGCGCGTCAATGAGAATCTGCGTTGCAATTACGTATTCCTGATCGCTGACCATGCTGCTGTCGACATATTCATTCAATATGTAGTCGGCGCGCGAGTCTCCTAACTGACTCGCCCGCAAAAGGCCGGAAATCAGCCGCGCCTTTTGCGCCATTGGGTCGGCATAAACTCGAAACGCGTCTGCAGCTTCCACGTAGCCCTTGAATGGACTTGGGGTGGCCAGAAAAATGTCGTGGTCCGCATCGAGTGCATTGGCCAACTCCAAATCACTCGGATTCGATAAATCAAGTTGGGTTTCATGCCGGTCGCCAAGGCGTTCGAGATAACGGTCGTGGTACAAAAAGCCGGCCTTGTCGTTACCGTGATCAGCCAGGTCACGCAGGGTCTGATCGTCGATTCCCTGCGCGGCGATCAGGTCATCAGGCATGGGATAGCCGTTTTGCGCCATCCACGCAATCTGTTGCGGCGAACTGATTTCATAAACGCCGTTATAGCGCGTATCGAAGGCCTTGATGCGGTCGCGATCGGCGGCGGGATACTGCTTGAGCCAATCGTTGAAATTCGCCGCCGTGCGCACGCGCGACACACCCGGCAACTGGTAGCGGGCAGGCACCGCAACCGTGCCGTCCGCTGCCACCGGAAAGTGTTTTGCCGGTGCCCGGGCAGGCAAAGCGGCAGCCCGCGGCATATGCGCCTGGTGCTTGGCGGGAGCCGTAGCGGCGTGAACGGGCGTTTCGCTGGATGCCGGTTTGTTTGGCATTCTGGCAGACGGCCGGAACCAGAACAGCAGCAGCCCGATAAGGGCTGCCGCAAGAAGACCGCCAAGGTAAATCCGTGTCGAAGTTTTCATGGCGTGATTCGTCAATCGCTGCCGCAACCGTCTTTCTTCATCGAATCGCCCCAGGCCGCGCATTGATACTGCGCCTGATCCTCCGCGTAGGAATTGGCTCCCTTCTCGTCAACAGCGTATTGGTATTCTGACGAGACTGTGTTGCATGCGCCTTGCCCCGCAGAATCTCCGACGTTACCACACTGCGTTGTCAGCGCCCGCGCAAACAAATTGTCAGCGCGTTGTTTCGTCATCGACGAAGTGTACCAACCGTCGTGGCTGTCGCAGGTCGCAGTGAAATCGATATCCGGCCGGCCCTTGATCGGCGCATTCAGGTTTCCTGAATAATTGCTGTTAAGTTTTCCGAAGAGTGCAGACGTGAGAGCTGTGGTAAATGGATCGGTCGAGCCAGCACCGCAGCCATTGCCACCCCATATCGCGCCCGACGAAGATTTAATTCCCGGCGCCGGCGGGTAGATGCTGGTCGAGCAATTGCTTGGCTTGTGGTCGCGCAGCATTTTGCACACCTGCTCCTTCGTCATATCGATTGTCATGCTATCGATGTTCGCCGCAGTCACATTGATTGGTGGGTGGATGATCGAGTTAACCGTAGGTAGCATGTAAATCGGTATTGTAGCCGTGCCGCCGAGTACATTCGCGGTAACTTCTACTGGCGGCAACGGAGCGGGATCGTCGGCGTGGGCGGTATGGCAAGCAAGACCACTCACGAGCAGTACACACAGAGTACCAAAACAACGCATGGCTTTCCCCCCAAAAATTTATAACATTGTTAACCCGCCCCTTCGGGCCTGCTGGCATCGCGACACGCAAATCCCCAGCCGCGATGGTGAGCGAAAATACAGAAGCGTGATGAAATTCGTCAATGGCAACATTTACAATTGACGAATTGGTCGCAGTCGGGTAGGCGGAAGAGCAAGAATTGGAGAAATCGCATGTCTGCGATCGACATCGGCGGGATCTTTCCCGCCCTACATTCGCGCCTTTTCGATCGCGGCAGCGAGCAGCTCTCCCGTCACCGGCTTGCGCAGGAATGCATCCATGCCGGCGGTGCGGCAAAGCGCTTCTTCGTCGCCGACGGAACGCGCGCTGATGCCGATCAGGCGCATGCGAATTTTTCCGTTTTTTGCCTCGTACGTACGCAACAGGCGCGCGAGCGCAAACCCGTCGATGCCGGGCAAATCCAGATCGATCAGAGCCGCGTCGTAGTCGGCCGATTCGAGTTCGGCGAGTGCGGCCAAACCGTGCGCGACGTCGACGACACGATGGCCTTGCGCTTGCAACAACCCTGAAATTACCGCCGCGACGGTGGCGTCGTCTTCGACCAGCAAAATCCGCTGCGCGGATACGTCGGACGATGTGGCATTTTCCACATTTCTACTTTGCGTGGCTGCCGCGGGCGCCGCGATTTCCGGCAGCGGCAGGGTTACCCGAAATGTGCTGCCGACGCCGGGCTTGCTGTCGAGTGCGATCGTGCCGCCCATGCGCGCAACAAGCTCGCGGCAAATCGCCAGTCCCAGACCGCTGCCGGAATGGCGCTGCGGACCATCGGCCTGCTCGAAACGCTGGAATAACCGTGTGCGCATGGCTTCCGGGATGCCAGGACCCGTATCGCGCACGCAAAACTGCACGCCACTCTCGGCGCCACGTTCCAGCGTCAACACGATACCGCCGCATTCGGTGAACTTGATTGCATTGTTGACGAGATTGAGCAGAATCTGTCGGATGCGCACGCCGTCGCCATGTACCCACTGCGGTGCATCGGCTGCGATGCTCAGGGTCCATTCCAGCGCCTTGGCCTGTGCCAGCGCAGCGAGTTCGCGCAGCAACGCGTGCAGATCCAAGGCTGCGGATTCCAGCCGCAGCTTGCCGGCCTCGATCCGCGCCAGATCCAGCGAATCGTTGACCAGTCGCAACATCACGTGTCCGGAGTTCTGGATCGCATCCGCATACTCGCGTTGTTTCGGGTCCAGCGACGTGCGCAACAGCAACTCGGTCATGCCCAACACGCCGGTCATCGGTGTGCGGATTTCGTGACCCATCGTCGCCAGAAAATCGGACTTCGCCGCGCTCGCGTTTTCCGCAAACCGGCGCTGCTGTTCGGCCAACTCGATGGCATGGCTGCGCTTGATGCGGACACGGTAGCTGCGAAATACCAGCACCAGTGCGAACAGCAACGTCGCGAGATACGCCGCATATGCTGACGGCGTCGACCATGGTGGCGGAGTCACGCGCAGGCGCAGCGGCGCGGTCGGCGCGCTCCACGCGCCACCGCCAACTGCCGCGCGCACCTGCAAACGATAATCGCCGGGCGGTAATTGTGCGAATTCGCGTTCGCCGCGCGCGCCTGCATCGATCCAGCCTGGATCGAAGCCGGCCAGCCGCCATTGATAGCGCTGTGTGCCGGGATCGGTATAGGCGAGCTCACGCATCGTCACGCGCAAGTCGCGATCGCGCCAACCCAGCGCAATTGCCCCGGCGTCTGCGTCCAATGTTGCGTCGCGGCCATCGCGCCGCAAGTGGATATCCTCCAGTACGGGAGGCGGCGATACGGCATTTTCCACGATGCGCGCGGGATCGTAACCGACGATGCCGGCCAGGGTGCCGCCGAAGATCGTGCCGTCGGCGCGCTTGACCAGCGGCAGACGATTGAACTCGGCGCTGGCCAGACCCTCGCCGCTGCCGAACCGGCGCACCGCGCGCGTGACCGGATCGAACCGCCACAAGCCGCGCACACTCGCCACCCAGACCACGCCTTGCGCGTCGACCTGCATGCCGCCGGCGGTCAGACTCGGCCAGCCGTTGCCGGCATCGATCCGCGCCAGCAGCGCGAGCGCGCCGCTCGTGTACCGGTAGTGCACCAACGCACTGCCGGTATGCAGCCACAGCGATCCATCCGGCGCAAACGCCAATGCGAGTACGCGCTGCGCAGGCGCGCTGACGACGGCGCGGAAATGTCGTGTCACCGAATCGAATCGATCCAGACCGGCCACATTTGCCACAAGCAACGTGCCGTCGGGGGCGAAACCGAGCTGGCCAATGTCGGTGCTGCGCAGGCCATCGGCCTCGTCAAAGCGCTCGATGCGCAGCGAGCCCACATCGATGCGCGCGATGCCGCCGCCGTTCGCGCTGGCCCAGATAGCTCCATCTATCGCCTCGACCAGAAGATCCACTGCCCCCGGTGCCAGTGCGTCACGGTGGCTGCCGTCTACCGGCAGATCGGTGAATGTTCCACTTTTTCCATCGTATACGCGCAAGCCGTGGGCGTGACCGACCCAAATGCGACCGTCGCGCCCGGCCAATACCGACCACAGAGTCTTCTCCGGCGCTGCCCAGCGTTCGCCATAGCGCTCGACCTTGCCGCTGGCCGCATCGAGCCGGTCGATGCCGCCGTCCAGATTCACCGACCAGACGCCGTCTTGCGCGTCCGTGGCCAACCCCTCGACGCGATTCGCACTCGGGCTGGCCGGATCGCGCGGATCGTGGCGGAACAGTGCGAAACGACGCCACGTCGGCGCCAGATACGCCACCCCGCCTGCGGTCGTGGCGAACCACAAGCCGCCTTCGTGGTCGCGCAGCGCGTCGAAGATTTTTTTGCCGGCCAGACTGCCGGACACCGCCGCGTTTTCTGTAAAGACATCCAGACGTCCATTGGTTCCACGCCGAACCAGGCCCTCGCGCGTACCACTCCACAAACTGCCATCGCCGCCGGCGACGAGCGCGTACACGACCTTATCGGGCAGGCGCGCTTTTTCGAACACGCGGGCGTGCAAATCCCGGCCGATGCGCAGCACGCCACGCCGCGTACCGGCGTACATCGCAGCGTCGACTTGCAGAAACGCTGCGGCATTGATGCCACCGCCGCCCGGCACCGCAGAAAAATCGACGTGACGAAAAACGCCATCCACACCTCGCACGTCGATCCCGGCGTCGGTGCCGATCCACAAATTGCCGGCGGTATCGCCGCGCAACGCAAGCACATTGTCGGAATCCAGACTGTCCGCCCGCGCAGGATCGTGGCGGAAGTGCACGAAGGTACTATTGGATTCATCCAGCCGGTTCAGTCCACCGGCGTAGCCACCGGCCCAGATCGCGCCGCTCGCGTCTTGCGCGATCGCCCAGACATCGTTGCTGCCCAGGCTCGCGGGAATTTTTTCGTCATGACGAAAATGCCGAAACCCACTGCGCCGGGCGTCGAGCAGATTCAGTCCGGCATCCTCACCGCCGCACCAGACGCGGTTGTCGCGATCGACGAACAAGGCGGTGACATCGTCGCCGGCCAGCGTCGACGGATCGTCGTCGGCATGACGATAGACGCGAAACTCCACGCCGTCGTAGCGTGTCAGACCGTCGGCGGTGCCGATCCAGATATAACCATCGCGATCCTGCGCCAATTTCCATACCGTGCTCGACGGCAAGCCGTCGGCCGCACCGAGTGTGCGGAAGTATGGCTGCGTCGCGAGAGGATTGGCATGCGCCGGCAGCAAAACCGCCAACGCGGCAATCATCAACAGCCTCGCCCACATACGCGTTCCCCAAATCATCCCCGCAGCGATGATGCCAGAACTCGGTCACGTTGCGGCGCACGGGAACTTTCGTGGGTTCTTATTTGCCCACCTTTGCAGTAGCCAAACTGCGTGAATGGATGCGCGCGCCCCCGGTTCTGGCAAACTAGGTAGCGTATGAATATGCAATTCCGATTCATGTTGACTGCCGCCGTGCTGGCTTGGGCGCCCGCGCACGCGACCGACTATCGCTTTGACACCACGCACTCGCAGATTTTCTTCTGCGTCAGTCATCTGGGCTTCTCGAATCCGTGCGGGCGTATGCACGTCAAAAGCGGATTTATCCACTTTGACGCCGACCAGTGGGCGCAAGCGAAAGTCGATGTCGTCATCGACACCGCTTCGCTGGATATGGGCGATGCGAAATGGGACGCGATGCTGCGTTCGTGGCAGTTTCTGGAAACCAATAAATATCCGACCGCGCGCTATGTATCGACCGCCATCGAAAAAAACGGCGAGCGCAGTGCAATCGTGCATGGAATGCTGACGTTGCGCGGTGTTACTCGACCGGTCGGTCTGCACGTCGATTTTCATCGCGCCGGGCTCGATCCGTACGACTTGCGCTACACCGCGGGATTTTCGGCTACGGCTGCGCTCAAGCGTTCGGACTTCAGCATCAAAAAATATCTGCCCGACATCGGGGACGTGGTTTCGATCCGTATCGAAGTCGAGGGCTTGCGCGACAAGGATGCGCAGGCACACGCTGCGCCACAAGATTTGGGCCCGTAGTCATGCTCAAGAGCAATGCGCAAAGCTGGGGCAGTGTAGCCAGGTTTTTTCACTGGACCATCGTGCTGTTGATCCTCGTGCAGGGCACGATCGGCCTGATCATGGTCGAGCTGCCCAAACATCCGAACGTGATCGCTGTTTTCAGTTTCCACAAGTCGCTGGGCCTGACCATCCTCGCGTTGGCGCTGCTGCGTCTGCTCTGGCGTTTGTTTGACGCGCGCCCGCATGCCCCACCAGCGATACCGCGCTGGCAGGTATTTGCCGCACGCGCCAGCCATGCGCTTTTGTACCTGCTGATTTTCCTCGTGCCGCTGTCGGGCTGGTGGTTCGATTCGGTGACCTCGCTGCGGCCGCTGTACTGGTTCGGGCTTGTCCCTATTCCGCCGCTGGGCGGGCCGGATCCTTCCATGCCGGATCTGAAACACATCGCGGCCGGGCGCCACGAATTCCTGTTCTGGACGCTGATCGCGGTGGCCGCCGGGCACGCAGCAATGGCCTTGATCCATCACTTCCACAACCGCGACAATGTACTGCGGCGTATGTTGCCGTTCGGCCGCGACTGACGCTCCCATCATGCACACTTTTATACTTTTGCTGCTGCTCGTGCCCGCCTGCGCGTTCGCGCGCGACTGGCAGGTGGATGCGGCGAAAAGCTCGCTGACGTTCACGGGCACGTATCAGGACGGCCCGTTTGCCGGAAAATTCGGCAAATTCGATGCCGCCATCGCATTCGACGAGAACGATCTGTCCGCAGACAAATTCGACGTGACGGTGACCATGTCCAGCGTCGATACGCATAGCAGCGAACGCGACGACACCTTGCGCACCGCCGATTTCTTCGACACCACGAAATTCGCGCTGGCCCGATTCGTCACCCAGTCGTTCGGCAAGGGCGATGACGGTGGGCTGGTCGCACATGGCACGCTTACCATTCGCGATCAGACCAATCCGGTGACGCTGAAAGTGAAATTTGCCGCAGCCGGCAAGTCGGCGACGCTGGATGTGGACACCACGCTCAATCGCCTGGACTTCGGCCTTGGCGCAAGCGGCGACTGGGCCGATATTGGCCGCGACGTGACCGTGCACGGGCATCTGCAGCTAAGAACCTCTGACTAACCTGCTGCGCTCGACAGCTTGCGTGCCGGCGGTGCTCGAAATCCTCATTTACTCTGCACGTAAACTCCGGTTTCTGCGCTCCGGCGGTACGCAATCTGTCTTCGCTCGCGACGGTTATTCAGAGGTTCGTGGAGCGCGAAATAGCCTGGGGCGCTGACGCGCAGCAGAAAACCTGCCACCATTGGCGCAGGTTCATCGGGGGTTTCCCATGGCACACGATTCCTCGATCCGGCGCGAGGTCGGACCGATTGCGTTGATGCTCACCGGTCTGGGTTCCATCATCGGCTCGGGCTGGCTGTTCGGCGCATGGCGTGCGGCGGAACTGGCCGGTCCCGGCGCGATTTGGGCCTGGGTCATCGGCGCGGTGATCATCACCGCGATCGCGTTGACGTATGCGGAACTGGGCGCGATGTTTCCCGAGTCCGGCTGCATGGTGCGTTACGCGCAGTATTCGCACGGCTCGCTGGTTGGCTTCATCGCCGCCTGGTCGAACTGGATCGCCATCGTCTCGGTGATTCCGGTCGAGGCCGAAGCGTCGGTGCAATACATGGCGTCGTGGACCTGGCCGTGGGCGCAAGCCTTGTACGTGCACGCGGCGGACGGTCGCGGCGAGCTGACGCCGCCGGGCTTGAGCATCGCCGCAGCCCTGGTCGTCGTATACTTTTTGCTCAACTACTGGAGCGTGAAACTGTTCGCGCGCTCCAATTCAGCGATCACCGTGTTCAAGCTGATCGTGCCGGCGGCGACGGCACTGTGCCTGATGGCCAGCGGCTTCCATGCCGAAAACTTTGCCGTCGGCGTACATGGCGGCGCACACGCGACGGATTTTGCCGCGATCCTCACCGCCGTCGCGATCGCCGGCATCGTATTCAGTTACAACGGTTTCCAGAGTCCGGTGAACATGGCCGGCGAAGCGCGCGATCCTGGCCGCAGCATTCCGTTTGCCATACTCGGCTCGATTGCGCTGGCGACCATCGTGTACCTGTTGCTGCAAGTAGCCTACCTCGGGGCCGTGCCCCCGGACATGCTGGCCAAGGCCGGCTGGCACGGCATCGATTTCCGTTCACCGTTCGCGGAGCTGGCCATCATCGTCAACCTGCACTGGTTGGCGATGTTGCTCTACACCGACGCCTTCATCAGCCCCAGCGGTACTGGCATGACCTACACCGCAACCTGTGCGCGCATGCTGTACGCGATGCAGAAAAACGGCAGCTTGCCGGCGCCGTTCGGCACGGTGGATCGAGTCTACGGGGTGCCGCGCGTGGCGCTGTGGTTCGATCTGGCGGTGGCCTTCGCGTTCCTGTTCTTCTTCCGCGGCTGGGGCACGCTGGCTGCGGTAATTTCGGTGGCGACGATTATCGCGTATCTGGCCGGCCCGGTCAGCGTGATGACCTTGCGCCGCACCGCACCAAGCCTGCATCGTCCATTGCGTTTGCCCGCGCTGCCGGCGCTGGCCTGCTTCGGTTTCGTGTTTGCCACCGAACTGTTGTACTGGGCGCGCTGGCCGCTGACCGGCCAAATCATCGTGTTGATGGTGGTTGCGCTGCCGGTATACTTTTACTATCAGGCGAAAAACGGCTGGCGCGATTTCCGCCGGCAGCTCGACGGCGCCTGGTGGCTGATCGTGTATCTGCCCGTGATCGCTATTCTGTCGTACGTCGGCAGCGCGAAATTCGGCGGCCGCGATTGGCTCCCGTTCGGCTGGGACTTGGTCGTAGTTGGGCTGGCCGGACTGGTTTTCTATTTCTGGGGTCTGCGCTGCGGTTGGCGCACGCCGGATGTGGAAGCGGTGATCGAATCAGGCAACGCAGTTCTTCAGGCGCCGATAACAAACCCGGGAGTCTAATGGCGCGGGTAGCCCGTTCCGCACCGGAGGGGGTATGCGGCGTACAACAGTCCTCGCCTTCAGCACATGCCTGGTATTTTGTGGCGCACGTGTGCACGCGGCACAATCAGACGATTGGAATGCGCCGTCGTTGGTGGCACAGACCGCGCAAACGCGCAGCGACAGCGTGGATCGGCAACCGGAAAGTCCGCTCTCGGTCGCGTACCTCAAGCTGATCTGGTCCGACGCGCAGGAAACCGCCACGGAGCCGGTGCGTTGGGATCGCAACGACTGGCGCGATGCCGCGCTGATCGGCGGCGGGCTGGCGCTGAGCATGGCGTTTCTCGACAAGCCCATCCACGACGCAGCCCAAAGCAATCGCTCCGCCTCGACTGACCGCTTCTTTCGCGACGTGCAGAAATTCGGCACCAAGCAGTACGGCCTGCCGGTGCTGGCCGGTTTCTACGCGTACGGCGCATTTGCAGACAACGACGAAGCCAAGAGCGTGGCGCTCGACGGCTTTTCGGCCAGCATGATCAGCGCGCTGGTCACGTCCACAATCAAGGGCGTAGTCGGACGCGCGCGGCCATACAGCGGACTTGGTCCGCACCATTTCACACCGCTGCAGGGCGACTATTCGTTCCCGTCCGGTCATGCCACTGGCGCGTTCGCGTTCGCCTCGGTGATTGCCACCCATTACGATTCGCTGTGGGTGGATACCGCTGCCTACGGTATCGCCGGACTGGTTGGCTACGCGCGCATCGAACAGAATGCGCACTGGGCATCCGACGTTGTTGCGGGCGCCTTGATCGGCGGACTGATCGGCCATCACCTGGTCGATTTCAATCGAAGCTTGCGCGAGCGCAATTCCGCCTTGGCGCCGACGCTAGGAACAGATGGCCAGCAATTACTATTGACCTGGCAATTCTAGAAAATCGCGCACCGTCGCCGCATCAAATGGCCAGTTCAGTTCGCGCCCCGACTCCGCATCGCGCAATACTGGTACGCGTTCGCCATAGCGGGTTTCGAGTTGCGCATTCTCGTCAATAAACACGCTGTGGAAGTCGGGTATCCGCGCGTTCGCGAGAACATCGAGCGCAAGGTCGCACAGGGGGCAGTCGTCACGTTGGTAGAGGATCAAGCGCATCGAACCTTGGGTTTGAGGGCGTAGAATGATCGCGCCCGAAACCTCTGAAGAAGCGTTGCGAGCGAAGGCCTGGTTTCAGATGAGATCGGGCGCTCAGCCGGAGCGCAGGAACCGGAGCATACACGCTAATATGTGAGGATTCCGAGCACCGCCGGAACGCGAGCTGCCGAGCGCAGCAGCTTATTCAGAGGTTTCCCATGGCCGTCAGCGTTTTCGACTTATTCAAGATCGGCATCGGTCCGTCGTCCTCGCACACCGTTGGCCCGATGCGCGCAGCGGCACGCTTCGCCAATCGCTGGCTCGCGGAAACCGGCGTGCTCCCACGCGTGACTCGCGTTCGTTCGGAATTGTTCGGCTCGCTCGCGCATACCGGCCGCGGCCACGGTACCGACAAAGCTTTACTATGCGGACTCGAGGGCGAATGGCCGGACCGGATCGATCCGGATTCGATTCCAGCGCGACTCGATCGCATCCGCAGCGAGAAAAAAATCCGCCTGCTCGGCAAGCACAAGATTGCGTTCGACGAGAAGACCGATCTCGTCTTCAACAAGCGGCAGAAACTGCCATACCACAGCAACGGCATGCGCTTCTCTGCATTCGATGCCAACGGCGGCGAATTGGCCACGCGCGACTACTACTCCGTCGGCGGCGGCTTCGTGGTCAATCCGGACGAAGCAGCCGAGGATCGCATCGTCGCCGACACCACGGCGCTGCCGCATCCGTTCCACACCGGCGATCAACTACTCAAGCTATGCGAGGATTCGGGCAAGACCATCGCCCAGATCATGTTCGAAAACGAAACCGTCTGGCGCAGCGAAACTGAAATCCGCGCCGGCCTGCTGACCCTTTGGAAGGCGATGTCCGATTGCGTCGCCCGCGGCATGCGCGAAACCGGCGTGTTGCCGGGCGGGCTGAAAGTGCAGCGACGTGCACCGATAATGGTCGCCGAGTTGAAGGATCGCCCTGAAGCGGCGCTGAAAGATCCGCTGACGATATTGGATTGGGTCAATCTATACGCGCTCGCCGTCAACGAGGAAAACGCTGCCGGCGGCCGTGTCGTCACCGCGCCGACCAATGGCGCGGCCGGCATCATTCCCGCGGTGCTGCATTACTACGACCGTTTCATCCCGGGTGCAAACGAGCAAGGTGTGCTCGATTTTCTGCTCACGGCCGCGGCGATAGGGATTTTATACAAGGAAAATGCCTCAATCTCCGGCGCAGAGGTCGTCTGCCAGGGCGAAGTCGGCGTGGCATGTTCGATGGCCGCCGGCGGGCTCACGGCCGCACTCGGTGGCACTGTTTACCAGGTCGAGAACGCCGCCGAGATCGGCATGGAACACAACCTGGGGTTGACCTGCGATCCGATCGGCGGCCTGGTGCAGAGTCCCTGCATCGAGCGCAATGCGTTGGGTTCGGTCAAGGCGATCAACGCCCAGCGCATGGCCATGCGCGGCGACGGCAAACATCGGGTAAGCCTGGACAAAGTCATCAAGACGATGCGCGACACCGGCCGCGACATGCAGGACAAGTACAAGGAAACCTCGCGCGGCGGGCTGGCAGTGAATGTGATCGAGTGTTGAGCGCCCATCGCGTATAATCGCGCGCCCTTTACAATGACATGCCGATGTTGCGCGCAGCGCAACGATCGCTCCCCCTCTCCCGCATGCGGGAGAGGGCAAGGGGTGAGGGCGGCACAACCCTTTCCCGATGAATCACACCGAAGAAACCCTGCGCCGGCGCACGTTTGCGATCATCTCGCATCCGGACGCCGGCAAGACGACGCTGACGGAAAAATTATTGCTCTACGCAGGCGCGATTGAGCTGGCGGGCGCCGTGCGCGGGCGTCGCGACCGCCGGAGCACGACGTCGGACTGGATGGAGCTCGAACAGCAGCGCGGCATCTCGATCACGTCCGCAGCGCTCGAGTTCGAGATCCAGGGCCGCCGCATGTCGCTCATCGACACGCCCGGCCACAACGACTTCAGCGAAGACACCTACCGCGCTCTGATCGCCGCCGACGGCGTCGTGATGG
>JBOHYL010000040.1:0-9425 GCA_050737915.1 Rudaea sp.
GGGCAGTTGCGTGTCGAAGATCGGCAGATCGGCCTGATTGCGATAGGGCACGCGCAAATAGTACAGGCGCGGTTCCAGCGTTTGCGTAAGCGCGTTGCCGAACAGGGTGAGCGGGCGCTCAAAGATCAATCCGGCGTCGAGATCGAAGATCGGCGTGCTGCGCGAGGGCGAGGATTGCGCGAACGCCGGTGCGCCGGGATGGCTGGCGTTGTAACCGTTCAGGTCGCTCAGATCGTAGGCGGTATAGCGCAGGCCGAGTTCCGGACGGATGAAATAGCCGGCCCTCTCGACCGGATACGCGAGGTACGGATACAAATCCACGCGCTGGCCTTCGATCGAGGCGACGCTGTGCACGCTGCCTGAAGTGATGCCATCCAGATCGAACGGGCCGCGGCGGAAATCCACGTATTCGGAATTCACGCCCCAGACCAGACCGCCGAGCAACGCGTGTTCGCCCTGGAAGGTGGCCCGCGGCAGGCGCTGGTAAGGCTGTACGGCGTTCGACAGCGTGGTCTGCGTGATCTGCGAGGCATCGGCGCCGAAGCTTGCGTTCCACCAGCTGCCGCGACCGTTCAGGTAGGCGCTGGAACCGAGCAGGGCGGTGGCAGAGGAGGTCAGCGAATCGCCGTAATCCTGGAAATACTGCTTGTCGGATGCCCGGTCGATGTTCACCGCGGCGCCCCAGTTGGCCGAGAACATGCTCGTATCCTGGATGCGGAACGTGTAGCGCTGGTCGGGAATGACCACCGGCGATGCCGGACCCTGGAACACCGGCGGCGTGGCGGCATATTGCGCGCGCTCGTCATCGGCCCCGTTATCGTGCGGTACGAAATTGAAGTCGATCTGCGCCTTGTCGACGGCATCCAGATAACGCAATTGGCCCTGGAGCATGGCGCCGCGCTCGGTCGAGATGCGTGGTTCGAGGGTGGCGTCGTAGTTCGGTGCCAGGTTCAGGTAATACGGCGCGCCCAGAACCAGGCCGCGACGGCCGGAATAGGCAACGTGTGGCGCAAGAAAGCCTGATTGGCGCTCGTTGCTCAGGGGAAAGACGAGGTATGGAAACCAGAAAAACGGCACATCGGCGTAGTACATGGTGACGTTGTGCGCGCGGCCTTTGTTGGCGATCTTGTCCATGTTCATGCTGCCGGCATGCAGATACCAGCGGCGGTCGTCCGGATCGCAGGTCGAATAGGTGCCGTCGGTCAGCGTGCCGTGGTCCGGATCGCTCATGTCTGCGCTGGCGGCGGTGCCGTTGCCGCGCTGTTGCAACAGTTGGTAACGCACCTCGGCCAGTTGCGTGGAACGTGGCGAATCGGTGCCGCGGGCGGAAGTCGCTGCCATCAGAATGCTGCGATCCTGCATGCGCACATCGCCCTGTGCGCTGTAGGCCATGGTATCGGTATTGTAAGTGAGCGTGTCGGCGCGCAACAGTTGATCCAGGCGCTGCATGCGTACGTCGCCTTCGAGGCGATAGTGCGAGTTGTCCGTGGACGACACCTTGCGCGCACTCAGGTCGCTGGCCACGGCGGTGCGGTCGCCTTCGCTTGGCAGACCCGGTGTGTAGAAATCCAGCAGCGCGTTGCGCTTGCACATCGCGAACGTGTTTTGACGCGGTGCTTTCGGGCAGATCAACACGCCGACCGGACACGCCGGCGGCGCGTCCGCGGCGGCAGCGAGGTGGGCTATGGCACACGCCACGGCGGCCGCAAGCATGCGGGTGCACAGTAGACTGGAACGCTGGCTGGTCGGCACGAACAATCCGTCGGCGGTCGCAAGAGCGCAAAGCTTGCCTGATTCGCGCAAACGGGGCAACGCGTTTGATGCAATTGGCAGGCCGGAAGTCCGGTCATATTGGTGCTCACAGGAGCTTGCGATGAACGCGAAAATCGAAAAGAACGACGTGCAATGGCGTGCCCAACTCGGTGCCGATGCCTACGCGGTATGCCGGCTGGCCGCCACCGAGGCGCCGTTCAGCGGAAAGTATTGCGATCATGACGACGCTGGCACCTACACCTGTGCCGCCTGCGCCGCGCCGCTCTTTTCGTCCGCGGCAAAATTCCACTCCGGATGCGGCTGGCCCAGCTATTTCCAGCCGATTGCCGCTGCGGCCGTCGGCGAACGCGAGGATCGTTCGCACGGCATGTACCGGGTCGAGGTGCGGTGCGCGCACTGTGATTCGCATCTGGGCCACGTATTTACCGACGGCCCGCAGCCGACCGGTTTGCGCTACTGCATCAATTCGTTGGCACTGGATTTTCTGCCGGCAGACTCGGAGTGAATCAGTCCATCAACGCGGCGACGTGAGCCGCGGTGGATTCGCGCAAGCCAGTCGGGCTGTAACCGCCTTCCAGGCTGGAGACGACACGGCCGGAAGCGTATTCGCGCGCAATTTCCACCAGTTCGCTTGTTGCCCAGCCGAAATCGTCGGCGTCCAGGTTCAGGTCCGCCAGCGGATCGAGCCGGTGCGCATCGAAGCCGGCAGAGATCAGCAGCAGCTGCGGCCGGAACGTGCGCAGCGCGGGCAGGATGATGTCGGCGAATGCCGTGCGGAATTGCGCCGTGCCCGCGGTCGGCGAAAGCGGAACATTGACGATATTGCCGAGCCCGACTTCATCGCGCATGCCGGTACCCGGATACAGTGGCGATTGGTGGGTGGAGGCAAACAGCACGCTCGGCTTGTTGCAAAAAATGTCCTGCGTGCCGTTGCCGTGGTGTACGTCGAAATCGGCAATTGCCACGCGTGCGAGTCCGCGCGCCAGCGCGTGCGCGGCGCCGATGGCGACATTGTTGAAAAGGCAAAATCCCATTGCGGTGTCGCGCGTTGCATGATGGCCGGGCGGACGCACGGCGCAGAATGCGCGCGCGGCGGAGCCATCGATCGCCGCGTCCACCGCCGCGCAAACGGCGCCGGCGGCGCGCAGGGCCGCTTCCGGCGAATCCGCCGACATGCCGGTGTCGGCATCGATGCGGATGTGGCCTTCGCGCGGTGCTGCGGCGAAGACCGCGTCAATCAGGTGTGACGCATGCACACGTTCGAGTTGCGCGCGTGTGGCGCGTGGCGCCGGGATGCGGACCAGGGTTGCGAATCGCGCTTCGTCCAGAGCGGCCAGCACCGTGCGCAGACGCGCCGGCGATTCCGGGTGACCGGGGCCAGGGTCGTGGGCGAGGCAGGCTGGATGGGTGTAGAGCGCCGTGGTCATGTAGCGATGTTCGTCGGGTGCGGCAGAAAAGCCAACTGCGCTAGCGCATGTTTTTCTGTCAGCGCGCCGGCTTCTTGCGCCGTTCATGCTGCCACAGCACTTCGCCGTGACCCGAGGCACGCGCAAGTACGCGGGCGAGCACGAACAGCAGATCGGACAAGCGATTGAGGTAGCGCACCGCTTCCGGCCGCACGCTTTCCTGTTGCGCCAGCATCACCACTTCGCGTTCCGCACGCCGGCACACGGTGCGCGCCAGATGACAGCTGGCCGCGGCCATGCCGCCGCCGGGCAGGATGAACTCCTTGAGTGCCGGCAGATCGGCGTTGAAATCGTCCAGCGTGGATTCAAGGCGCGCAATATCCGCGTCGTGGATCATCGCCATGCCGGGTATGCACAGTTCACCGCCAAGATCGAACAGATCGTGCTGGGTTTGTGTCAGCGTTTCGCGCACGGAGTCGGAAACTTCCTGCGCCAGCACCATGCCGATCGCGCTGTTGAGTTCGTCGACCGTGCCGTAGGCAGCCACCCGCGCAGAATCCTTGCGTGTGCGCGTACCGTCGCCGAGGCCGGTGGTGCCGTCGTCGCCGGTTCTTGTATAAATTTTGCTGAGACGGTTGCCCACCGTGTTCGATCAGGCTGTTGCGGTTGCCAGTACGCTCCAACGCCGCCGCATCAGCTCGAATCCGCCGAACAGAAGTGCGCTCCAGAACAAGGTGCCGGCGAGGGTGCCGCGGAAAAACGGAATTCCAGCGACGTAGCAGGCGGCAAGGCTTTGCGTACAGGCTGCACCCGCGCCGCCGTGCGCCGCGAGCCATGTGGCGAAATTGGTGACGAAAAAGAACAGCACGGCGCTGGCGAAGGCGTAGCCGGTCACGCGGAACGCGCTGATGCGATGCGACAGGCGCAGACCGCCGACGACCGTAAGCGCGATGCAACCGTAGACGGCCGGCAGGGTACCGAGCCAATCGCCAATCCACTCGCGCGGTAGTGCCGCGGCGATGACAAGGTCGGCGAGCAGCATCGCGGCAAGCGGAATGGCGAACGCCAGGCGGCGGTCGGCGAAATACGCGCCGCCGAACAGCGCGATCGCCTCGACCGGGGTGAAATTGTAGGGCAGCGCACCGGGTACGAAGTAGATCAGCAAGCGCACGCCGACGGCGAATGCGATCATCGCGGCCAGAACCCAGGTACGCGGGGACACGATGTGATTTTGTGGAATATGTTGCATTGTGGAAATCTCCGGGAATTCGCGCGCCTCAATCAATCTCGAACCGGGACGCATTGATATAGCATACTTCAAACTGTCCGCCGCGGGTGCGTACGCGGGCCGCGTGGGCGTGGTCGATGCGCAGTGCGAATGCACGCGCGGGCGGCAGGCCAAGCGCGTGGCAGAGCACGGCGCGGATCGAGCCCGCATGCGCTACAGCGAGCACGCAGTCCTCATCGTGGGTGGAGGCGAGTACGGACGCCAGCCACGCTCCGGTGCGGCGGATCACGTCGGCAAAACTTTCGCCGCCGGGCGCCTCCTGGATCACCCAGTTGTTGGCCCAGTGCTCGTAGCGCGCGGCGTCGGATTGCATCACCGCGTCCCAGCGCTTGCCGTCCCAGTCACCGAGGTTTACTTCGCGCAGGCGTGGGTCGATCAAGGGCTCGATCGCGAAACGCGCGGCAAATATCTGCGCTGCCTGCTGCGCGCGCTTCAAATCGCTGGAAAACAGAAAACGCGGCGCGCTCTCCGTCCAGGTTGCCGCCAGTTGCTGCACGGCGCCGAAACCGGACGGTGACAGTGGCGCATCGGTCTGGCCCAGGCACAGGCCGGGCTGCGCATCGACATCGCCGTGGCGGACGAGAACAAGGTCCATGGCTGCCCTTTTACGACGTGCGGACAAGGGTAGCACTTGTCGCGGTATCATCGGCGCATGGATGACGTGGATGTCTTGATCGTCGGCGGCGGTCTGGTCGGCGCCAGCCTCGCGATTGCGCTCAACGACGCAGGATTGCGCGTGGCCATGGTCGAAGCTGCGCCGCTACAGGTTGATGCACAACCCAGCTATGACGAGCGCAATCTCGCCCTCGCGCGCGCGAGCGTGAATGCGCTTACCGCGCTGGGCGTATGGGCGCACGTTGCTGCGCGCGCAACGCCGATCCGCAAGATCCACGTGAGCCGGCAGGGGGAATTCGGTGCGCTGCGGCTGCACGCGGCGAAGCATGGTGTGGATGCGTTCGGCGCCGTGCTGCCGGCGCGTGAACTCGGCAACGGCCTGCTGGCCTGTCTGGACGCCTGCCGTTCGTTGCAGCGGTTGGCGCCGGCGAAGGTTGCGGCGATCCATGCAAAAACCGACGTCATCGAAGCGACGTTGTCGACTGCTCAAGGTGTGCGAACCCTGCGTACGCGCCTGCTGGTGGGTGCCGATGGTACGGCATCGTTTGTGCGTACGACTCTCGGCATCGAAGCCGAAACCACTGATTATTGCCAGACCGCGTTTGTCGCCACGGTTACTCCAGAACGCGCGCCGGATTGTGCCTACGAGCGTTTCACCGCCACTGGCCCGGTCGCGTTGCTGCCGTTGAAGGAGCGCCGCGCCGGCGTGGTACTGACAGTGCCGACTGCCGATGCGGCGCACGTTGCCGCGCTGGACGACGCCAGGTTCATCGAATTGCTGCACGCACGTTTCGGCTGGCGCCTCGGCCACCTGACCCGCCCAGGTCGACGTGTGTCGTATCCGTTGCGCGGCGTGCTGGCGCAACGCCTGACCGCGCCGCGCGCGGTGCTGGTCGGCAATGCCGCGCAAACCCTGCATCCGATCGGTGCGCAGGGGTTCAATCTGGGTTTGCGTGATGCGTTGACGTTGGCTGAATTACTGATCGAAACCGCACGTGCAGATGATGACCCGGGCGATCCCGCATTGCTGGCCGAATACTCGAACCGCCGCCGTGAGGATCGCGAAGGCACGTCGGCAACCAGCAATGCGCTCGCGCGCTGGAGCGCGAACGAGGCACCGCCATTGAAATTGCTTCGTAGCCTTGGTCTGCTGGCGCTTGATCGCATTCCGCCACTGCAGTCTGCACTCGTGCGGCGCGGCATGGGGTTTCGCGGCGTCGTGCCACGGTTGGCGCTGAAAGGATCGCTTGTTGAAATTCCCGGCAGGGATGCTGGTTTGTTCTTTCGCGATCAGGGAGGATCGCAAAAATGAGCCTCGTGCGCCGCAGCATCCACGACGTCGCGATAGTAGGCGCTGGCATGGTCGGAGCGGCATTGGCGCTGGCGTTGGCGCGCGCGGGCTTTGATGTCGCTGTGGTTGAGCCGCGCGCACCCAAGCCGTTGCAGGCTGCGGACGATGTCGATTTACGCGTAGTCGCCTTGGCGCCGTCATCCGCCGAATTGTTTGCACGTCTGGATGTCTGGCATGCCATTGCTGCATCGCGTGTCTGCGCGTACCGCCACATGCGCGTGTGGGATGCTCTGGCGCCGGGAGAATTGAGCTTCGCCGCCGCGGACAGCGGCATGGCCGCGCTCGGTTTCATCGTTGAGAACCGGCTGATCCAATGCGTATTGTGGCAGGCGCTGCAGGCGCAGGCGGATATCTCGCTGCGCTGCCCGGCGCGGGTGACGGCAACGGATAGCGATGCGCAGCGGCGAACCCTGATGCTCGACGACGACAGTGTTCTGACGGCGCGTCTGGTGGTCGCGGCCGACGGCGCGGATTCGGCCTTGCGCGACTTGCTCGGCATCGCCACGCGCGACCACGAGTACGGGCAACGCGCCATCGTCGCGCACGTGGCAACCGAGCGCACGCACACCGACACAGCTTGGCAGCGGTTCGTGCTGGGCGGAACGATTGCGTTTTTGCCGCTGACCGACGGACGCAGTTCCATCGTCTGGTCGATGCCGAACGCGGAAGCCGAGCGCCTGCTCGCTCTGGACGATACGGCATTCTGCAACGAACTCGGCGCCGCGTTCGATTTTCGTCTCGGCACGATCACGGCAACGACACCGCGCGCCGCCTTCCCGCTGCGCAGGAAACTCGCGGAACGCTATATTGCCCCGCGCTTCGCCTTGATCGGCGACGCGGCGCATGTGGTGCATCCGCTGGCCGGGCAGGGCGTTAACCTGGGTCTGCGCGACGTCGACGAATTGTGCGCTGCGCTAAACTTGGCGCGCGATGCCAAACGGGATTTCGCCGCTGAATCCGTGCTACGCCAATATGAACGTCGCCGGCGCAGCGACAATGCGCTGTCTGCGCATGCATTCGAGGCGATCCAGCGCCTGTTCGCCAACGATGCTATGCCCGTGGCCGCGCTGCGTGGCGCAGGGCTGGCGCTGGTGAACAGGATCGAACCCCTGAAGCGGCTGTTTGCGGCGCATGCCGCAGGGCATTGATTGCAGCCGCAAAAAAACCGGCACGGGTTCCCGTGCCGGCGTTGTTTCGCAAGTTATGACTTGTAGACGATTACGCAGCCGCGGCCCATTTGCGCTCGCGGATTGAATCGTACTGCTTGCGCATGGTCGGCAGGAAGTTGGCGACCACGCTCTTCACCGTCGCCGGGACTTCGTGATCGTGAGTCACGCTGTCGTAGGCCTTGAGCAGGCGATCTTCGCTGGCCTGGACGTCGCTGGTGAATGCCAGGCCCTTGTCGCCCAGTTTGCCGCGGATGTCGGTATACAGCTTGTGCCAGGTGCCGCGCACGTCGGATGTCGGCGCCGGTTTTGCCGCTGCGGGTGGCAGTTCCTTCGACAGCGCGTCGACGAAACGTTTGCGGGTATCGGTCATCTCGACGAAGATCGATTTCAACTGCGGATTGGCGATCTTGTTGGCGGCATCGCCATAGAAAGTGACACCATCACGGGTGATATCGACCAATTCATGCAGGCTGCCGATATCTTCGGTGCGTACCGATTCGAGAGTGTTCATGCGGATATTCTCCAAGTTGGCGGGCGCGCAATCGCGTCGCGGATATCGTCGTTAATGATGCGCAAGGGATGGAGTGCCCGGAACATACACTCGTATGGATTGCTTGCGCGTAATGACGTGGCGACCCGGTGATCGGGCCCGGACGTGTGTTCCGGATGGGGTAGAGAATACTCCTGGCTGCCTGAACCTGATGTTAAATGGGTTGTGGCAATTGCATCATTATATACGTATATACAAATCCACATTTAGGACGAACGGAATTCAGATTGAGGCGATGCATAACCGCGGGTCTTGCCGTCGCTCAGCCAGCGGTTTCCCCCGCACGCCACGCCACCCACGCGCCGATCAAAGCGGAAAGGTACGGAATCGCCTGTGCGCACAGGATCGCGATCCAGAGTTTGCCTTCGAGGTAGTTGATGCCAACCGCGCGCAGCATGCCGAAAATGCCGAGCCCGATGGCGACGAACATCAGCAGTTCTTCGTTGACCGCGGCGAATGGATTCGGACGTTTGCTCAGGCGCCGGCTTTTGGCCGTGCGCACGAATTCGCCGTGCTTTTTCCACAAGCCGAGATAAATGCCGCGCGCAATCGCGTGACTCAAGCCCATGCTGGCGATCGCCGCGGCGAGCGTGTCCTTCCATGAACACGGCACGCGCAAACGGTACAGGATGATGCCGAACGCAGCCTTGAATACGAAGAAGCCGAGGATTGGATAAATGAACAAATCCAGGGGAAGATTGAAGTACTCGGGCAGGCCGATCATGCCGGCGGTCCAGAACAGTGCGAGCAGGGTGAAAGCCAAATGCAAAGCATCGGCGAACCACGAAAACCAGCCGGTGAGAAAGTGGAAGCGCTGGCCCCACGTCAGCGGTCCGCGCTCGGTCAGCCAGTCCCAGCGCGCTTTCAGAATCTGCATTGCGCCGAATGCCCAGCGATAGCGCTGCGACTTGAACGCGGTGAAGTCGGCCGGAGTCAGGCCGCGGCCCATGATCTCGTCAACGTAGATGGTGTCGTAGCCGGCGTGCATCAGGCGCAGGCCGAGTTCGGCGTCCTCGCAAATCGTCCAGTCCGCCCATGCGCCGGTTGCCTCCAGCGCACCGCGCCGCACCATCGTCATGGTGCCGTGCTGGATGATCGCGTTGCGCTCGTTGCGATGGTGCATGCCGAGGCGGAAGAAACCGTCGTATTCCCAGTTGGTCATGCGCCGAAAGGCGTTGTGCTCGTAGTCGCGGTGCGCCTGCGGGCATTGCACGACGGCTACTATCGGATAGGCGAAATAACCGGTCAAGGCGCGCAGCCAGTCGGCACGCAC